>NZ_JBYOLC010000010.1:0-225359 GCF_057798995.1 Shinella sp. 20P9.1.1
CGCATCTGCGGCCCGATATGCTGCTGACCCGCATCGCCGAGCGCCGCCAGCGCGTCGCCGACCGTGTCCAGCGCGCCGAGCGCATCGTAGAGCGCCGGCTCGACCAGCTGCGCGCCCGCCTCTCCGCCTTCGACGTGTCGCTGCGCGCCACGCCCGCCCGCATCAAGGCGCAGACCGAGCGTTCGCGCGACAAGCTCAAGGGCCTCGCCTTGCGGGCCGAAAGCGCGCTATCCGGCGATCTCTCGCGCCGCCGCGCCCTCGTTCAGGCACAGGACCGCGTGCTGCAATCGCTCTCCTACCGCAACGTGCTGAAGCGCGGTTATGCGCTGGTGCGCGACGAGGACGGCGTGCCAGTGAAGGGGGCGACAGCGCTTGGCCCCGGCCGCGCCATCGCCATCGAATTCGCCGACGGCAGCGTCGACGCCGTCACCGGCGCGGGCACCCCTTCGGGCGGCAGCACGCCGCCGCGCAAGAAAGCGGCCAAGCCGGAGACGGAGGCGGCCAAACCGGCACCGCGCCAGGGCTCGCTGTTCTGAGGTCGCCATGCGTATCCTGCTCGTGCTCGCCCATCCCCTGGAAGACAGCTTTGCCGCCAGCACGGCCGAAACGGTGCGCCGGAAGCTCACGGAGAACGGCCATACGGTCGATCTTCTCGATCTCTACCGCGAGAATTTCGACCCGCGCCTCAGCGTGTCCGAGCGCGGCCGCTATTTCGAGCCGGACTACGATCCCTCTGAAGCCGAACCTTATATCAGCAGGCTGAAAGCGGCCGACGGGCTGGTGCTGGTCTTCCCGCAATGGTGGTTCAATTTCCCGGCCATCCTCAAGGGCTTCTTCGACCGCGTCTTCGCGCCCGGCGTCGCCTTCGAGAACGATCCGCAGGGCGGGCGCATCCAGCCGCGGCTCGGCAACATCCACCTGTTCTGGGCCTTCACTACGACGGGCTCGCCCTGGTGGGTCGTGAACTTCTATATGGGCAATCCCGTCAAGCGCCTGCTGAAGCGCGGCATCGCCGCCTTCTGCGCCAAGGGGCTGGATTTCAAGCTGGTCAGCCTGCACGACATGGACCGCATCGACGACACCACGCGGCGCGCACATCTTCTGCGCGTCGAAAAACTCGTCGACAAAATCTGAATTATTCGAATTCGCCGAGAAATTTGCGCAGCAGGCCATCAAGCGCCGCGCGCTCCTGCGCATCGAGACCGTCGAGCAGCTTGTGCTGGTTCTCGACATGGTCCGTCACTGCCGCATCGACCAGCGCGAGCCCCTTCGGCGTCAGCGCGATGATCACGCCGCGCCGGTCGTCCGGATTGTGCGACCGTTCGATGAGACCGGCCTTTTCCAGCTGGTCGAGCCGGTTGGTCATGGTGCCCGAGGAGACCATGGTCGTGGCGATGAGATCGCCCGGCGATAGCCGATAGGGCGGTCCGGAACGGCGCAGCGTCGCCAGAACGTCGAAACTCGCCGAATTCAGCCCATGGGCGGCCAGCGCCTTTTCGATCTCCCGCGCCAGATGGGTACGCAGCCGCGCAATGCGGCCGAGAAGCCCCATCGGCTCGACATCGAGGTCGGGCCGTTCGCGGTTCCACTGGGCGAGAATTCTGTCGACATGATCCATGGCGCGACTAAAGCCGGCAACTATCTTGACGTCAAGATAAAATCAGATATCTTGATATCAAGATTCTTTTAATGGAGATATTCATGTCTCGCACCTCCGACATTCTCATCACCGCGACCGCACCGGCTATCTGGGGCAGCACCTATATCGTCACGACCGAGCTTCTGCCGTCAGGCTATCCGCTGACGGTGGCCATGCTGCGCGCCCTGCCGGCCGGTCTCATCCTGCTCGCGCTCGTGCGCCAGCTGCCGAAAGGCATCTGGTGGCCGCGCACATTCCTGCTCGGCGCGCTGAACTTCTCGTTCTTCTGGGCGATGCTCTTCGTTTCGGCCTATCGCCTGCCCGGCGGTGTTGCCGCGACCGTCGGCGCCATCCAGCCGCTGATCGTCCTCGGCCTGTCGCGCGCCGTGATGGGAACGGCGGTGCGTCCGCTTGCCGTCGTCGCCGGCCTTGCGGGCATCGGCGGGGTCGCGCTTCTCGTGCTGACACCGGCTGCCCATCTCGATCCGATCGGCATCGCCGCCGGCCTTGCCGGCGCGGTCTCTATGGCTTTCGGCACGGTTCTATCGCGCCACTGGCAGCCGCCCGTGCCGCCGCTCACCTTCACCGCCTGGCAATTGACGGCCGGCGGCCTGCTGCTGGTGCCCGTCGCGCTGTTCTTCGAACCCGCTTTGCCGGCTCCCTCCGTGCAGAACCTGCTCGGCTTCGTCTATCTCGGCGGCATCGGTGCGGCGCTGACCTATATCGTCTGGTTCCGCGGCCTGTCGCGGCTCGACCCGGCGACCGTCTCGCCGCTCGGCTTCCTCAGCCCGCTCGTCGCCGTCGTGCTCGGCTGGGCGCTGCTGGCGCAGGATCTCAACCTGCTCCAGATCGCCGGCATGGTGGTGGTTCTCGCGAGCGTCTGGCTCAGCCAATGGGCGCAGTCGGCCCCGGCGGCTAAGACGGTCAGTCCGCGCGCTGCGCCTTCCGCCGCGCGGCCGTCAGCCCTTTGAAGACGGCATGGGCAAGGTCGGCCTCGACCATGGCGGAGAGGCCGGCGGCCATGGTGCCGCGATATTCCATGAAGAGTTCAACGATGTCGGCGGGTGTCTGCGCAATGCCGGCCATCTGCGTCGCAGCGCCCAGGAAAAGCTGACGCACCGCGATGTCGGCCGTATCAGGGTCGATGCCGGATTCGATGGCGTGACGGATCATCGCGTCCGCCATCAGTGCCGGAAAGGCCGCGCCCGACCCGGTCAACGCCGTGAAGTAATCCAGCTCGTATTCCCCGCTGATGACATGCTCGCGGCCGGACGCGGCGAAGAACCGCCGGACGAAGTCCAGCTCCGATCGGCGCACATCCCGTGTTGCGAACCACGGCGTGAAGGACAGGCGCTGTTCGGCACAGGCATTCGGCATCGCCCGCACGATGCGCTGTGCGCCAAACCGGTCGGAAATCTCTTCCGCCGTCACGCCCGCCATGACCGAGATCACGAAGCGCCCGCGCAGATCCAGCTGCAGCGCCTCGATATCGGCCGGGCGGATGGAGAGGAGGATGACGTCGGAGGCATCGACGAGGATCGCATTGTCCGTCGTCATATGCACGCCCGGCCAGGCTTCGAAGCCCGAAATATTGCCGGAGCGCGAGGACAAGACGAGATCGGCGGGTTTGATGATGCGGTCGGTCAGAACCGGCCGGAGCAGAGCCCCGGCCAGCCAGCCACCGCCGCCGATCACGCCGAGATGGGTCATCCGCGCTCGCCGGCCCACTCGCCGCCGCGCATGACCGGAGTGCGGCTGCCGTCATTGCGGATACCATCGATATCCACCTTGTCGGAGCCGATCATCCAGTCGATGTGGATGAGGCTTTCATTGCCGCCCTGCGCGCGGATCTGTTCCGGTGAAAGGTTTGCGCCATCGAGGAAGCACTTGGAATAGCACTGGCCGAGCGCGATATGGCAGGAGGCATTTTCGTCGAACAGCGTGTTGTAGAACAGGATGCCGCTCGCCGAGATCGGCGAGGAATGCGGCACCAGCGCCACTTCACCGAGCCGGCGCGCGCCCTCGTCGGTGTCCAGCACCTTGTTCAGCACCGCTTCGCCCTTCGAGGCCTTCGCCTCGACGATCCGGCCGCCTTCGAAGCGCACCTGGATGTCGTCGATCAGCGTGCCCTGATGCGACAGCGGCTTGGTCGAGGAGACATGGCCTTCGACGCGCAGCGCGTGCGGCGTCGTGAACACTTCTTCCGTCGGGATGTTCGGATTGCAGGTGATGCCGTTCTTCGCCGTGGACGCGCCGCCGTGCCATTCGTGGCCGTCGGCGAGGCCAACCGTCAGGTCGGTGCCCGGTCCCGTGAAGTGGAGGGCTGCGAAACGCTCGCCGTTCAGCCAGGCCGAACGCTTGGCGAGGCCGGCATTGTGCTCGGCCCAGGCCCAGACGGGATCGGCGACATCGACGCGCGAGGCGGCGAAAATCGCATTGGCGAGCTTTTCGACCGCCACGTCTTCCGGATCATTCGGGAACACCTGCCTGGCCCAGGACGGGTTCGGATAGGAGACGATGTTCCAGTTGATGTCGAAATTGGCGATCTTCTCCAGCGCCGGCTTGTAGGCCATGGAATTGGCCTTGTTGGCGCGGGCGACCTTGGCCGGGTCCTCATTGGCAAGCAGCATCGGGTTGTCGCCGGCAATAGCGAGGCGCGCCGCGCCATTGGCATAGGCCTTGGCCATGCCCTCGTAGAGCCAGTCCGAGGCACGGTCGAAGCTCTCGTCCGGCGCATTGTGATAGCGCGCGAGGGTCGCCTCTTCGTCGGCATAGAAGGTGCTGACGAGGCCGGCGCCGGCCTTGTAGGCGTGTTTGGTGATGAGGCGGGCGAGCGGCAGCGCGGCAATCGGCGCCGTCATCACGAGGTCCTGCCCCTTCTGAAGCTGCAGGCCGACGCGCACGGCGACCTCGGCGAGCTTGTCGAGTTTTGCGGGATCAACGGCGGCGGCGGAATTGGCGGGGTATGTCATGACAGGCCTGTCTTTCTGAAATCGATGAATGAAACTTAGTGTGCGGAGCGCCGAATGAGAAGGCGCAATCAGGCGATGACGGATGCGGAAATCGCCTTCAGCGCCGTCAGGACATCGCGCGGCGCAAGCCGCACCTGCAAGCCACGCTGGCCGCCGTTCATATAGACGGCCTCATGCACCAGCGCCGTCTCCTCGATGGCCGTCGGCACGTGTTTCTTCTGCCCGAACGGGCTGATGCCGCCGACGACGAAGCCGGTCAGCCGCTCGGCATCGGCGGGTTTCATCATATTGGCCGACTTGCCCTTGAAGGCGCTGGCGAGCTTTTTCATGCTGACCTCGCAATCGGAGGGCACGATCACGCAGACCGGCTTGCCATCCACCTCCGCCATCAGCGTCTTCAGCACGCGCGCCGGATCCTCCCCCAAGGCCTCGGCGGCCTGGATGCCGACCCGGTCGGCGGTCGGGTCGTAGTCATAGGTATGGAGGGTGAAGGAAACGCCGGCCTTGGCGAGGGCCTGGGTGGCGCGGGTGGTCTTGGACATGAGCGGGCCGTCATCGAAACGAAAATATCGGACCGCATGGGTGCGAAATGCCGGGCGGCTTGTCAACCGCCCGGACACAGTGACTCAGACCCGCTCCAGCGCCACCGCAATGCCCTGTCCGACGCCGATGCACATGGTGGACAGCGAGCGCCGGCAGCCGGTGAGCTGCAATTCCAGCGCCGCAGTCCCTGTGATACGCGCACCGGACATGCCGAGCGGATGACCGAGTGCGATGGCACCGCCATTCGGATTGACCTGTCCGGCATCGTCGGCGATGCCGAGTTGGCGCAGCGTGGCGAGGCCTTGCGAGGCGAAGGCCTCGTTGAGTTCGATCACGTCGAAATCCGAGAGCTTGAGGCCGAGGCGGGCACAAAGGCGCTCCGTGGCCGCGACGGGGCCGATGCCCATGATGCGCGGCGGCACGCCGGCCATGGCGCCGCCGAGAATGCGGGCGATCGGGGTCAGGCCATATTTTTTCACCGTCGCCTCGGAGGCGACGATCAGTGCCGCCGCACCGTCATTGACGCCCGACGCATTGCCCGCCGTCACCGTGCCGCCCTCCTTCCTGAAGGGTGTGCCGAGCTTGGCGAGCGCCTCCATAGTCGTCGCACGCGGATGCTCGTCCTTCTCCACCACGATCGGATCGCCCTTGCGCTGCGGAATGGTCACGGGTGTGATCTCCTTGGCCAGACGGCCATTCGCCTGCGCCGCAGCCGCCTTGGCCTGCGAGCACAGGGCAAAGGCATCCTGGTCCTCGCGCGACACCTTGAACTCTTCGGCAACGTTCTCGCCGGTCTCCGGCATGGAATCCACGCCGTACTGCTTCTTCATCACCGGATTGACGAAGCGCCAGCCGATCGTCGTGTCGTGGATTTCAGCGTTCCGCGAAAACGCCGTCTCCGCCTTGGGCATGACGAAGGGCGCGCGGCTCATGCTCTCGACGCCGCCGGCGATCATCAAGTCCGCCTCACCCGCCTTGATGGCGCGCGCGGCGGCAATGACGGCATCCATGCCCGAGCCGCAGAGACGGTTGATCGTCGTGCCCGAGACCGAAACCGGAAGGCCCGCCAGCAGCGACGACATGCGCGCGACGTTCCGGTTATCCTCGCCCGCCTGGTTGGCGCAGCCATAGATCACGTCGTCGACGGCCTCCCAGTCGATACCCGTGTTGCGCGCCATCAGCGCCTTGAGCGGGATGGCGCCGAGATCGTCGGCGCGCACGGACGAGAGCGAACCGCCGAAACGGCCGATGGGCGTGCGGATATAATCGCAGATATAGGCGTCAGACATGATATTCCTCAGAGTTCCGGCACGACGAGGTCGGCGACGGGGCCGTCGAGATGGAGTGTCGCGCCCGTCATAGCCTGCAATTCCGCGACCGTCATGCCTTCAAGCTTTTCACGCAGCACGAAGCGACCGTTGGAAACGTCGATGACGGCATGGCTGGTATAGATGCGGGTGATGCAGCCGACACCGGTCAGCGGAAAGCTGCAACGCTCCACCAGCTTCGGTTCGCCGTTCTTGGTGACATGTTCGGTGATGACGACGACCGATTTTGCGCCATGCACCAGATCCATCGCGCCTCCCACCGCCGGCACGCCCTTCGCGCCGACGCGCCAATTGGCAAGGTCGCCGTTCTCGGCCACCTGGTAGGCGCCGAGGATCGCCACATCGAGATGCCCGCCGCGCACCATGGCGAAGCTGTCGGCATGGTGGAAGAAGGCCGAACCCGGCTTCAGCGTCACCGCCTTCTTGCCGGCATTGATCAGGTCCCAGTCCTCTTCACCCGGTGGCGGCGCCTCGCCGAAGTCGAGAATGCCGTTTTCCGTATGGAAGATCACCTCGCGTCCTTCGGGCTGGTAGCGCGCCACCATCTCGGGAAAGCCGATGCCGAGGTTCACATAGGCGCCGTCGGCAATGTCCTGTGCGGCGCGCCAGGCAATCTGGGCGTTGGAAAGCTTGATGTCTTCGCGTGTATCGATAGTCATGCGTAGGCCACTCCTGCACGGATCAGCGCTTCTTCCTGGCCGGGATTAGCGACTTCGATGATCTGGTCGACGAAGATGCCCGGTGTAACGACCTGTTCGGGATCGATGCCGCCAGGCGGCACCAGCCGGGAGACCTGCACGATGGTCTTGCCCGCCGCCATGCACATCAGTGGGCTGAAATTGCGGGCGGCCTTGTTGTAGGTGAGATTGCCGTTGAGATCGCCGACATGCGCCTTGATCAGCGCGAAATCCGCCTTCAGCCAGCGTTCCTGCACATACATGCGACCATCGAATTCCGCGACCGGCTTGCCCTCGGCGAGTTCCGTGCCGAAACCCGTCGGCGTGTAGAAAGCAGGAATGCCCGCGCCGCCGGCGCGAATGCGCTCGGCCAGCGTGCCCTGCGGCACCAGTTCCAATTCGATTTTCCCGGCCAGATAGCTTTCCGTGAAGGCGCGCGGATCGGAGGAGCGCGGGAAGGAGCAGATCATCTTGCGCACCCGCCCCGCATCGATCATCGCCGCGATACCGACGCGTCCGTTGCCGGCATTGTTGTTGATGACGGTGAGGTCCCTCGCCCCCGTATCGATCAGGGCGTGGATCAGCTCGATCGGCGCGCCGGAGCCGCCGAACCCGCCGATCATCACCGTCGCTCCGTCGCCGATGCCCGATACCGCTTCCGCCAGACTTGAGATGCTCTTGTCCATGCCAATCTCCCGATGTCGGCAAGAGAGGTAGATCCGAAGGGGAAGAGCGGCAATGCATTTTGTGCGTTATTTGACTTTTGTTCAATATACGCACAAAATGGATTGACTAGCCGGCATGCACTGCCCTCTCCTCCGTCATGCTCGGGCTTGACCCGAGCATCCACCCGCCGCGCGTGCCGCGTGGATCCTCGCTCAAGGCCGAGGATGACGTCGGGAGGAGGAGAGCATCCATTCAGCGACGGGAACAACCATGCGGGAAACGGACTTCATCGGCGGCTTCGCCAAGGGCCTGCGGGTCATCGAGGCCTTCGGCGAGACGAAGCCGCGCCTCACCATCACCGATATCGCCAGGGAAACCGGCCTCGACCGGGCGACGGCGCGGCGATGCCTGCTCACCCTCGCCGAACTCGGCTACGCCGCCTATGACGGCAAGTTCTTCGAGCTGACGCCGAAAATCCTGCGGCTCGGCCATGCCTATCTCTCGGCGACCCCGCTGCCGCGGCTCGTCCAGCCGTTTCTCGACCAGCTGTCCGAAACCGTCGGCCAGAGCGCGTCCGCCTCGGTGCTCGATGGCGCCGATATCGTCTATGTCGCGCGGGCCGCGCAGAAGCGCGTCATGTCGATCAGCCTGATGGCCGGCTCGCGCCTGCCGGCCTATTGCGCCTCCATGGGCCGCGTGCTGCTCGCAGCCCTCCCCGAGGCGGACGCCCGCGCCATCATCGAGGCTTCCGAGCGCAAGGCCAACACGCCCTTCACCAAGACCGATCCCGACGCGTTGCTGGAGGAACTCTCGAAGGTCCACAAACAGGGTTTCGCCCTGATCGACCAGGAGCTCGAGATCGGCCTGCGCTCCATCGCCGTGCCGCTGGAAAACGCCCGCGGCCGCACGGTCGCCGCCCTCAATATCGGCGCACCGGCCGCCCATGCCGCCGCGGAAGAAATGGTCGAACGCTACCTGCCGGCGATGCGCGCGGTGCAGGCGGCGCTGCGGCCGCTGCTCGCCTGATCTTGACAGACCGCACGCATGGCCCCCACCTTTTGCAGCGCAACAGGAGGCCGCCATGCCCGACGACGAGAGCAAGCTCACCCGCACCAAGCGCCAATGGGCAGACCAGGGCAAGTTCCTGACCGGCCGCATCGCCCGGCCGGAAACCGACCGCCTGCCGCCCGGCCAGCATCTGGTGACGAACTGGCCCGTGCTCGATCTCGGCCAGCAACCGGTCATCCCCCCGGAAAGCTGGCGGCTCGATGTGAAGGGCGGCGCGGAAAACCCTGTTTCCTTCGGCTGGACGGACTTTCTCGCCTTGCCGCAAAGCCGGAAACTGTCGGACATCCACTGCGTGACGACCTGGTCGCGCTATGACAACCGCTGGGAAGGTGTTTCCACGCGAGACCTGCTTGATCTGGTGATGCCCCGGCCGGAAGCGAATTTCGTGATGCTGACGAGCTATGATGGCTACACGACCAACCTGCCGCTGGCCGATTTCGCCGCCGAGGACGCCATTCTCGCCACCCATTGGGAGGGCAAGCCGATTTCCGCCGAACATGGCGGGCCGATGCGCCTCGTCGTGCCGCATCTCTATTTCTGGAAAAGCGCCAAGTGGCTGACGCGTATCGATTTCCTGCCCGGCGACCAGGCCGGGTTCTGGGAGCGCAACGGCTATCACATGCGCGGCGACCCCTGGGCGGAAGAGCGCTATTCCGACGACTGAGCCGCCAGCCGCGCCCGCTCCGCCAGCCGGAAGGCACGTGGCGTGGCGCCCGCCGCCCGCAGGAAAAAGCGGGAAAAATAGGCGGCATCGGCAAAACCGAGGGCAAGGCCGATCTCCTGCGCCGTCGCCTCGGTGAAGACCAGCGCGCGCTTCGCCTCGTCGATCAGCTTTCGCACGATATAGGCATGCGCCGTCAGCCCAGTCGCCGCCTTGACGACGCGGTTGAGATGGGTCGGCGAAATGCCGATTTCCCGCGCATAGAACTGCGCCGGCTTCTGGCTGCGGAAATGCTGCTGGATCAGGCCGTTGAGATGCTCCATGCGCCGCGCCGTCTCGCCCGTCGCTTCACCCACCCCTTGCGTGGGGTTGTCCCGGCTCCACAGCCGTGCCGCAAGCGTCAGCACCGAGACCAGATAGGCCTCCATCAGGTCCGTGCGGCCGCCGCGCCGCCCCGCCCATTCGCCGGCCAGCCGCTCCAGCGCCGCCAACACGAAGCCGCCATCCGGATCGCCGGCATCGAGCGGCGTCACGCGGGGCTCGGCCGCAAACCGCCCCACCTCGCCGGAAAGGCGCAGATGCGAGCCGAGCAGGGTGAAGACGTGACCATCGACATCGCGGGAAAAGCGGAACCCGTGATCGACCGCCGGCGGCATCGTGACGATGGCCGGCGGCGTCAGCGCCACTGTTTCGGCGCCGAACCGCGCGTCGCCCGATCCGGCGGAAATGTACAGGATCTGGAAAAAGCTCTCGTGCCGGTGCAGGCCGATCTCATAGCGATGAAGACTGCTGCGTGACGGTATCGTCTCGCAATGCAGCCAGAAATCCGGCCTGTTTCCCGCCCTTTCGCCATAGAGATCGTAGGTCGGAACGGTTTTCGCCATGTCGCCGCCTCCCGATGGCAATGTTCGTTTTGTACAAGTGAAGGCGCGATCCGTCCATTGCGCAAGCCCGCCGGCTTCCCGAAACTTTGCGAAATGTCAGGGAGAGGACATCATGCGCGTTCAGATCGTCATCATCGGGTCGGGTCCGTCGGGCCTGTTGCTCGGCCAGTTGCTGGGCAAGGCCGGTATCGACACCGTCCTTCTCGACCGTTCCAGCCGCGCGCATATCCTGTCGCGCGTGCGGGCCGGCGTGCTGGAGGAAGGCACGGTTCGCTTGGCGGAAGCCGCCGGTGTCGGCACACGCCTCAAGGCGGAGGGCCTGCCGCATGACGGCTTCTCACTCGCCTTCGACGGCCGCGACCACCGCATCGACCTGCTCGATCTCACCGAGGGCAAACGCGTCATGGTCTATGGCCAGACCGAACTGACGCGGGACCTGATCGAGGCGCGCGAGGCCGAAAGCCGGCTAACGATCTACGAGGCGAGCCATGTCACGCCGCACGGTTTCGACGGCGGATCGCCCTACGTCACCTATGAGAAGGACGGCGTGACGCATCGCATCGATTGCGATTTCATCGCCGGCTGCGACGGGTTTCACGGCGCCAGCCGCAAGGCCGTGCCGGAACAGGCCATCCGCACCTTCGAGAAGGTCTATCCCTTCGGCTGGCTCGGCATTCTCGCCGAGGTGCCGCCGGTCGATCACGAGCTGATCTATGCCAATCATCCCCGCGGCTTCGCGCTCTGCTCCATGCGCTCGCTCACCCGCAGCCGCTATTACATCCAGTGCGCGCTGGACGAGAAGATCGAGGCGTGGTCGGACGACCGCTTTTGGGACGAGTTGCGCCGCCGCCTGCCCGCCCATCATGCCGCGGCGATGGTGACGGGGCCGAGCTTCGAAAAGTCCATCGCGCCGCTGCGCTCCTTCGTCGCCGAGCCGATGCGGTTCGGCCGGCTGTTCCTCGTCGGCGACGCCGCCCATATCGTGCCGCCGACCGGCGCGAAGGGCCTCAATCTTGCGGCAAGCGACGTGCATTACCTCGCAAGCGGCCTTATCGAGCACTACGCGGAGCGCTCGAATGCCGGCATCGACGCCTATTCGCAGAAGGCGCTCGCCCGCGTCTGGAAGGCCGTGCGCTTTTCCTGGTGGATGACGAGCATGCTGCATCGTTTCCCCGGCACCGGCGCCTTCGACCAGAATATCCAGGAAGCCGAGCTCGACTACCTCACCCATTCCCGCGCCGCCGAGACGGTGCTGGCGGAGAACTATGTCGGCCTGCCCTATTGAGCGGCTATCTGCCGGTAGATTTCCACCGCCGCCCGCACCAGCGCCGCATTGTCCGCCGCCACCGTTCCGTCCGGCAGCATCCGCCCGTCTTCCAGACCGACACGCGTCGACCATCGCCTGATGGCCGCAATCCCGGTAAAATGCCAGACCGTCTCGTCCATGCCATGCAGCTGGACCGGCCGGCGCAGGCCGGCCTTGTCGAGAACCGCATGAATGCCCTCCGCAACCGCCGTCGCCGCGTCAAAATCCTGCTCGCCGATCTCGATGAGGATGCGCAAGGGCGGCCGCTCCAGCGTGAGGCCGACAAGCCGCTCCGCATCGGCAACCGAGGCGAGCCCCGCCTCGATCCCCACGCCGCGCGCCGAGAGGGCTTGCATGACGGCGGGTGCGGCCGGTTCCGACAGGTTCACCGAGGCGTAGTCCGGCAGCTCCCGCCAGGCGGCGATGGCCGCAAGCGTGCGCGCATCGCTCTTCTCGATCCAGTCTCCGGTGGAAACGCCGACCAGCGTGCCGGGCACGGCCGCGCGCACCAGCCGCATCGTTTCGTCCATCACCTCGGCCGCAAGGCTCTCGCGCCCATCCGCGCCACGCGTATGCAGATGGATTTCGCCGGCGCCCGCCAGAATGCAGGCAAGGCAATCGGCCGCCATCGCCTGCGGCGTCAGCGGCAAGGCCGGATGGAAGGCCGCGTCGCGCGCGCCGTTGATGCAGGCCTGAATGATCATGCAGCACCCTCCTCGTGCGGTTTGGAGCGCGAGGCTGACATGACGGGCAGCCGGACGCAACCGCCGTCAGGCCCGCGGCGCCACCGCACCCGCCACCTCGCGGATCGTCTGCATAAGAATGGCGAGCGGCAGGGAGGGGGCAACCTCCGCCCGCATGGTGAGGCCGACGGCGCCCTTCGTCTCGCTCGTATCGATCGGCAGCGCCACCAGCACGCCCTCGGCGATATCGCCCGCCACCACCCCTTCGGAGATGATCCAGACCGCATCGCTGTCGCGCACGAAGGCGCGGCCGAAGGCGTCGGAGACGGTCTCGATCGGGTTCGCCACATCGGCGATCCCGTTGGCGATCAGGAAGCGTTCGACGAAAGGCCGGATGATCGAGCCCTCTGTCGGCATCAGCACCGGATAGGCATCGAGTCCGGCAAAAACAGCACCCCCGGAAAGCAGGGGATGTCTGGCGCGCACGCAAAAAACCACCTTTTCCGAATAGAGATGCTCGAAGGAAAAGCCGGTCATCTGCTCGGGCGCGGCCAGCCGTCCGACGACGAGATCGAGATCGCCGAGACGCAACTGTTCCAGCAACACCGCATTCTCCCCGGTGACGATCTTGATCCGCGCCCCGGTCTCTTCCGCCAGAAAGAGCCGCATCGCCTTGGGCATGATGCGCGTCGAGACAGTGGGCAGCGCACCGATGCGCACCGGGGGCGCTTCGCCCGCCCGCGCCTGCGAGACCGAATCGAGCCCATGCCGCAGCGCCGCGAGCGCCGCACCGGCATGGCGCAGGAACACCTCGCCCATGCGGGTGATGCGGATGCCGCGCCCGTCGCGCTCGAAGACGGCGACATCCAGAACCTCTTCCAGCTCGCGGATGGTCTTCGTCACCGCCGGCTGGCTGACATGCAGGAGGCCGGCCGCCTTCATCACGCTCTTCTGGCGCGCCACCTCGACAAAGGTCTGGAGATGGCGGACCTTGATACGGCTGTCGATCACGCTTTTCATAACCTATGAGTTATCAGATCGGCCGAAAATATCATTTTACCGAACCGGATTGAAGGATCAATCTGCGGCAACGGGAGGAGACAGACGTGCAATTCGCAACCGTCAACGACGTGATCCTGCATCACCAGCTGATCGGCGGGCCGGCCGGCAAGCCGGTCATCGTCTTCATCAATTCGCTGGGCACCGATTTCCGCATCTGGCGCGACGTCGTGGTGCGCCTTGCCGGCGATTTCCCGATCATCACCTATGACAAGCGCGGCCATGGCCTGTCCGATCTCGGTCAGGTGCCCTATTCGATCGACGACCATGTGCTCGACCTCGCCGCCCTGCTCGACCGGCTGAACGTCCGGGAGGCCATCATCTGCGGCCTCTCCGTCGGCGGCATGATCGCCCAGGGGCTGGAGGCGAAGCGCCCGGATCTCGTGAAAGGCCTCGTTCTCTGCGACACCGCGCACAAGATCGGCACGGCCGAGATGTGGAACGCCCGCATCGAAAGCGTCGAGACCAGGGGCATCGAGAGCCTTGCCGACGGCATCATGGAACGCTGGTTCACCCCCGCCTTCCGCCGGCCGGAAAACGCCGCCTATCACGGCTACCGCACCATGCTGACCCGCCAGTCCGCCGTCGGCTACGCCGCCACCTGTGCGGCGCTGCGCGATGCCGACCTCACCGAGGAGGCGAAGCGCATCGCCGTGCCCACCCTCTGCGTCGTCGGCGATCAGGACGGCTCGACGCCGCCGGATGTCGTGCTGTCCATGGCCAAACTCATCCACGGCGCGCGCTACGAGGTCATCAAGGATGCCGGCCACATTCCCTGCGTCGAGCAGCCGGAAATGCTGACCGAGATGATCCGCGCCTTCATCGACACCATCCCCGCCGGAGGAAAGCTGCATGCCTGAACCGCAATCCGAGCGCTACCGGCAGGGCATGGCGACGCGCCGCGCCGTGCTGGGCGACGCCCATGTCGACCGCGCCAGCGCCGCCGCCACGCCCTTCGACCAGCCCTTCCAGGCGCTGATCACCGAAAGCGCCTGGGGCACCGTCTGGTCGCGCCCCGGCTGGACGAAGCGGGAGCGCTCCATGGTGACGATCGCGCTGCTCGCAGCGCTTGGCCATGACGAGGAGGTGGCGATGCATGTGCGCGCCACCGCCAATACCGGCGCGACACGCGCGGACATTGCCGAGGCGCTGCTGCATGTCGCCATCTATGCCGGCGTGCCCGCCGCCAACCGGGCGATCCGCGTGGCCAAACAGGTCTTTGCGGATATGGATGCGGAACAGGCGGCCTGAGGCGACGATGAACGATCTTCCCAACCGAAAACCCGAAACTGGCGCCTTCTTCTCGCGCGACCGCCTCTGGCACCCGCCGGGCCTCACCCCCGGCTACAAGACCTCCGTGCTGCGCTCGCCGCAGAAGGCGGCTCTATCGCTCGACGGTACGATCTCGGAAATCACCGGCCCGGTCTTCGGCCATTCGATTCTCGGCGAGCTCGACAACGACCTGATCCACAATTTCGCAACACCGGGTGAAAGCGCCATCGGCGAGCGCATCATCGTGCACGGCCGGGTGCTGGACGAGCGGGCGCGCCCTGTTCCCGGCGCGCTCCTCGAATTCTGGCAGGCCAATGCCGGCGGGCGCTATCGCCACAAGAAGGAAAGCTACCTCGCGCCGCTCGATCCGAATTTCGGCGGTTGCGGCCGCACCATCACCGATGCGGACGGCTGTTATGCCTTCCGCACCATCAAGCCCGGCCCCTATCCCTGGCCGAACGGCGTCAACGATTGGCGCCCGGCGCATATCCACTTCTCCGTCTTCGGCCACGGCTTTGCCCAGCGGCTGATCACGCAGATGTATTTCGAGGGTGACCCGATGATCTGGAAGTGTCCCATCGTACAGACGATCCCGGACAAGGCGGCCGTCGAGCAGCTGATCGCCGCGCTCGACTGGGGCAACACGATCCCCATGGATGCGCGCGCCTACAAGTTCGACATCGTGCTGCGCGGCCGCCGCTCGACGCTGTTCGAAAACCGCATGGAGGGCAATTGATGGTCCAGTCCCTCGGCTATCTCAAGGAAAGCGCCTCGCAGACCGCCGGCCCCTATGTCCATATCGGCCTGACGCCTAACCATGCCGGCATCGGCGGCGTCTACGACACCGATCTCGGCGCCGTCATGGTCACTGACAAAACGCTCGGCCGGCGCATCACCATCACCGGAAGCGTGCTCGACGGCACTGGCACGCCGCTGAAGGACGCGCTCCTCGAAATCTGGCAGGCCGACGCCGCCGGCCTCTACAACAGCCCGTCCGAACTGCGCGGCAGCGCCGACCCCAACTTCACCGGCTGGGGCCGATGCGCCACCGACGGCACGACCGGCGAATACCGTTTCGACACCATCAAACCCGGCCGCGTCCCCTTCCGCGACGGCCGCCCGATGGCCCCGCACATTTCGCTTTGGATCGTCGCCCGCGGCATCAATCTCGGCCTCAACACAAGGATGTATTTCGCCGACGAGGAGGCCGCCAACGCCGAAGACCCGGTGCTCGCCCGCATCGAACACCGCTTGCGTGTTCCGACGCTGATCGCGTCGGGTGAGGGCGATCACTATCGCTTCGACATTCATCTGCAGGGTGAGAAGGAGACCGTGTTTTTCGATATTTAAAGCCGCTCATGGTGGCCGCTCTGCCTATAGGGGCATTATCGGATCAAAGCCGGAGGTCACAAAAGGAGTTGCCGCACATGACGCTCACTTCCTATCGCTCGCTGTTCTGGTGGACAAATGCACAGCCGTGTTCGAGGATGGAGTATGACTTCTCCGAGACTCCTCCCGTGTCCCTGCTGCAGTGCGTTGACCATATGTGAACCAGCAGGTTTTGAGATCTGCGAACGCTGCGGATGGGAAGATGATGGTCAAAGTGACGCCGACGCTCACGTTGTGAGGGGAGGCCCCAACGGTCCTTTGTCTCTCGCCGCAGCGCGCCTCAACTACCTGCGGACGGGTCACTGCGGATACTGACATGTCAGCGCGATTCGGGGCGAGGCATCACTCAAGATAACTGAGCTGATAGTAAACTTCAGCCGGCGTTCTGCTCGACTAACTAATTGCTGGCGGCGCTTTCGGTCGGGGGTATCGCGGTACGGAAATCAACAATACCTGCTCCACACCGCTCTATATCCGGGCGTCCTTCATTCCTTTGGTCGTGTCAGGACTTGAACCCCACGCCCCATCCAGCCCACGCCCACGCTATCCGCCGAAAAGAGGCACCCCATGACCGTCTCGCCCTTCGACCATCCCTACCTCTCCGGCCTCGTCGGCGACGAGGAGGTGGCGTCGTTCTTTTCCGCCGCGGCGGAGCTGGAGGCCATGTTGGCCTTCGAGGTGGCGCTGGCGAAGGCGGAGGCCTTGGCGGGGGTCATTCCGGTCGATGCGGCCCATGCCATCGCGCGCGCGGCGCATCGCTTCTCGCCTGACGTCGCTAGCCTGCGTGCCGCGACGGCGCGTGATGGCGTCGTCGTGCCGGATCTCGTTCGGCAGCTGCACGCCGCCGTTAACGAGCCGCATGCAAGACACCTGCATTTCGGCGCGACCAGCCAGGATGTCATCGACAGCGGCCTGATGCTGCGCCTGTCGCGCGTCCTGCCCCTTCTGGAGGAGCGGCTGGACGGGCTGATCAGCGGGCTGGCCGCTCTCGCCGCGACGTTCGGCGCGCACAGCCTGATGGGGCGCACGCGCATGCAGCCGGCCATTCCGATCACCGTGGCCGACCGCCTCGACAGCTGGCGCCAGCCGCTGGAGCGCGTTGCCGAGCGGCTGGAGATCTTTGCGCTGGAGGGGCTTGCCGTGCAGTTCGGCGGCGCGGCGGGCACGCTGGAAAAGCTTGGCGACAAGGCAGCGGCCGTGCGTGCGGCGCTGGCCGATGAACTCGGCCTCGTCGACGCGCCGCAATGGCACAGCCAGCGCGACCGCATCGGCGAGCTTGCTGGCCTGCTTGCGGCCATCACCGGCAGCCTCGGCAAGGTCGGGCAGGACATCGCGCTGATGGCGGATCGCGGCGGCGAGATCATGCTTGCCGGCGGTGGCGGTTCCTCCGCCATGCCGCACAAGCAGAACCCGGTCGCCGCCGAAGCGCTGGTGACGCTCGCCCGTTTCAACGCCGCCCAGCTTGGCGGCATCGCTCAGGCGGCGGTGCATGAACAGGAGCGCTCGGGTGCCGCCTGGACGCTGGAATGGCTGATCCTGCCGCAGATGGTCGTCGCCTGCGGCGCGGCGCTCAGGCTCGGCGGCGAGCTGTTCGCCGCCATCCGCCAGATCGGGACGGAATAAACGCTGCCCTGTTCCATGCGGAACAGCGCGCGGCGGATGATCGTGGGAAAGTCTGGCCACACCGGATGAGAGAGGCTCATCCGAACGAGTTCAGGAGAGACCCCATGCGCAAGATCATCGTTTCCGCCACCATCGCCCTCGTCGCCGCCGTTTCCTTCGCCGCCCCGTCGCAGGCCGGCTATTACGGCTACGGCCACAAGCCGCACTGCTTCATCAAGAAGATCAAGTCCTACGACTATTACGGCAACCTGGTGATCAAGAAGATCAAGGTCTGCAAATAATCCAGCCTGCCGCTGACCTCCCCGAAAACCCGGATGTCCCCTGCATCCGGGTTTTTGTCATGCGCCGATGCGCTTGTAGAAGAAGGTTGTCGCGCAGAAGCGTCCGTCCGGATAGAGCGCATAGTCGGGAATGACGCCCGCCCGCTGCCAGCCGAGCCGTTCATAGACGGTTTCCGCCGGGCTGCCGGTCGCGGTATCCAGCACCAGCACGGTCTTGCCGCGCCTTGCGGCTTCGGCTTCCGCCGCCGTCATCAGGGCACGCGCCACGCCCCGGCCGCGTTCGCTTTCCATGACGAGCAGCTTCTTCACATCCGCCCGGTGCGGCTGGTTCGGCATCTGGCTGATGCCGATCTGCACCGTGCCGACGATGCGCCCCTCGCGCTCGGCGGCAAAGAGCAGCGTCGCCTCCGCGCCGACCGCCGCAGCCACGCTTTGCCAGAAGGGCGCGGCATCGGCAGGCCCATAGGGCGCCATGAAGCCGACGGAGGCGCCCCCCGCCACACAATCGGCCAGCACCTCGGACAATTCGCCGATGCGGGCCTGCGCTTCGGCATGGTCGAGCAGTCTGATATCGTTCATCGGTCCCTCAAGCTCTGCCGCGGTCCAGCACCACGGCATAATGCGCCGGCGCATCGCCGGGATTTTCGAAGACATGGCCCTCGGTGATGCTCATATAGAGGCAGTCGCCGGGGTTAAGATCATGCACGGTTCCGGCAACCGTCATGCGCAGGCGCCCGGAAAACAGCCAGACATGCTGCGTCATGCCGGCCTTGGCCGTCTCCGGCGGATAGGCGATGCGCGCACCGGCGGGAAACTCGACATCGATCACCTCGACGCGCGAGGCCGTGTTGGGGGCCGAAACGGCACGGCGCTGATAGCTGGTTTCCGGATCGCGCCACACGGTCTGCGTCTCCCGCCGCGACAGCGGATCGCCCGCCTCTTGCGAAAAGGCGAAGAAGGCCGACAGCGTCAGGTCCAGTGCGGCGCAGAGCCGCGAGAGAAGCTGCGCCGTCGGGCTCGCCTCGCCGCGCTCGATGCGCGAGATCATCGCCCGGCTGACGCCCGAGGCGCCGGCCAGGTCGTCCAGCGTCTGGTTGCGGGCCATGCGCAGCTGCCGCAGCCGCTCGCCGATGGCGCTTTCCAGGGGATCGCTTTCATTTTCCATTATCATGGAATAATTCTCCCGCATAATGGAGTCAACCGGCATGACCTCATCCCAAAATAATTCTCGTCCATGGCGCTCCGGCGACAATGCGACATCGGCCTGACCGGATATGGTGGCCGCACGAGAATCGGAGGGAGCGGCACATGGCGGGGGAAACACAGCGGGCGTCGTCGCTCTTTTCCATCACCGCCATCGTCGTCTCGATGACCTTCGTCGCCATCGGCAACGGCATCATGCTCGCCTATGTGCCCTATGTGCTGTCGCGCGCCGATGCGCCCTCCTGGACGCCCGGTGCAGCCGTCACGGCCATCGCCTTCGGCGGCCTGCTCGGCTGCATCCTTGCCGGCCCGGTCATCCGCCGCGTCGGCCATGCGCGGGCGTTTTCCTGCTCCATGGCGCTCGTCCTCATCGCCGCCTTCCTCGTGGCGCTCGGCGTCAATCCGATCCTCTGGATTCTGGCACGCGGCATCTATGGCACGGCGGGCAACGCCAATTTCATCATCGCCCAGAGCTGGCTGAACCACGCCGCCGACAACCGCTGGCGCGGCAAGGCCATGTCGTTCTTCTACATGGCCTATGTGCTGGGGCTCGGCGTCGGCGCCTGGCTGTTCGGCCAGATGCCGGCCGATGGCAATCTCGCGCCGCTCGTCACCATCTTCGTCACGACGCTCGCCATCCTGCCGATCGGCCTGACCCGGCTGCCGACGCCGCCGGCACCCGCCAGCGTCAGCGTGGATTTCGCCATGGCCTGGCGCAATTCGCCCGTCGCGCTCATCGGTGTGCTCGCCGCCGGCGGCCTCTCCATGGTCGTGCAGGGTTTTACGCCGATCTATGCCGCCACCAACAATGTCGGGCAGAAGGACGTGGCGCTCCTGATGTTCGTCATGCAGTTCGGCCTGCTCTTCGTGCAATATCCGCTCGGCACCCTGTCGGACCGCATCGACCGGCGCGTCGTGCTGATCTTCACCTGCCTTCTCATCACGGGAGCCGCCATCGCCGCGCTCTTCGTCTCCTTCCAGGCGCTGGTCATCCTTATGCTGGTCTTCGCGCTCTGGGCGGGAGCGACCGAAAGCGTCTATTCCATCGCCAACGCCCATGCCAACGACCGCACGGATCCCGAGGATTTCGTGCCGCTCGCCTCGACGCTGCTCGTCGCCTGGTCGGCCGCAGCAACCCTCGTGCCGCTCGCCGTCACGGCGCTGACGCCGACCTTCGGCCCCAAAACCTTCATCTATGCCGCCATGGCCGTCGCGGTCGCCTACGCCGCTTTCGTCGCCCACCGCCTGCGCCGCCGCGAGACGGTGCCCGTGGAAGCGCGCGAGACCTTCGAGATCAGAAGCGCCCAGGTGCCGAATGCCGGCGCGCTGGTCGAAGGCCAGAACGCCCCGGAATAGCGACGCTTCCCGTCCCGAAACCCTTCATTTACCGCTTTGCGGGAATCCAGTGCGCTGCTATATGGCGCGCATGAGCACCAACACTTCGACGCCCCTCGACCATATCCGCAACTTCTCCATCGTGGCCCATATCGACCACGGCAAGTCGACGCTCGCCGACCGTCTGATCCAGACGACCGGCGGCCTTGCCGAACGCGAGATGTCGGAACAGGTCCTCGATTCGATGGATATCGAGCGCGAGCGCGGCATCACCATCAAGGCCCAGACCGTGCGCCTGCACTACAAGGCCAACGACGGCGAGACCTATGTGCTGAACCTCATCGACACGCCCGGCCACGTCGACTTCGCCTATGAAGTCTCGCGTTCGCTGTCGGCCTGTGAAGGGTCGCTTCTGGTCGTCGACGCCTCGCAGGGCGTGGAAGCCCAGACGCTCGCCAATGTCTATCAGGCGATCGACAACAACCACGAGCTCGTCACCGTGCTCAACAAGATCGACCTGCCGGCAGCCGAACCCGACCGCATCAAGGAACAGATCGAGGAAGTCATCGGCATCGATGCCTCCGACGCGGTGCTGATCTCGGCCAAGACCGGCCTCGGCATTCCCGACGTGCTGGAAGCCATCGTCAAGCGCCTGCCCGCGCCGAAGAGCGAAGGCGGCGAGAAGGCCCCGCTGAAGGCGCTGCTGGTCGACAGCTGGTACGACACCTATCTCGGCGTCATGGTTCTCGTGCGCGTCATCGAAGGCCGCATCAGCAAGGGCCAGACCATCCGCATGATGGGCACGGACGCCAAATACACCATCGAGCGCGTCGGCGTGCTGACGCCGAAGATGGTCGCGATGGACAGCCTCGGCCCCGGCGAGATCGGCTTCATCACCGCCTCGATCAAGGAAGTGGCCGATACCCGCGTCGGCGATACGATCACCGAGGACAAGCGCCCGACCGCAAAGGCCCTGCCGGGCTTCAAGCCGGCCCAGCCTGTGGTGTTCTGCGGCCTCTTCCCGGTCGATGCCGCCGATTTCGAGGACTTGCGCTCGGCGATGGGCAAGCTGCGCCTCAACGACGCCTCCTTCTCCTTCGAAATGGAATCGTCCGCCGCGCTCGGCTTCGGCTTCCGCTGCGGCTTCCTCGGCCTGCTGCATCTCGAAATCATCCAGGAGCGTCTGGAGCGCGAGTTCGACCTCGACCTGATCGCGACGGCCCCCTCGGTCGTCTATCAGCTCTACATGACTGACGGCACGATGCGCGAGCTGCACAACCCGGCCGACATGCCCGACGTCGTGAAAATCTCGGAAATCCACGAGCCCTGGATTCGCGCGACGATCCTGACGCCCGACGATTATCTCGGCGGCATCCTGAAGCTCTGCCAGGACCGCCGCGGCATCCAGATCGAGCTGACCTATGTCGGCACGCGCGCCATGCTGACCTACGACCTGCCGCTCAACGAAGTGGTCTTCGACTTCTACGACCGCCTGAAGTCGATCTCCAAGGGTTATGCTTCCTTCGACTACCAGATCACCGATCACAAGGAAGGCCATCTGGTAAAGATGTCGATCCTCGTCAACGGCGAGCCGGTCGATGCGCTCTCGATGATGGTGCACCGCATGGCCGCCGAAAAGCGCGGCCGCGACATGTGCGAGAAGCTCAAGGAGCTGATCCCGAAGCACATGTTCAAGATCCCGATCCAGGCCGCCATCGGCGGCAACGTGATCGCCCGCGAGACCATCTCGGCGCTGCGCAAGGACGTGACGGCCAAGTGCTACGGCGGCGACGCCACCCGCAAGCGCAAGCTGCTCGACAAGCAGAAGGCCGGCAAGAAGCGCATGCGCCAGTTCGGCAAGGTGGAGATCCCGCAGGAAGCCTTCATCGCCGCGCTCAAGATGGGCGACGAATAAGACGCAAAAGGGAGGCTCAGCCTCCCTTTTTTCTTGCCGCGGATGCCTTCATGGCGGCGGCAGCACCTTGCCGACATCACCGTTCAACAGGCGCTCGAACGGCCGCGGCGGCAGCTTGCCGGGGTTGGCGTAGGGATTGGAGAAGGCGAAGATGAAGAACAGGATGACGCCGGAATAGGCGCCGAAGAACGAGAGCAGGACGAGGTGCGTCTTGGTCGGCCGATAGACGTAGAAGGCCGCCGAAATGATGATGAGGCCGATGATCGCCGGTCCCCAGAACAGGCCGGAGAAGCGGCCGGCCGACGACGCCTCGCGCAGCTGCCGGTAGCGGGCGATGGTCGCGGTCTTTTCGCGCATATGGCCGCTCAGGTAGCGTTCGCGTTCCGTGGCCGGCGCCAGGTCCAGCACGCGCGCATAAACGGCGTTCCACTCCTCCCAGGCCCGCGGCGAAAGCCCGTCGCGATGCGCCAGCCGTTCCCATTCCTCGTCGACGACGATGGCGACGTAGCGCGCGAGCCCCTGCTGTACCGGCAGCGTGATCGCGCCGCCATAGCGGCCCGCATCGTTGAAGACATCCGAGATTGCGATCGCTTCATCGACCAGCGTGGCGCGCACGCCCTTGTAGTCGTCCAGCTCCTGCGCATAGACGAGGCCGAGAATGAGGCTGTGCAGCGTGGCGACGCGCACGGCGACGTTTCCCGCCACTTCCAGCGTCCTGTCGCCCTCCTGTCCCGGATGCAGCAGCCGGCGCGCGACGAAATAGGAGGCGAGCACCACCCCAATGGTCGCCAGCACGACGCCGAAGCCGGACAGAAGGGAGGAGAGGATGTCGGTGATATCTTCCATGTGCGCACCATTCGTCACGCCCCGCCAAGAATCAAGCAGGAGGCGTGCGCGATCCTCGCTCTCCGCAGCACAATTTTCCCCGCCCTCTCAACCTGTGCCTACAATCCCAACCATCTCGTCACGGATACACTGCCAGGCGTGGCAGCGAGGCGGGATCGGCGCTTTCGGTGCGGGAAGGACGTAGGCCTTCATCGAAAGGGTCCGCGGAAAATGGTCTCCCTCCGGCGATCCGGGGGAAGCGGCGGGGCGGCGGACCGTTCCCTTCGTTTCTCCCGATAAATTCGGCGGGCGTGCCTGTGTGGCACACAAAGGGATCGGGTTTGGCGCCGGATGACGTCCGAGGGGTTTCCCCGGTTTGTCCGGCGCGATGGAAGACGGTGCCGACCGGCGGCCATGGCTGCGGCACCGTAAGTCTGAGGGCGTGCATGGCGCTTTCCCACGGAAAGGCACGCCACCGTTCCCATAGACCCATCCTCCCAGAGAGACCGGAGTCGCGGGCAAAAACCGCCGAACGGGGCGCCGGAAGGTGTCATTTTACCTATTTCAGATGCGGCACCACCGGCGCCCCGTCCGAAATGCTCTTTGAACCCACGGGCGGAAAATCCGCCGCGTGGATATGGCTCGTGCAAGTGCCTCAGGCATCCTCGTAGATCCGCTGCCCTTCCAGAAGCGCCGCATCGAGCCGGCCGCCCTCGGGGAAGATCGACAGCGTTTCCGGCTTGTCGACACCGTCCACCAGCCGGTGACAGGCCTGCACCTCCCCAAGCACCGTCGTGACGGGAATGACGCCGGCCCAGATCGGCAGGGCGAAATCCGCCTCGTCGTCGCCGACCCCCTTGGCGCGGACCTTTGCGGCGGCATCGTCGATGACCATGGCGATGATCGTCGTGGCCTTGGCCTCCTGCGGTGTGATGGGGCGCAGCAGCGCGCTACGCTCGGGATAGAAGCGGTCGACGACGTCGCGCATCGCCGTAATCTTCTCCGCCTCGTCCTCGACGAGCCGCGCCGTGCCGAAGCACATGGCGGAGCGGTAGTTGGCCGAATGGTTGAAGCCGGAGCGGGCGAGCACGAGGCCGTCGAGATGGGCGACGGTGAGGCAGGCGGGCGTGCCGGCCTTCAGGTGGCGCAGCATGCGGCTGGCCGACGAGCCGTGCCAGTAGAGCGTGTCGCCCTTGCGCCAGAACAGCGTCGGCGTGGCATAGGGCTGGCCGTCGATGACATAGGCGACATGACAGAGCATGGCCGCATCGAGGATGGCATGGACCGCTTCGCGGTCATAACTGCCGCGCTCGTGCATGCGCTTGACGCGGTTGCGCGGGGTGACGGGGTAGGATGCGGTTTCGGTCTCGGCGGTCATGCGGCTCTTGCCTTTCAAACACTGTGCCGCCATGGTGCGCCATGCCATTGGATCGAAAAAGCACCAATTCAGAGGAAAAAATCAGGACCAATCTTCCGGATTGGTCCTCGCTCATTCCCGTCCTGCCGACGGCGGGAAAACGCACGCCGGCGCTCTACCGCGAACTGCGCCGGCTGATCGAGGCGGGCGGCATCCCGCCCGGCGCCAAGCTGCCGCCGTCACGCGACCTTGCCGGCCGGCTGAAGACATCGCGCGGTAGCGTGGTCGCCGCCTTCGAAATGCTTATCGCCGAGGGTTATGCCGAGGCCCGCACCGGCGCCGGCACCTTCGTCGCCGGCCGCGTGCCGACGGTGAAACCCACGATCCCCGCACCATCGGAGAGCGTCGCACCCAAAATGCCGCTGCCGGGCACGCTCGGCGTGGCGATGGCCGATGCCCGCACGCTCGGCCTGTTCCGCACGCTGCTTTCGCGTCACCTCGCCCGCCCCGGCCCGGAGCATTTCTACTATGGCGATCCGCGCGGCGGCGATGCGTTGCGCCAGGCCGTCGCCGCCTATCTGCGGCAGGCGCGCGGCGTGCGCTGCGAGGCGCGCTCGATCGTGATTACCACCGGCACACAGCAGGGCATCGACCTCGCCATCCGCAGTGCGCTTGCCGTCGGCGACCGGGTTATGATCGAAGATCCCTGTTATCCGAGCGCCCGCGCAGCCCTTGCCGGCGCCGGTCTTGTTCTCACCGGCCTGCCGGTCGATGCGGAGGGTGCTGATATCGGACAGGCCGTGCCGGGCGCGAAGGCGGTCTATGTCACACCCTCGCACCAGTTCCCGCTCGGCGTCGCCATGAGCATGCGCCGCCGGCTTGCGCTGATCGACTGGGCGCGGGAGACCGGCGGCTGGATCCTCGAGGATGATTATGACAGCGAATTCCGCTACGCCGGCCCGCCGCTCGCCGCCATGCAGGGCATGGATGACAGCGGCCGCGTGATCTATCTCGGCACCTTCTCCAAGGTGCTGTTTCCCGGCCTGCGGCTCGGCTATGCCGTGCTCCCCGAGGCGCTGCTCGATGAGGTCATCGCGCTGCGCATCCGCACCGACCGCAGCCCGCCGACACTGGCCGAGGCCGCGCTGACCGACCTCCTCCGCGAGGGTAATTTTTCAGCGCATCTGAGGCGGGCAAGGCGGCAGGCGCAGGCGGCACGGGATGCGCTGGTGGCGGGGCTTTCGGCGGCGCAAAATCTTGTCGTCACGGTGCCGGACCAGGGTCTGCATCTGGTTGCGACGCTACCCCCATCGCTTGCCGATACGCAGGCCGTCGAGATCGCCCGTCAGGCCGGGCTGGGTGTGCGCGCACTCTCGGCCATGGCCGTCACCCACGCACCGCGACAGGGTCTGGTGATCGGCTTCTCCGGCTTTGCACCCGAAGTGCTGGAGGCGGCCGCAAGACGGTTCGCGGCCGCGATTGCCGGTTTCTAGGCGACGCGGCGGGCTTCCGCCGCACCGATCGTCGCCACCCAGGCACGGGCCAGCGCAAGGCCGGTGGCGTCGGCAACCGGGCCGTGTTCGGCGGCAAGAGCGTCGCGGCGCGCATGCCATTCAGGCGCGGTGGTCCGGATCAGGTCCGGGAAGGTCTCGACCCAGGCCTCGACGACCGGGCGGCTCGCCTCGAAATGGAACTGCGTGCCGTAGATGGCACGGCCGAGGCGGAAGGCCTGGTTTTCGGCGGCGGCATTGCCGGCAAGGCGCACCGCATCCTCGGGCAGGGTGAAGGAATCGCTGTGCCATTCGAAGATCGGGAAGCTGCCGGCGGCCGCCGACAGCACGGGATCGCCGGCACCGTCCTTGGTGAGCGCCACCTGGCACCAGCCGAATTCCGGATGGGTGCCGATCAGGTTCTCCGCGCCATAGGCCCGTGCCAGAAGCTGGCTGCCGAGGCAGACGCCGAGCACGGATTTGTCGGCATCGCCGAAGCGGCGCATCAGGGCGGCGAGATCCGGCAGATAGGCGTGGTTTTCGTCGTCGCGGGCATTCTGCGGCCCGCCCATGACCACGATGGCGTCATGGGCGGTCTCGTCGGCGGGGATTGCGTCGCCGGCATGGGGGCGGCAGATATCGAGCTGAGCGCCCGCTTCCTCAAGCGCAATGCCGATCTGCCCGAGCAGCGTTACCCTGTCGTTTTCCACCACCAGAACCCGCATGCGATACTCCCTTTCGATATCGCGCGACACAACCACGCCCTTTTGCTTCGTTCAAGGGCTCAAACAGAAAGAACCCGGCTCTTTCGAGCCGGGTCAGGCGGGGAGGATCGACGAAAGGAAGAAATCAGCGGCAGACCTTGATGCGCTTGATGACGACGTTGCCGTAGTAGTCGTAGGACTTGATCTTCTTGATGAAGCAGTACGGCTGGTAATCGTAGCTGTAGTAACCGGCCTGCGAGGGAGCCGCGAAGGAGACGGCGGCGATAAGGGCAACGGCGGCGGAAACGATGATCTTGCGCATGGGGTCTCTCCTGATCGGTTAAGGATGAGCCTCTCTCATCCGGTGATCTGAAAGTCTCATGTCCGCTCGCCGTCCGCTGTTCCAGGCGGAACAGGGTCAGGGATAAATGACGCCCTTGCGCAGGATCACATTCGCATAGAGCCGCGGCTCGCTGGTCTGCACCAGCGTATGGGCGGCGCGCACGCGGTTGTAGAAATCGGCGCCGACGAGCGGCACGACCTGGCGGTCCGGCTCGTGGCGGGCACAGCAGGCGATGATCTCGTGGTGGACGGGCTCCAGCGTGTCGCGCTCCTGGCGGAAGGTCGAGCGGAAGATCGCCTCCTCGACGAAATCGTCGATCGGCATGACCGAGAGAACGGCATTGACGGCGGGGATGAGCACGACACCGTCGAGACGGACGAGGCGGCGGGCATGTTCGACACCGGGATAATTGCCGTCGACGATGGCGATCTCGTCACCATGGCCCATGGCGCGCAGCGTCGAGAGCAGCTCGGGGCTCAGGATGGGGTCGATACCTTTCAACATTCAGGCAAGCTCCTTGAAGAGGACGTTATGATCAGGAAGATAGCGGGAGAACAGCGGCAGGCTGGCGCCGCCGACAGAGCGCGCCCGGCTGCCGACCGCGCCTTCGACGATCTCGGGCATGGTGACACCCTGCAGGTCGAGCCGGGCGACAGCGGCCCGCGTGGCGGCGACGACACGCTCGCGCACCCAGGCCGGAAAGCCGCCATCGATGATGACCGCCGAGAAGTCGATGACCGACGCCGAGGCAACAACCGCCTGCGCGAGTGCCGCCGCGGTGTCGTCGATCCAGATCTGCAAGGGCGCGCCGAAATCCACCCAGTCGTCGGGCGAATACCAGACGGGTTTCGGATCGATGCCGTGTTCGCGCAGCAGGTTCTCGAGGCGGTAGATCGAGGCGATCTTGAGGAGCTGCACCGTCTCGCCGTTGCGGCCCTGCACGGGAAGCGGGCCGATGGCGCCGGCGGTGCCCGTCCGGCCGGTGAACAGCGCGGAATTCAGCACCACGCCGCCGCCGATGAAGGAGCCGATGAAGAGGTAGAGGAAATCCGGATATTGCGGGCCGAGCCCGAAGACCAGCTCGGCCGCGCAGGCGCTGGTCGCGTCGTTCTGCAAGGTCACGGGATAGGGCACGCGGCGTGCGATCTCGGCCTCCAGATCGACGCCGCGCCATTGGTCCATGTCGGCCTGCGGGGCCCCCACCTCACTGGCCCAGCTCCACAGTTCGAAGGGGGCGGCGACGCCGAAGCCGGCGATGCGGGCGCGCTCCTCCGGCGTGATCGACGCCTCGAGCTCCGCCAGCCCCTCCTCGACGAAGGCCAGCAGCGAGCCGGGCATCGGATAGGGAAAGGTCAGCCGCACCTGCCGGCGGATGCCGCCGACGAAATCCATCAGCACGATATCGGCGCTGCGGCGGCCGATCTTGAGACCCAGCGAATAGACCGCATCCGGATTGAGCCGCATCGGCACGGAGGGCTGGCCGACCTTGCCGCGCATCGGCTCGCCGCGCATCAGCAGGCCCTCGGCCTCCAGCGCGCGCATGATGACGGTGACGGTCTGGGCCGAAAGGCCGCTGCGACGGGCGATATCGGCCTTGGACAGGCTGCCGTGCCGGCGCACCAGCGACATGACGAGGCGCTCGTTATAGGCGCGCACACGCACCTGGTTGGCGCCACCGCTGGGGTCGAGGATTTCGGCCGGCGCAGCAGGCGCCGTCGCAGCATGTTTGCTCATCGTCTCCTCCCATACCCTCGGGGATGCGATGCATCCTTTCAGGTCCTCTTATCGGCTGTCCTTCCGCTCTTCCATCGGAAATGTGACATCCGGGGTCTGCGCCCTGTCTTGATCAGAGCATGCCACATCGAATTAATAATTCAATTCGATTTATTTATTGACAGGCATTTCTTTTGGTGTTTTTCTCAAGCTCGGAAGCAGGGTCGGCTGGCGGAGGAGCCGCACGGCCCCCTGCTGCCGGATGGCTCCAGGAGAGGAGCGCATCCCGTTTCGTCCTTGGGAGGATACCTATGAAGAAATCGATCATTTCCGCCGCTCTCGGCGCCCTTGCGCTCGGTGTGGCCTTCTCTTCGCCGGCCGCGGCCGCCGATGTCAGCGCCTGCCTGATCACCAAGACCGACACCAACCCCTTCTTCGTCAAGATGAAGGAAGGCGCTGAAGCCAAGGCGAAGGAACTCGGCGTGACGCTGAAGGCCTATGCCGGCAAGGTCGACGGTGACTCGGAAAGCCAGGTTGCCGCCATCGAGACCTGCATTGCCGACGGCGCGAAGGGCATCCTGATTGCCGCGTCCGACACCAAGGGTATCGTTCCCTCGGTGCAGAAGGCGCGTGAAGCCGGCCTGCTGGTCATCGCGCTCGACACCCCGCTGGAACCACTCGACAGCGCTGACATGACCTTTGCCACCGACAACCTGCTCGCTGGCGAACTGATCGGCAAGTGGGCCGCTGCAACGCTTGGCGATGCTGCCAAGGACGCCAAGGTCGCCTTCCTCGACCTGACGCCCTCGCAGCCGTCGGTCGACGTCCTGCGCGACCAGGGCTTCATGAAGGGCTTCGGCATCGACGTGAAGGACATCAACAAGATCGGCGACGAGGATGACCCGCGCATCGTCGGCCATGACGTGACCAACGGCAACGAGGAGGGCGGCCGCACCGCCATGGAAAACCTTCTCCAGAAGGATCCGTCCATCAACGTCGTGCACACCATCAACGAACCGGCCGCTGCCGGCGCCTATGAAGCGCTGAAGGCCGTCGGCAAGGAAAAGGACGTGCTGATCGTGTCGGTCGACGGCGGTTGCCCGGGCGTCCAGAACGTCATCGACGGCGTCATCGGCGCCACCTCGCAGCAGTATCCGCTGATGATGGCAGCACTCGGCGTCGAGGCGATCAAGAAGTTCGCCGACACCGGCGAGAAGCCGAAGGCCACCGAAGGCAAGGACTTCTTCGACACGGGCGTCGCCCTCGTGACGGACAAGCCGGCAGCAGGCGTCGAGTCGATCGACACCAAGGCCGGCAAGGACAAGTGCTGGGGCTGATGCCCCCGCCGGCCCGGTTTGACCGGGCCGGCCATCCGCTACGGACGGATCGGGTCGCGAAAAACGCACCCTTGTTTTGACAATCGCGAAAAGACGTGGGCACCTTTCTCCCCAATGATCAGCGGTCCTGTATCATGGCCGCTGCGCGGAGAAGGCCGCCCGAAGAAGGCGGCAGGTGCGCGAACGCGTCTCTACCGATACGTCCACGCACCCAATTTATCCGGCACTGCCGCGACGGTCGGCATCGGAAGGGGAGGAAAAGGATCATGAGTGAGACAACAACGGGCTCGCAGCCCTTGCAGGGTTCGCAACCCTCGCAGGAATTCGAGAAGGTATTGACCGGCAGTTCGACGCAGGTCGCGTCCTTCGATACGAACGACAAGACACCCATCCAGAAATTCCAGCATTTCCTGCACGGCAGCCCGTCTGCCGTACCGCTCATCGTGCTCGTGCTGTCGGTGGCGGTCTTCGGCATCATTCTCGGCGGAAAATTCTTCTCCGCCTTCACCATGACGCTGATCCTCCAGCAGGTGGCGATCGTCGGCATCGTGGGCGCTGCCCAGACACTGGTCATCCTGACCGCCGGCATCGACCTCTCGGTCGGCGCCATCATGGTGCTGTCGTCCGTCGTGATGGGCCAGTTCACCTTCCGCTACGGCCTGCCGCCCGCTGTGTCCGTCGTCTGCGGGCTGGCCTGCGGCGCGCTTTGCGGCTATATCAACGGCCTGCTCGTCGCCCGCATGAAGCTGCCGCCCTTCATCGTCACGCTCGGCATGTGGCAGATCATCCTCGCCTCGAACTTCCTCTATTCGGCCAACGAGACGATCCGCTCGCAGGACCTCGCCAGCCAGGCGCCGCTCCTGCAATTCTTCGGCAACAACCTCAAGCTCGGCGGCGCGGTCTTCACCTATGGCGTCATCGCCATGGTGCTGCTCGTCGCGCTGCTCTGGTACGTGCTGAACCAGACCGCCTGGGGTCGCCATGTCTATGCGGTCGGCGACGATCCTGACGCGGCGGAACTGGCCGGCGTCAACGTCAAGCGCATGCTCGTCTCGGTCTATACGCTGTCGGGCCTCATCTGCGCGCTCGCCGGCTGGGCGCTCATCGGTCGCATCGGCTCGGTCTCGCCGACGGCCGGCCAGTTCGCCAATATCGAATCGATCACCGCCGTGGTGATCGGCGGCCTCTCGCTGTTCGGCGGACGCGGCTCGATCCTCGGCATGATCTTCGGTGCGCTGATCGTGGGTGTGTTCTCGCTCGGCCTTCGCCTCATCGGCACGGACCCGCAATGGACCTATCTCCTGATCGGCGTCCTCATCATCTCGGCAGTCGCAATCGACCAGTGGATCAGAAAGGTAGCAGGCTGATGGCACTCGAACCCATTCTCACCGCACGCGGACTGGTCAAGCGCTACGGCCGCGTCACCGCCCTCGACAATGCCGATTTCGACCTCTATCCCGGCGAAATCCTCGCCGTGATCGGCGACAACGGCGCCGGCAAATCCTCGATGATCAAGGCGATCTCCGGCGCCATCACGCCGGACGAAGGTGAAATCCGGCTCGAAGGCCAGGTGATCAACTTCCGCTCGCCGATCGAGGCCCAGAAAGCCGGCATCGAAACGGTCTACCAGAACCTCGCGCTCTCGCCAGCGCTGTCGATTGCCGACAACATGTTTCTCGGCCGCGAGATCCGCAAACCGGGCATCATGGGCAATGTGTTCCGCAAGCTCGACCGCGGGGCGATGGAAAAATTCGCCCGCGACAAGCTGTCGGAACTCGGCCTGATGACGATCCAGAACATCAACCAGGCGGTGGAGACGCTGTCGGGCGGCCAGCGCCAGGGCGTTGCGGTGGCGCGTGCGGCCGCCTTCGGCTCGAAGGTCATCATCCTCGACGAGCCGACGGCAGCGCTCGGCGTCAAGGAGAGCCGGCGCGTGCTGGAACTCATCCTCGACGTGCGCCGGCGCGGCATTCCGATCGTGCTCATCTCGCACAACATGCCGCATGTCTTCGAAGTGGCCGACCGTATCCACATCCACCGGCTCGGCCGGCGGCTGACCGTCATCAATCCGAAGGACTACTCGATGTCCGACGCCGTCGCCTTCATGACGGGCGCCAAGCTGCCTTCGGAGGCCGTTGCGGCATGATCTCGCCTCCCACCATCGTGGATGCACTCCAGCGGCGCGCGGGGGACGCGCGCCGCTTTCTCGTCGGGCTTGCCGGCCCGCCGGCCGCCGGCAAGTCGACATTGGCCGAAGCCCTCCGCGACGGCCTTCTCGCCCGCGGCGAGAGCGCCGAGATCCTGCCGATGGACGGCTTTCACATGGACAACGGTATTCTGGCCGAGCGTGGCCTGTTGCCGCGCAAGGGCGTGCCGGAAAGTTTTGACGGGCGCGGTTTCGTCGATATCGTGAAGGCCCTGAAACGGGCCGAGGGCGAGGTGCTGGTGCCGGTCTTCGACCGTTCGCGCGAACTCGCCATCAATGCCGCCCGCGCCATTCCCGTCGAAACGCGCTTCGTGCTGGCCGAGGGCAATTACCTTCTCTTCAAGGATGCGCCCTGGGACGCGCTCGACGGCGTCTTCGACTTCACCATCTTCGTCGGCCCGCCCTACCCTGTTCTGGAAGAGCGGCTGCGCCGGCGCTGGATGGGCTATGCCCTGCCCGAGGACCAGATCGGCTGGAAGCTCTATGGCAACGATCTCCCGAACGGAAAACGCATCCTGGAAAACTCCCGGCCCGCCGACCTGCACATCGATCTCTTCTGAGGAATTGTCCTGACGCCCCGCGAATGCTATCGCAGCCTCAAAATGCGGGAGAGACGCCGATGACCACAGAAATCACCATTCGCCGGCCTGATGACTGGCATCTGCACCTGCGCGACGGCGCCATGCTGGAGGGCGTGATCGGCGACACCAGCCGCCACTTCGCCCGCGCCATCATCATGCCGAACCTCGTGCCGCCTGTTGTCACGACCGCCGATGCAAGCGCCTATCGCGACCGCATCCTCGCCGCCCTGCCCAAGGGCGACCGGTTCGAGCCGCTGATGACGCTCTATCTCACCGAGCACACCAATCCCGACGACGTGGAAGCCGGCTTCAAGAGCGGCCTCATTCGTGCGGTAAAGCTCTATCCGGCCGGCGCGACGACCAACTCCCATGGCGGCGTGCGCGACATGGACAAGGCGATGCCGGTGCTGGAGCGCATGGCCAGGATCGGCCTGACGCTCTGCGTGCATGGCGAAGTGACGACGCCCGAGGTCGATATCTTCGACCGCGAGGCCGTGTTCATCGAGACGGTGCTGGACCCACTGCGCCAGCGCCTGCCGGAGCTGCGCGTGACCATGGAGCACGTCACGACGAAGAACGGCATCGACTACATCAAGGCGTCCAAGTCGAACCTTGCCGGTTCGATCACCACGCACCACCTGATCATCAACCGCAATGCCATCCTCGTCGGCGGCATCAAGCCGCATTATTACTGCCTGCCCGTCGCCAAGCGCGAGGAGCATCGGCTGGCACTGCGCGCCGCCGCCACCTCCGGCGAAAAGCGCTTCTTCCTCGGCACCGATTCGGCGCCGCATGTCGATCCGCTGAAGGAATGTGCCTGCGGCTGCGCCGGCATCTACACCTCGATCAACACGATGAGCTGCCTTGCCCATGTGTTCGAGCAGGATGGCGCGCTGGACAGGCTCGAGGCCTTCGCCTCGCTGAACGGCCCGGAATGGTACGGCCTGCCGGCCAATGAGGATACGATCCGTCTCGTCAAGCGGGCCGAACCGGTCGCCTTCCCGGCGAAAATCGAGACCGGCGCGGGGCCGGTGACGGTGTTCGACCCGATGTTCCCGCTGCACTGGGATGTGGCATAATCCAAGCGTTCAGATGAAGGGCCGCGGTCCGCGCTGTAGCCCTTCCCATCCGGCGAGCGCTTGAAGTCCGTCGGCATCGAGGATCTCGCAGCCCTTTTCCTGCCAGCGCATCAGCTTGCGGTCGGAGAGTTTTCGCAGGGTCTTGTTGGTGTGCACGAGCGAAAGGCCGAGCGTATCGGCGACATGCTGCTGGGTGATCGGGATCACCCGCCGCCCGCCGTTCACCCCCGCCAGATGCGCCCGCTGGTGGATGAAGGACAGGAGATAGGCCGTGCGCTCCAGCGCCGTGCGCCGGCCGATCGACAGCAGATGTTCGTCGAGAATGCGTTCTTCCGCCGCGGCGATCCAGGTGAGATCGTAGGCGAGCGAGGCATGGCGCTCGAACAGCCGCTCCAGCTTGGAGCGCTCGAAGACGCAGAGCGTCACTGGCGTCAGCGCCTCGATGGAATGATCCATCTCGCCCATCAAACTGCCCTGGAGACCGATGAGATCACCCGGCAGCACATAGTTCATGATCTGGCGGCGTCCGTCCGGCAGGAGCTTGTAGCGGAACGCCCAGCCTGACAGCACCGTGAAGAGATGCGCGCTGTGCATGCCCTCCACGAGGATCGTCGCGCCCCGTTCGCTTGACAGTTCGCCGCTCTTGAACTGCGATACGAAGTCCAGTTCCTTCGGCGTGAAATCGCGGAAATCGGGAAGACTGCGCAAAGGACATTGCTGGCAGGGCGTGCGCCATCGGGTCTGCTGGGTGCCCACCGTACCGCTTGCCATCATGCCTCCGGGCCTGTCGATTGACACCAGCCCGAACGGGCTGGCTCCTCGAAACGCAGACACCGCACACTTGTTCCATCACGCAGACGCTATGTCTTTTTTAAATGACACTTTTTGGGATGATGCCCAATGTCCGCCTCCCGCAGCACCGCTACCCCGGTGCTTGCATATGGATTGGAGTGCGGCACCATGGACCGTTCTATACCGCACATCGTCGTCGCCGAACGCGAGTTCCTCATCGCGCTGGACGCCGAATACCTGATCAAGTCGGCGCTCGATTGCCGTATCACCCTGCTTCGGCCGGAACAGCTCGACCAGTGGGATGCAACAGCGCTTGCCGGGATCGATCTCTGCCTGCTCGACGTGCCGCTCGACGCGACGCGGATCACCGCGCGCATCAACAGGTTGATCGAGGCGCGCGTACCGCTGCTGTTCACCACCGTCGCCGACATTCATATCGGCGGCATCGAAGGCTTCGAGGTCGTCCCTATCGCGCGCAAACCCTATGACGGCGAGACGCTGGCGGCGCTCGCCAGGGGACGGCTGCGGCAGACACCGCAACCGCCGGAGGCCGATCAGAACTGACGGCCGATTTTCGCATCGACCGAATGGCTGTTGGCGCCACGCACCGCAAAGAAAAAGAGAATCAGCGTCCAGAGGATCGACTTCTCCGCGCCGCCAAGGCCCTCGCCCTGCACGATGCCGTGGAAATAGACCGTCACGGCCAGCACGATCATCGCGGCGAAGGCGGCCGGGCGGGTGAAGAGGCCGATGGCGATCAGGATGCCGCCGAAGAATTCGGTGGCCGACAGCAACGGCGACCAGAAAGCGCCGGGATAGAAGCCGAGGCTCTCGACCATGCCGCTGGCACCGAAGGGATTGATGATCTTGCCATAACCATGCGTGACGAGCAGCAGGCCGGTGGCCACGCGCAGGATCGTCTCGGCACTTTCCGAAAGCCTGGAATAGAGGCCGCCGAGCGACGGGATGATGAGGCGCGGGCGGTTGGTGGCAAGCTCTGTCATGGGTTCTCCTGTAAGCATATTGCGGTGCAACACGTTTCCTCCGGGAATCGGGCTGCGACAAGATGTCCGCCGACAATACTTGATAAATTGAGTTGACATTTCCGTGAGATCGCCGTGCGCTGAGACGTGCCAAGCGGCACCGGCTGCTATATGCTTTCGCGATCGATCAGGAGGTTGCCATGTCCGGGGAAAAGCCGCGTGTTTCCATTCTCTACTGCACCCAGTGCAACTGGCTGCTGCGCGCCGGCTGGATGGCGCAGGAGCTCTTGTCGACCTTTTCCGAGGCGCTTGGCGAAGTGGCGCTCATCCCCGGCACAGGCGGCAATTTCGAGATCCGCGTCAACGACACGCTGGTCTGGGAGCGCAAGCGCGACGGCGGCTTTCCGGGGCCGAAGGAATTGAAGCAGCGGGTGCGCGATATTATCGAGCCCGGCCGCGATCTCGGCCATACCGACCGCGTCGGAGAGACGCCGGCCTGAAATGAGCAAGGCCTGAAACGAAAACGGCGGGCCAAAGCCCGCCGTCTGTTTCAGCCCGGTCGCGATCAGCGATAGGGCGAATAGCACATACGATAGATGCCGCCGCCGGCATGGTAGCGGTTGGTATAGGGATCGTAGGTGCGGTAGTGGTTCGAGCACCAGCGCACATGGGCGTTGCGCCCGCCGCCATAGTAGCGCGGCCGTTCGTAACGCGGACGATAGTAGCGGCGCTCATAGCCGTAATGCGGGCGATGATGGCGGCGATAATAGCGCGGGCGCTCGCAGCCATAGCCGACGCAGAATTCCACCTGCGCCTTCTGCACGTCGCTCTTGGTCTCTACCGGTACACCGAGCGGCACGGCCTGGGCCGCTCCCATGGGCGCGATTGCGGAGGCGATGCCCATAACGCAACCGAAGACGAGATTCTTGATCTTCGACATGTGATCCTCTCTAGCTTTGGCGGGATTTCTCCCTGTCACGTCCCTGCTTTGCATTACGTTCACGCATTTTGTTTTATTCATGGTCGCGCGCCCGTCCTGTAGCGGGGATTTATCGCGGCGCGGACGATCCGCAAGAGGCAGAGGTGTTGCATGAGCCTGAAATTCGGAACCAGCGGCCTTCGGGGTCTCTCGGTCGACCTCGAAGGACCGGCAACCGCGCTCTATGCCACGGCCTTCGCGCGGCATCTGCTCGCCTCGGGCATGGCCAAGCCCGGTGACGACATCCTGATCGGCCGCGATTTCCGCGCCTCCAGCCCGGCCATTTCCGCCATCGCCATCGCCGCCCTGCGCAAGGCCGGCCTTCAGCCGCGCGACTGCGGCACGCTGCCCACGCCGGCGCTGGCGCTGCTCGGGCTTTCCCGCAAGGCGGCCTGCCTGATGGTGACCGGCTCGCACATTCCCGCCGACCGCAACGGCATCAAATTCTACCGGCCGAACGGCGAGATCGACAAGGCGGACGAAGCGGCGATCACCGCCGCCGCCGACGCGATCCGCGCGGAAGGCATCGCCTTCGATGCCGCGCAGGACACGGCCGACAACCGCCATGCCGACGCGATGGCGCTTTACGGCGCCCGCAATCGCGCGCTGCTGCCCGAGGGGAGCCTTTCCGGCCTGCGCATCGGCGTTTACCAGCATTCCACCGTGGCGCGCGACCTCTTCGTCGAGGTGCTCACGCACTATGGCGCCGATGTCGTGGCGCTCGGCCGCTCGGAAACCTTCATTCCCGTCGATACGGAAGCCGTCTCGCCCGAGACCGTGGCCCTCCTGCAAGGCTGGGCCGTGCAACACGGCCTGCATGCCATCATTTCCGCCGATGGCGACGGCGACCGGCCGCTGGTCGCCGACGAGACCGGAACGCCCATACGCGGCGACCTGATCGGCCTCATCGCCAGCCGCTTCCTCGGCGCGACCGTGATCGCCACGCCCGTCACCTCCAATTCCGGCATCGAGGCGGCCATCGCCGGCCGCGTGCTGCGCACCCGCGTCGGCTCGCCCTTCGTGATCGCGGCGATGAACGAGGCCGTCGCGGCCGGCGAAACCGCCGTTGCCGGCTTCGAGGCGAATGGCGGCACGCTGACGGCAACGCCCTTCCGCGTGAACGGTCATGACCTGGCGCCGCTGCCGACCCGCGACAGCCTGATGCCGATCTTGGCCGTGCTGGTGCTTGCGGCAGCCGAGGAAAAGCCGCTCTCCCTGATTGCAGCCGGCTTTGCGCTTCCCGCCGCCGCCAGCGACCGGCTGGAAAACTTTCCCGTCGAGACGAGTGCCGCCCTGATGGCGGAGCTGCGTTCGGGTGCGGGACCGCTTGCCGCGTTCCTTGCGCCCATCGGCGTGCCGCAGAAGGTGAGCGACATCGACGGGCTGCGCGTGATGCTGGAGGATAGGAGCGTCATCCACTTGCGCCCCTCCGGCAATGCGCCGGAAATGCGCTGCTATGTGGAAGCCGCCGACGAAGCCGCCGCCGTCAGGCTTCTCACCGCTGGACTTCAGCGCATCCGCGACTGGGCCGAAAGCCGATAAACAACTTTTTGCCAAGCCGTTGCAAAAACTTCAAAAAGCCTGTTGACACCGGCGGGCGGTCCTTCTACATCGCTCTCCGTCGCCCAGATGGCGGAATTGGTAGACGCGCCAGCTTCAGGTGCTGGTACTCGAAAGGGTGTGGAGGTTCGAGTCCTCTTCTGGGCACCAAATTCCCCGCTTCCTTACCAGGAGCGTTCTCAAAAAAGCCCGGCTCTGCCGGGCTTTTTTGTTGGCCGAAACGGCGCCGTTTTCCTTCCCCTCCGGCAAAACAGAATCTTCCCCGGAAACCCTTGCGTTGACGGCATGAAGGGCAGATAAGCCTCAAAAATAGTCATCTGCCTTTTATAGATCAGGATCATCGTGGCCCCACCTCAACACGATGCCCACAAATCGGGCACCCTGTCCAAATTCCGGCTGTTCTCTCCCATTCTTGCCGGTGCAACGTTGAAAGAGCGCCTGATCGGCTGCCTCGGCGCACTGGTCGGCATCTGCCTTACCGGCTTCGTCAGTGCGCTGTTCATGGGGCAGGATCCCAATCTGCCGCTGATCGTCGCGCCCATCGGCGCCTCCGCCGTCCTGCTTTTCGCCGTGCCGGCAAGCCCCCTTGCCCAGCCCTGGTCGATTATCGGCGGCAACGTGATATCGGCCTTTGTCGGCGTCACCGTGACCACGCTGGTCCGGGACCCCGCCATCGCCATCGGCCTTGCAGTCTCGCTCGCCATCCTCGTCATGTCGCTTACCCGCTCGCTGCATCCGCCGGGCGGGGCCGCCGCGCTGACGGCGGTCATCGGCGGGGCAGCCGTCGCGCGCGCCGGCTTCTGGTTCCCCATCGTGCCGATCGGCATCAATTCGGCTCTCCTCGTTCTGCTCGGCATCGCCTTCCATCGCTTCTCCGGCCGGCAATATCCCCACAAACAGGCCGTCGCCCCCGTCAACACGCACAAGACCGCCGATCCGCCGGCCGCCTTCCGCGTCGGCTTCAACACCGAGGATATCGACGCCGCCGTCGCGAGCTTCAACGAGACGCTCGACATCAGCCGCGCCGACCTCGACGTGCTGCTGCGGCAGGTCGAATTGCAGGCGCTGATGCGCCAGCGCGGCGATCTCGCCTGCGCCGACATCATGTCGCGCGACGTGGTGACGGTGACATCGGATGCCAGCGCCGAAGAGGCGCGCAATCAACTGCTCGACCACGACATCCGCACCCTGCCGGTTGTCGACACCGAAGGCCGTCTTCTCGGCACCGTGGGCCTGCGGGAACTCGCCGCCATGGCGCCCGGCTCGCCCCTTCCGATTTCGCAGGCGAAGACCGCTAGCCCCGCCGACCCGGCCATCGGTCTCCTGCCGCATCTCACCGACGGCGCGATCCATGCCGTCGTCGTCACCGACGACGAAAGCCGCGTCGTCGGCATCATCTCGCAGACCGATCTTCTGGCGACGCTCGCCAAAAGCCTCTCCCGGACAGGCCCGACGGGCCTGATGAGCGGGCACGGACAAGGAATCTGACCCCATGCAGAAACAGTGTCATCGCGGGCTGACCGGCGTGAAGCCGGCAGCCCCCTTCCAGTGATTTTGAAGAAAGACAAAGGAGTGCCGTCATGGCGACTGTCGACGAGAAGCTTGAACCCATCCTGGCCCAGGTGCTGCAACGCAACCCCGCCGAGCCGGAATTCCACCAGGCAGCCCGAGAAGTGCTGGAAAGCCTCGGCCTCGTCGTCTCCAAGCACCCCGACTACCTGAAGGACGCGCTGATCGAGCGCATCTGCGAGCCGGAACGCCAGATCATCTTCCGCGTGCCGTGGGTGGACGACAAGGGCCAGGTGCACATCAACCGCGGTTTTCGCGTGCAGTTCAATTCGGCGCTCGGGCCCTACAAGGGCGGCCTGCGCTTCCACCCCTCGGTCAATCTCGGCATCATCAAGTTCCTCGGCTTCGAGCAGATCTTCAAGAACGCGCTGACCGGCCTACCGATCGGCGGCGGCAAGGGCGGCTCGGACTTCGACCCGAAGGGCCGTTCCGAGGGCGAGATCATGCGCTTCTGCCAGTCCTTCATGACGGAACTCTACCGCCATCTCGGCGAATATACCGACGTGCCGGCCGGCGATATCGGCGTCAGCGGCCGCGAGATCGGTTGGATGTTCGGCCAGTACAAGCGCCTGACCAACCGCTTCGAGGCCGGCGTCTTCACGGGCAAGGGCCTGAGCTATGGCGGCTCGCTGGTGCGCAAGGAAGCGACCGGCTACGGCGCGGTCTACTTCACCCGCGCCATGCTGGAAAGCCGCGGCACCGGCTTCGAGGGCAAGAAGGTCACAGTGTCGGGCTCCGGCAATGTCGCGATCTACGCCATGGAACAGGCCATTGCCTACGGCGCCAAGGTCATCGCCTGCTCGGATAGCTCCGGTTATGTCGTCGACGAGGCGGGCATCGACCTCGATCTCGTCAAGGAAATCAAGGAAGTGCGCCGTGAGCGCCTGTCGCAATATGTGCTGACGAAGAAGGGCTCGCACTTCATCCCGACCGGCAAGGGCTCGATCTGGGACGTGCCCTGCGACGTGGCGCTGCCCTGCGCCACGCAGAACGAACTGACCGGCAAGGACGCCAAGACGCTGATCAAAAACGGCGTCATCGCCATCGCCGAGGGCGCCAACATGCCTTCGACCCCGGAAGCCGTGCGCGCCTTCCAGGAGGGCGGCGTGCTGTTCGGCCCCGGCAAGGCGGCCAATGCCGGCGGTGTCGCTACCTCGGCGCTGGAAATGCAGCAGAATGCCAGCCGCGACAGCTGGAGCTTCGAGACCGCCCGCGCCCGCCTCGGCCAGATCATGCAGGGCATCCATGACCGCTGCGCCGAGACGGCCGAGGAGTATGGCGCCAAGGGCAATTACGTGCTCGGCGCCAATATTGCCGGCTTCATCCGCGTGGCCGAATCCATGCGCGCCCAGGGCGTCATCTGACGGCTTCACCCGATCCTTCAGGCAACCGACGGTCCCGGACCCTCTCCGGGGCCGTTTTCATTGGCGGCGGCGAAGGCCTGGCCGAAGCGGCCGCCGGCAACGAGGCGGATGCGCGGACGTTCCTCCGGGGCAGGCTGGGCGGCCGTCGGCTGATAGAGCACCTTTTCCAGCACGACCCAGTCGCGTCGTCCCTCCGGCCGGCCGAAGGCCATGGACTGGCCCTCGCGCAAGCCGAGCAAGGCCAGGCCGTAGAAGGTCGTGACCGGCAGGAAGGCGCCACCGGGCACATAGGTGCCGGGCAGGCAGAGCGTCCTGACATCCGTCAGGCCACTGGCGCAGCGGAAGGTCACGCGGGCGTCGATCATCGCGAGATCGGCCGGGATGCCGCCTTCCAGCGCCAGACGATGGCTGGCGAGCTTGCGGCGCAGCAGGGTGCGCCATTCCTCCGTCAGCGGCGGTTTGTCAGCAGCGATCTTTTCCAGCACGTAGCCGTCACGCATCGTCAACAAGGCGGGATCCTGTCCCATCGTCATTCTCCATGTGAAACCGTGGTGGAGAAGCCCCCTGGCCGCGGATGCGGCACAGGGGGTCACGATCCTGCGACGAGGCAGCCTCCGATGCGCCCGGCAAGGGAAAAGGACAGGAACTTCATGGCGCCGGCAGCCTTCAGGAGGCCTGGGCGGTTTCGGGTGCTACCGCATGCACCGCGATCACGTTGAGACGCCGCACCCGCCCGTCGCGCCCCGCCCAGTCGATCGACTGGCCGGCGGAGAGGCCGAGCAGGGCTGCGCCGACCGGCGTCAGCACGGAGATGCGCTGGCGGGAAATATCGGCATCGCCGGGGAAGACGAGTTCGGCGGTCTGCGGCGCTTCATCATCGATGCGGAATTCGGCGAACGACCCCATGCGCAGGATGCCCTGCGCCATGCGCGCATCATCGACGATCTTCGCGCGGTCGAGCTCGGCCGCGAGCTGTTCGGCGGCGTGTGGATCGCGCTCGGCGAGCCGGTCGGCCAGGTTCGACAGGCGCTCGTGTTCGGAACGGGCAATGGTGATGGCAGGCCGGCGGCCGCTCTTGGTCTTGGCAGTCATGGAAACCTCGCGCACGGGGTCACGCGGCCCTCAGGGGCACGCGGAAAATTCGGAACCTGGGAAATGGGTGTCGCGCTTTTCTGGCGCGGTGACGTGCTGGACGAAACCGCTATGCCCCCACGGCCGGGGCGCGACGCGACCAAGCCGAGGGGCTAGTGTCCTGCGAGAGGAAACAGCCGTTTCAGAAACCGGGCAAGGGAAGGCATCGTCGTCATGCCCCATGATGGGACGAGGCTGGCGGCAAAGTCAAGCATGGGTTGCCCGCCTGCCCTGCGACGGACTATCGGTTTGACAGATGCGGATTACCGTCGGAAGCTTTCCTATCCTAAAAAGGACCCGGCGACGAATGCGCGGTGTGGGCTGAAGCGATGACCATTCGGATCAAGCGCGTCTATGAGGAGCCGGCGGAGGGCGACGGCGAACGCATCCTGGTCGACCGGCTATGGCCGCGCGGCATGTCCCGGGAGAAGGCGATTTTTTCGGAATGGATGAAGGACGTGGCGCCCTCCACCGGATTGCGCAAATGGTTCGACCACAAGCCGGAGCGCTGGGCGGAATTCCAGGCGCGCTATCGGCAGGAACTGAAGGACAATCCTGCGCTCGATGACCTGCGCAGGCGCGCCACCCACGGCACCGTCACGCTGCTCTACGGCTCGCGCAATACGGACTTCAACCATGCCGCCGTACTGGCCGAGGTGTTGAAGACGACCACGGACTGATCGATATTCAGACGACCTGCCGGGAGGAAGATGCGATGGCAGACGACGACGAACCCGCGACCTTCACCTCGCCGGCCTGTTTCCTGCACGAGATCGACCCGGCCTATGCCGGCCTGCCGGGACCGCTCGACACGCAGGCCTGGACGGATGTGAACCGCTGGCGCAAGACCGAGCGGGAGCGGCTGATCGCCGAACGCCTCGCTCTGCCGGCCGTGGCGCGTCTTGCCCATGGCGAGGCAATTACGGCCCTTGTGCTTGATGAGATCGGCGATGTCACGGGGCGCATCGTCAGTGCCTATTGGCCGTTTCGCGGCGAGCCGGATTTCCGCCCTTTCCTACAAGAGGTGACAGAGCGCGGCGGGCTGACAGCCCTGCCCGTCGTCGTGGAAAAGGGGCGGCCGCTGGAATTTCATCTCTGGCAGACGGGCGAGGCGCTTGCCCGCGGCGTCTGGAACATTCCCATTCCCGCAGAGCCGAAACCCTGCCGGCCGGATATCGTCATCGCCCCCGTCGTCGGCTTCGATGCGGCCTGCTACCGGCTCGGTTATGGCGGCGGTTTCTTCGATCGCACATTGGCGGCGATGACAGAGAAACCGCGCGTCATCGGCATCGGCTATAGCGGATCGCGCATCGCGACCATCTATCCGCAACTGCACGACATCCCCATGGATGTCGTCGTCACCGAGGCCGATACTATCAGGCCTCAGGTCTCCACCGTGCGCGCATTGACATAGAGCGCGCGGCCGGCAAACCAGCCGTTGATGCCCGCCCCCAGACCAAGCAGCACGAAGAGCAGGGCACTCCAGGCGAAACTGCCGGTCCAGCCCCTGATGAGGCCGACGACCAGTGGGCCGATGGCAGCTAGCAGGTATCCAATGCATTGCGCCATGCCCGAAAGATGCGCCGCGACATGGGGATCGCGCGTGCGCAGCACGATGACGGTCATCGCGACTGCGATCAGCCCGCCCTGCCCGATGCCCTGCAACACCGCCCAGATCCAGACCGACCACAGCGGAGCGAAAAGCAGGCCGAGCAGCGCCACCACGGCAAAGCCGCAGAGCGTGACATTGATCAGCCGCTGGTCCTTGCCGCGCACCGCGATATGCGGCGCGACGAGGCAGGCGGCGGCCTGCACCATGACGGACATGGAAACGATCGCGCCGGCCGTGACGCCATCCAGCCCGCGTTCGCGCAGGATCGGCACCAGCCAGCCGAAGACGCAATAGGCGAGCGCCGATTGCAGGCCCATGAACAGCGTGACCTGCCAGGCCAACCGATCACGCCAAAGCCCTTCCACGCGAAAACCGGCGCGCTTGGCCTGTGCGCGGGTCGCCAGCACCTGCGGCAGCCAGAGCAACGCGACCAGCAAAGCCGGCAGCGACCAGGCCGCCAAGGCGCCATCCAGCGAGCCGCCGAGCGCATGCTCGATCGGCAGCGTCAGGCCGGCGGCGCTCGCCGCGCCGGCGCAGAGCGCCATGGTGTAGCAACCGGTCATCAGCGCCGCCCGGTCGGCGAAATCGCGTTTGACGAGGCCGGGCAGCAGCACATTGCCGACGGCGATCGCGCCGCCCGCCAGCGCCGTGCCGAAGAACAGCAGGGGAATGGAGGACAGGCCGCGCAGCGCCGTGCCGAGCGCCACCAGCAGGATGACGGCCAGAAGCGTGCGCTCCGTGCCGATGCGCTGGGCGAGTTTCGGCGCAAGCGGTGAGAACAGGCCGAGGCAGACGACGGGCAGCGTCGTCAGCAGGCTGGCGCCGGTGGGGGAGAGGCCGAGCACATCGCGGATTTCCGGCAAGAGGGCCGAGGCGCTGGAAAAGACCGGACGCAGATTGAAGGCGATGAGCACGAGGCTGGCGCCGAGCAGGAACCGCGCCGCCATGTTTTTGGGCCGGTGCGGTTCGGGTGCGGGCACGCTGTCGGCTTCGGCGTCGATGAGGTCGATGGCGCCGGGATCGTTGGGGAGGGTCATGACAGAAGCAGCTTATCGAGGGAAGTGAGGACGGGGGCCATGAAGCGGCGCACGGCGGCATCGGCCTGGTCGGGATCGCCGCTTTCGATGGCATCGACGATGGCGGCGTGCGCGGCCATGTCGGGTTCGGGGAGATCGTCTTCGAGGGTGGCCGCGATGGTTTCGGCGATCACCGTGGAGAAGAAGTCGTACATACCGATCAGCACCGCATTGTTCGACGCGGCGATGACGGCCTGGTGGAAGGCGAAATCGCGGGCAACGAAGGCCGCCCGGTCACTGCCCTCGGAATGGCCGCGCTCGGACAGCAGCGAACGGAGCCCGGCCACCGTCGCCGGCGTCTGGCGCAGTGCCGCAAGACGGGCGGCTTCCACATCGAGCGCAAGCCGCGCTTCGAACTGATCGCGCAGGCCCGCACGGCGGGCCATGGTGAGCGGGCGCGCGGTATCGGCCGTAGAGAGCACATAGGTGCCGGAGCCCTGCCGCGTTTCCAGATAGCCCTGCGAGGCAAGCACCCGCACCGCCTCGCGCACCGTGCCGCGGCTGACCGACAGCATGGAGGACAAGGCCGCCTCGTTCGGCAGCTTTTCGCCGATCGCCCAGCGGCGGGCGAGGATTTCCGTGCGGATCGCTTCCACGGCGGTATCGGCGAGATTGGTTTTGCTGAGGGAGCGCATGGGTCAAATCATAAAGTCATCGGATGACTTTATGATTATCGCTTCTCTGCAAGATCGTCAAAGACATTCTGCCCGGCGCGTGGTGCGCACCGGGCAGAAGGAGGATTACTGCTTGCGCGGCCAAGTATCGGCAAGGCGATAACCAGCCGGCCACGGATCGGCCGGATCCAGCATCACCTGGCTGGTGCCGGTGATCCAGGCGCGGCCGGAGATCTCAGGCACGATGGCCGGGCGGCCGCCGACCGTGGTTTCGCTCAGGATGCGGCAATCGAAGCGCGAATCGAGGATCGAATAGCCGGAGAAGGACTGGCCGACCTTGATCTGGCCCTTGGCATGCAGCACGGCCATGCGGGCCGAGCAACCGGTGCCGGTCGGCGAGCGGTCGAGCTTGGCCGGCTGGATGACGACGGTGTTGCGGCCATGCAGCGCGCCGTCGCGCTCCTCGACCGGCAAAGTGAGCTGGCAGAAGGAGATATGGTTCCATTCCGGGTTTTCCGGATGGGTGAAGCCGAGCTGTTCATTGGCCGCCTTGGTGATGCGGATGCCGGTTTCGGCCAATTCCCGCGCCTCGTCCGGCATCACAGCGAAGCCGAGCGCGCGGGCATCGGTGAAGACGAAGCTGTCGCCGCCATAGGCGGTGTCGACGGTGAGCGTGCCCAGGCCCTCGACTTCGAGCTTCACATCCAGCTTGTCGGCGAAGGAGGGTACGTTGGTGACGGTAATGCGCTCGGCCTTGCCGTTGCGGCACGTCGCCACGACATTGACGAGACCGCCCGGCGCTTCCAGCACCATATGGGTTTCCGGCTCGACCATCGGCACGATGCCGCTGTCGAGCAGGACGGTGGAGACGCAAATCGAGTTGGAGCCGGACATCGGCGGCGTGTCCTCGGGCTCCATGATGATGAAGCCCATGGTGGCGCGCGGATCCTTCGGCGGCACCAGCAGATTGATGTGGCGGAAGACGCCGCCGCGCGGTTCGTTCAGCACGAAATTGCGCAGCGTCTGGTCCTGGGCAATGAAGTTGCGTTGCTCCCAGAGCGTCGCGCCCGGCGGGGGTGCGACGCCGCCGACGATGACGTCGCCCACCTCGCCCTCGGCGTGGCAGGAAACGATGTGAATGACCTTGCTGCTGCGCATGGCTCTCTCCGATGTTCCGATTTTCGCGGCGATGCCGGCAGCGGATCGACGCGGATGAATTCTTATAGAAAAATTGGATCCAATATACAATATTCTTTCGTGCGGTGACATTTGTTGCTCCGCCTCAGGATTCCACCTATGACCATAAGCGCGATTTTCAGGGGTGGGCGTGATGAAATTTGCTGCCGTCGATGTCAGGCAGGCCGCTTCGGCGGCCGACCTCGTCTATGAGGCGCTGCGCAAGGCGATCATCGAGGGCAAGATCGCTGAGGGCGACAGCCTGCGCCAGGAAGAGATCGCGCAGATGTTCAACACCAGCCGCATCCCGGTGCGCGAGGCGCTGTCGCGGCTGGAGCAGCATGGCCTCATCACCACGCAGCGCTACAAGGGCGCCGTCGTCGCCGGCCTGTCCATCGAGGAGATCGATGAGATCTTCGAGTTCCGCGCGCTGATCGAGGCAGAGGTCATGCGCCTTGCCGTGCCCAATCTCGACCGCGCGACGCTGGACAAGGCGCGCGGCTATTGCGACGCCTTCGACCGGGAGACCGATCCGCACCGCTGGGGCGAGATCAACCGCCAGTTCCACACCACGCTCTACGAGGCCTCCGGCCGCCCCTATTATCTGCAGAATGTGCAATCCTCGCTGGACCGCATCGACCGTTATCTGCGCGCCCAGTTGACCTTCACCAACGGTGTGCCGCGCGCCGGCCGCGAGCACGAAGCGATCCTGGCCGCCTGCGAAAAGGGTGACGCCGAGCTCGCCTCGCGCCTGACGCGCGATCACATTCTTGATGCCGGCCGCGCGCTGATGCGCTTTTTGCGCGACCAGCGCGGCTGATCGCCGCCACGCTTTCTGACTAACCACAGGGCGGGATTTTTCCGCCCTTTTCGGTTTCTGCCCGCAAAGCACTGGAATTGCGGAAATCACGCCCTTTGGACACTTGACGCGGCTTTCGGCAAAAGGCCCTCTTAAAACGATTGATAGCGCAGACAGAGAATTGTATTTCTTTTGTCGACAAGAGGATTTTTCATGACCGAAACCGATTCCCTGCCGGAGCGCAAACGCGGCTCCGGCGTCAAGATGGTCTATGACCTGCTGCGCGACGAGATTCTCGACCTGAAGATCGCGCCCGGCAGCCCGATCGACGAGGTGCAGCTGGCCGAGCGGTTCAAGATGTCGCGCACGCCGATCCGCGAGGCGCTGGTGCGGCTCGCCGGCGAAGGGCTGATCGAGACGCTGCCGAACCGCTCGACCATGGTGTCGAACATCGATTTCATGAACCTGCACACCTTCTTCGACGCGCTGGTGCTGATGTATCGCGTGACGACGCGGCTTGCCGCGCAGAGCCACCGGCCGGAAGACATCGCCGTCATCAGGGGCTTTCACGAGGACTATGCCGCCGCGCTCAAGGCGCGCGACCATCTGACGATGATCGCCACCAACGCCGCCTTCCACGCCGCCATCGCCGAAGCCGGCCGCAACCCCTATTTCACCAGCCTGTTCCGCCGGCTGCTCGACGAGGGGCGCCGCATCCTGCAGCTCTATTACCAGTCCTACGAAGAGCACTTCCCGCAGCGCTTCGTCGACGAGCACGCCGCGATCATCGCGGCCATCGAGGCGCGCGACATCGAGGAAGCCGACCGCCTCGGCAAGGCCCATGCGGAGGCGATCGTCGCCCAGGTGCAGAAGCTTTTCAGCCGCAACGACAGGCTGGACATCGCGCTTTGAAACGATCGCGCTCGGCGTTGTATTTTTCTTGTCGACAAATAAAATGCAAGATGCTATGCCCACAATCAGAGAGGGGAGGCCTTAGGCATCGTGCCGGCTGACCACCCGATGAACCGCCAAAGGAGATCGACATGAAGGCCAAGATTTTTTCCGGTGTCATTCCCGCCCTGATGACGCCCTGCAAGGACGACCGCTCGCCGGACTTCGACCAGCTGGTGCGCAAGGGCAAGGAGCTCATCGCCAAGGGCATGTCCGCCGTCGTCTATTGCGGCTCGATGGGTGACTGGCCGCTGCTGGCGGACGAACAGCGCATGGAAGGCGTCGAACGCCTCGTCAAGGCCGGCATCCCGGTCATCGTCGGCACCGGCGCCGTCAACACCGCTTCGGCCGTGGCCCACGCTGCGCATGCCCAGAAGGTCGGCGCGCAGGGCCTCATGGTCATCCCGCGCGTGCTGTCCCGCGGCTCGGTCGTTGGCGCCCAGAAGAACCACTTCAAGGCGATCCTCGCCGCCGCCCCGGATCTGCCGGCCGTCATCTACAACAGCCCCTATTACGGCTTCGCCACCCGCGCCGACCTGTTCTTCGCGCTGCGCGAAGACCACAAGAACCTCGTCGGCTTCAAGGAATTCGGCGGCGCCGCCGACATGCGTTATGCAGCCGAGAACATCACCAGCCGCGACGATGACGTCTCGCTGATGATCGGCGTAGACACCTGCGTCTTTACCGGCTTCGTCGATTGCGGCGCCGTCGGCGCGATCACCGGCATCGGCTGCGTGCTGCCGAAGGAAGTGCTGCACATGTGCGCGCTCGCCCAGGCTGCCGCCAAGGGCGACCCGGACGCCCGCGCCCGCGCGCTCGAGCTGGAATCGGCACTCGCCGTACTCTCCTCCTTCGACGAAGGCCCGGACCTCGTTCTCTACTTCAAGCACATGATGGTGCTGAAGGGCGACAAGGAATACACGCTGCACTTCAACGAGACCGACGCGCTCACCGACAGCCAGCGCGGCTATGTCGAAAGCCAGCTGAAGCTGTTCGACACCTGGTATGCCGAATGGAGCAAGCTGCCGGGCGCCGTGCAGACCTACAAGGTCTAAGCCCCGACGATCCTCCCAACGAGAAAGGCCCTCCGCAAGGAGGGCCTTTCTCGTTTTGCCGATTGGCTTGAGTGAAGAAGCGGCAGGCACCGGTTTGTCCGGCCCAAGCCAGGCACAGCTCAATCCCGCTGACCCGGCTTGTTATACGCTTGGCACCACCCCTCTCCTCCGTCATCCTCGGGCTTGACCCGAGGATCCATACATCCGCACAACATCGCTTGCGGCGTGGATCCTCGGGTCAAGCCCGAGGATGACAGTGGGTGGGTGGGATGCCGTCCTGCCAGAGCATTTCAGGCGAACGGGAGTTCGCCGGAAATTGCTTGCACCACTTGCTTATCACGCACCTCAGCCGACCATTCGCCGGCTAATCAATGCGTTGGGCGATCACGCGATCGCGTCGAGACCCTTGTCCAGCAGGCGGTCGAGCTGTTCGATCTCGGCGGCGGTGAGCGACACACCTTCGGTTTCCGATTTCCTGCGGGCCACGAAGCGGCGCTGCGAGGGCAGGCGGGCGCCGGCGCCGACGATGGCTTCGAAGAGCGTTTCGGCGCGGGCGAAGGGGTCACCGGGGCGGCCCTTGGCGAAGGCTTCCGGCGACAGGGCGATGATGAGCTCGCCGTGGAAGGGGGCGAGCGTCGTGGTGCCGAGATAGTCAAGCACTTCCGGGCTCGTCAGGTCGCCAATCATGATGCCGGCGAGAAGCTCGATCATCGTGCCGATGGCAGACCCCTTGTGGCCGCCGAAGGGCAGCATGGCGCCGGCAAGCGCTGCTTCAGGGTCAGTCGTCGGCTTGCCGTCGGCATCGATCGCCCAGCCCTCGGGCAGCTGCTTGCCGGCACGGCGGTGCAGCTCGATCTCGCCGCGGGCGGCGACCGAGGTGGCGAAGTCGAAGACGTAAGGGGAGTTGCCCTTGCGCGGCCAGCCGAAGGCGAAGGGATTGGTGCCGAGCAGCGGCTTGTTGCCGCCGGTTGGGGCGACGGTCGCATAGCTCGGGCACATGACGAGGGCGGCAAGGCCCTCATTCGTCACGGCCTCGACTTCCGGCCAGAGTGCGGAGAAATGGGTGCAATCGTTGATGACGAGCGCCGCAATGCCGAGTTTTTTCGCACGCTCGGCAAGGGCGGGCACGCCCAACTCAAAGGCGGGGTTGGCAAAGCCGCCGTCCGCATTGACCTTGACGATGGCGGACCCCTCGTTGCGGTCGAGCACCGGCACCGCGTCCGGCTTGACCTTGCCGGCCTTGACGGTGCGCAGCGCGCCCTCGATGCGGTAGATGCCGTGCGACTTGCAGGCGTCCCGCTCACCGGCGACGATGACGCGGGCGAGTGCTGCGGCCTGAACGGCATTGAGACCGCCCTTGCGGAAGATGGCTTCGACACGCTCGTGCAGCGCGGCGATCGTCAGGGTGGAGGTTTGCGTCATCTTTCGTCTCTTCCGCTGTGCCGCCCGTGCAGGTTGGCGATTGAACATTTGCATACATAGAGTATACAAGATTTCGACAAGTGCAATTCGCCCTCTCCTCTCCTATATCGGGCGAACCCCATTCCGCAAGAAAGGTACGTCTCATGGCTTTCACTCCCCACGGTAAACACCTCGTCGCCGGCCAGTGGCTCGACGGCAACGGTACCTTTACCTCCTCGCCCGCCCATGGCCCGGCGCACGCCTTCGCCGTCGGCACGGTCGAACTGGTGAACCGCGCGGCGGAAGCCGCCGAAGACGCCTTCATGAGCTATGGCTATTCCTCGCGCGCCGACCGCGCCGCCTTCCTGCGCGCCATCGCCGACGAGATCGAGGCCCGCGCGGACGCCATTACCGAGATCGGCACGCAGGAAACCGGCCTGCCCGTCGCCCGACTGCAGGGCGAGCGCGGCCGCACCACCGGTCAGCTGCGCCTCTTCGCCGATCATATCGAGAAGGGCGACTTCCTCGATCGCCGCTTCGATGCCGCGCTGCCCGATCGCCAGCCGGCACCGCGCCCGGAAATCCGCCTGATCCAGCGCCCCATCGGCCCGGTCGCCGTGTTCGGCGCCTCCAACTTCCCGCTCGCCTTCTCGACGGCCGGCGGTGACACGGCTGCCGCGCTTGCCGCCGGTTGCCCCGTCGTCGTCAAGGGTCACTCGGCCCATCCGGGCACGGGTGAGATCATCGCCGAAGCCGTTTTCGCCGCCATCCAGAAGACCGGCGTGCATCCGGGCGTCTTCTCGCTCATCCAGGGCGGCAACCGTCAGGTCGGCGAGGCCGTCGTGCAGCATCCGCTGATCAAGGCCGTCGGCTTCACCGGCTCGCTGGCCGGCGGCCGCGCGCTGTTCAACCTGTGCGCCGCCCGTCCGGAGCCGATCCCGTTCTTCGGCGAACTCGGTTCGGTCAACCCGATGTTCGTTCTGCCGGAAGCCGTGAAGGCCCGCGCCGAAAGCCTCGGCCAGGGCTGGGCAGGCTCGCTCACCATGGGTGCCGGCCAGTTCTGCACCAATCCGGGCATCGCGATCGTCCAGGACGGCGCGGACGCCGACCGCTTCACGGCCGCTGCCGTCGAGGCGCTCGCCAAGGTCGCGCCGCAGACCATGCTGACCGACGGCATCGCCAAGGCCTATCAGGACGGTCAGGCGCGCTTTGAAGGCCGCAACACCGTCAAGTCGCTGCTGACGACCGAATCCACCGGCCGCAACGCCCTGCCGAACCTTTTCGAAATCTCGGGCGACCAGTTCCTCGCCGACCACGCGCTTTCGGAAGAAGTCTTCGGCCCGCTCGGTCTCGTCGTGCGCGTCTCCTCAGTCGATGAGATGGTAAAGCTTGCCCGCAACTTCGAGGGACAGCTGACGGCGACGATCCACATGGATGCCGGCGACCTCGAAGACGCCAAGCGCCTGCGGCCGTTCCTGGAACGCAAGGCCGGCCGCGTGCTGGTCAACGGTTTCCCGACCGGCGTCGAGGTGGTCGATTCCATGGTGCATGGCGGCCCCTACCCGGCCTCGACGAATTTCGGCGCGACGAGCGTCGGTACGATGTCGATCCGCCGTTTCCTGCGTCCGGTGTCCTACCAGAACTTCCCCGAAGGCCTGCTGCCCGAGGATTTCCTCAATTGATTCAAGCCTGAAGCTTGCCTGATAGGGCCGGGCCTTCCGAAAGGGAGGCTCGGCATTTTTTTGCATACGAGCTATATACTTTTTGCATATTATTTGTATTTTAGAGGACGATTTACATCACGGGCAGGACGGACCTCGCCCAAGTGAATCGTCCAGACCAATCCAGGGAGAGAGTAATGAAGAAGACCTCGGTCCTCGCCTTCGGCCTCGTGGCCGCCACCGCCCTCACCAGCCCGGCCAAGGCCGACAAGCTGGACGACATCATCTCGTCCGGCACGCTGCGCTGCGCCGTCGTTCTCGACTTCCCGCCGATGGGTTCGCGCGATGAGAGCAACAACCCGATCGGCTTCGACGTCGATTATTGCAACGATCTCGCAAAGGCGCTCGGCGTCACCGCCGAAATCGTCGAGACGCCCTTCCCGGAACGCATCCCGGCGCTGATGTCCGGCCGCGTCGATGTCGGCGTCGCCTCGACCTCCGACACGCTGGAACGCGCCAAGACCGTCGGCATGACGATCCCCTACTTCGCCTTCGAAATGGCCGTCACGGCCAATGACAAGTCGGGCATCAAGTCCTTCGAGGACATGAAGGGCAAGACGGTCGGCGCCACCGCCGGCACGTTCGAGGCCATCGCGCTCGAAAAGACGATGAAGGAATTCGGCGCGGGTGAATTCCGTCCGTACCAGACCCAGGCCGATGTCTTCCTGGCGCTGAGCCAGGGCCAGATCGACGCCACGGTTTCCACCTCGACGGTCGCCCAGGCCACCGTCAAGAGCGGCAAGTTCCCCGGCATCTCCGTCGTCGGCAAGGCGCCCTATGACATCGACTATGTCGCGCTCTTCACCAACCGCGAAGAATACGGCCTGATCAACTACCTGAACCTGTTCATCAACCAGCAGGTTCGCACCGGCCGTTACAACGAGCTCTACGAAAAGTGGGTCGGCGGCGAAGTTCCGTCGCTTTCGGTCAACGGCGTTTATCGCTAATCTGCCGTTTTGAAGGCGGCGCGGAAGCCTCTTCCGCGCCGCCGATCGTTTCCGAAGGGTGAGACGGCAATGTTCAGTTATAATTTCCATTGGAATCAGGCGTTCAAGGCCCTGCCGCAGATGCTGGACGGTGCTTTGGTCACGCTCCAGATCGCCCTCGCCTCCATGGCCATCGGCCTTGTCGTCGCGCTCGCGCTGACGCTCTTCCGGCTGTCCGGCAACCGCATCCTGAACGGCTTTGCGACCGTCTGGGTCGAGATCGCGCGCAACACGCCGGCGCTCTTCCAGATCTACATGGCGCATTTCGGGCTGGGCAGCTTCGGCATCCATCTCAGCCCCTATACGGCGCTGCTCGTCGGCATCGCCTTCAACAATGCCGGCTATCTCGCGGAGAATTTCCGCGGCGCGCTGAAGGCGATCCCGGAAACGCAGACCCGCGCCGGCCGCTCGCTCGGCATGACGCCGCTCATGGCCTTCCGCTATATCGTCATGCCACAAATGCTGCGCATCGCCTTCCTGCCGGCCACCAACCAGATGGTCTGGGCAATCCTGATGACCTCGCTCGGCGTCACCGTCGGCATGAACACCGATCTCGCCGGCGTCACCCAGGCGCTGAATGCGGTGTCCTTCCGGACCTTCGAATTCTTCGCGCTGGCGGCGGTCATCTACTATCTGATCGCCAAGGCCGTGACGCTGGCTGCGCGTCTCGCCGCCACGCGCATGTTCCGCTACTGAGAGGGTAACCCATGTTCGATACCGCTCTCACGCTTGCCGATCTCGGCTTCCTCGCGCAAGGCGCGCTGATGACGCTGGCCGTCACGGCCGTTTCCGTCATCGCCGGCACCATTCTCGGCGTCGTCTTCGGCGTGCTGCGCAACCAGCTCGGCACCTACTGGTCGCTGCCGATCACTTTCCTGCTCGATATCTTCCGCTCCGTTCCGCTGCTCATCCAGCTCGTGCTCGGGAATGCGGCACAATCGATCATGAAGCTCGGCTGGGCGCCCTTCACAACCTCCTGCGTGGTGCTGTCGCTCTATACGGCTGCCTATTGCACCGAGATCGTGCGCGGCGGCATCTCCGCCGTGCCCACCACGACGCGCCGCGCGGCCCGATCGCTCGGCATGACCTGGTGGCAGGACATGCGCTACATCGTGGCGCCGCTTGCCACCCGCGTGTCGCTGCCCGCCTGGATCGGGCTGACGCTCGGCGTCATGAAGGATTCGGCGCTGGTGCTCTGGCTCGGCCTCATCGAGCTGCTGCGCGCCTCGCAGATCCTCGTCACGCGCCTGCAGGAACCGCTGTTCATCCTGCTGATCTGCGGCGCCATCTACTTCATCATCAGCTTCCCCATAGCCCGGCTTGGCGGCTATCTCGAAAAACGGTGGTCCAATGATTGAGATCGAAAACGTCCGCAAGTCCTTCGGCCAGCTCGAAGTTCTCAAGGGGATCAACCTCACCGTCCAGAAGGGCGAAGTGCTGACCATCATCGGCGGCTCGGGCTCGGGCAAGTCGACGCTGCTCACCTGCATCAACGGTCTGGAGACCATCGATGCCGGCCGCATCGTGGTCGACGGCACCGACGTCCATGCCAAGGGCACGGACCTCAACAAGCTGCGCCGCAAGCTCGGCATCGTCTTCCAGCAGTTCAACGCCTTCCCGCACCTGACCGTGCTGGAAAACGTCATGCTGGCGCCGGTCAAGGTGCTCGGCCAGTCGAAGGCCGAAGCCGAGGCCATGGCCGTCAAGCAGCTGACCCATGTCGGTCTCGGCGACAAACTGAAGGTCTATCCGAGCCGCATGTCGGGCGGCCAGCAGCAGCGCATGGCGATTGCCCGGGCGCTTGCCATGTCGCCGGCCTATATGCTGTTCGACGAGGTGACCTCGGCGCTCGACCCGCAGCTCGTCGGCGAAGTGCTGGACACGTTGCGCATGCTGGCGTCCGAGGGCATGACGATGATCTGCGTCACGCATGAAATGAAGTTCGCCCGCGAAGTCTCCGACCGTGTCGCCTTCTTCCACAAGGGCGTGATGGCCGAGATCGCGCCGCCGGAAGCGCTGTTCGGCACGCCGAAGGATCCCGAGCTGCAAAACTTCCTCGCCGCGACGCATTGAGACCGTGATGAACACAGACATTCAGCCCGGCGTCGTCGTCATCGGCGCCGGCGTCGTCGGCCTGTCGGCGGCCATTGCCGCTCAGGCGCGCGGCCTCACCGTCACCGTTCTGGAACGCGAGGCCCCGGCAGCCGGCGCATCTGCCGGCAATGCAGGCGCCTTCGCCTTCACCGACATCCTGCCGCTCGCCTCGCCGGGCATCCTGAAGAAGGCGCCGAAATGGCTGCTCGATCCGCTCGGGCCGCTCAGCGTTCCGCCGTCCTACGCCATCAAGATCGCGCCGTGGATGTTCCGTTTCTGGCGTGCCTGTTCGGCAAGCCGCGTCGCTCATTCCACGGCGGCGCAGACCGCGCTGATGGACCTTTCCAAGGCCGAGCTGGAACCGTTCCTCGCCCAGACCGACACGCTCGGCATGCTGCGCAAGGAAGGCAACCTGCAGGTCTATGAAAGCCAGGCTGAGCTCAATGCCTCGCTGCCCGGCTGGAAGGCCCGCGAACAGCACGGCGTCGAATTCCACCATCTCGACGCCGATGCCATGGCGGCGATCCAGCCCGGCCTCGCGCCGCGCTTCACGCACGGCACGTTCACGCCCGGCTGGTATTCCATCGCCGATCCAAAACTCTACACGCTGGCGCTTGCCGACCATTTTCGCGCAAAGGGCGGCACAATCGAGCGTGCCGAGGTTTCCGGCCTGCACCCGATCGAGGGTGGCATCGAGATCCGCACGACCGACGGACGCACGCTGCGGGCGCAGAAGGTCGTGTTGTCGGCCGGCGCTTTCTCGCATCAGGTCGCGCGCTCGCTTGGCGAAACCATCCCGCTCGAAACCGAGCGCGGCTACAACACGACGCTGCCACTCGACGCTTTCGACCTGCGCACGCAGGTGACTTTCGGTGGTCATGGCTTCGTCGTTACCCGGCTTTCGACCGGCATCCGCGTTGGCGGCGCGGTGGAGCTTGGCGGACTGAAGCTACCGCCGAACTTCCAGAGGTCGCAAGCCATGCTCGAAAAGGCGCGCGCCTTCCTGCCGGGCCTCAAGCCCCAGGGCGGTGTGCAGTGGATGGGTTTTCGCCCGTCGCTGCCGGACAGCCTGCCGGCGATCGGCCGCGCCCGTGCCACGCCCAAGGTCATCTATGCCTTCGGTCACGGCCATCTCGGCCTCACGCAATCCGCCGGCACCGCCCGTCTCGTCGCCGACCTGCTGACGGATCGGCCGACCACCATCGACATCGCATCCTTCTCGCCGCAACGTTTCTAGGAACCATCCCATGACAGCGCTCTCCGCCCGCAGCATTCTTTCCGGAACAGCCTCCGGTCCGATCATCGCCGCGGGCGAGGCGCTGAGCTTCTGGGGCGGCGTCGATCCGGCGACAGGCCGCGTCATCGACGTGCACCATCCGCTGCATCGACATCGCATCCTTCTCGCCGCAACGTTTCTAGGAACCATCCCATGACAGCGCTCTCCGCCCGCAGCATTCTTTCCGGAACAGCCTCCGGTCCGATCATCGCCGCGGGCGAGGCGCTGAGCTTCTGGGGCGGCGTCGATCCGGCGACAGGCCGCGTCATCGACGTGCACCATCCGCTGCATGGCGTGACGATCACCGGCGGCATCCTGATGATGCCCTCGAGCCGCGGCTCCTGCACCGGCTCCGGCGTGCTGCTCGATCTGGCGCTCACCGGCCGCGCCCCCGCCGCCCTGATCTTCAGCGAGGCGGAGGACGTACTGACACTCGGCGCGCTGATCGCCGCGGAAATGTTCGGCAAGTCGCTGCCGGTACTGCGCCTCTCGCATGACGCCTATGACGCGCTCTGTCGTGCCAGGACGGCGACGATCAGCGACACCGCAATCGAAGCCGACGGCCTGACCATCCCCATCTCCCCGCCGGCCACATCCGCGCTCGACCTCACAGCAGACGACCGTGCCATGCTGGAAGGCCGCGACGGCGTCGCGGTGCAGCTCGCGCTGCGCATCACCATCGCCATGGCCGCCCAACAGGGTGCGGAAAAGCTCATCGACGTGGTGCAGGGCCATATCGACGGCTGCATCTATGCCAGCCCGGCCAACCTGACCTTCGCGGAAAAGATGGCCGACATGGGCGCCAAGGTGCGCGTGCCGACCACGATGAACGCCATCTCCGTCGACCGCGCCAACTGGGAGAAGCAGGGTGTGCCGCAGGAGTTCGGCGACCCGGCCGCCCGCCTTGCCGATGCCTATGTGCGCATGGGCTGCCGCCCGACCTTTACCTGCTCGCCCTACCTGCTCGACAGCGCGCCGAAGACGGGCGAGGCCATCGCCTGGGCCGAATCCAACGCCGTGATCTTCGCCAACACGGTGCTCGGCGCCCGCACGGCCAAACATCCCGACTTCCTCGATCTCTGCATCGCGCTGACCGGCCGTGCACCACTCTCCGGCGTCTATCTCGACGAACACCGCAAAGCCAGGCGCGTCATCGACGTGGAATTGCCCGACACGATCGACGACGCCTTCTGGCCGATCGTCGGCTATCTCGCCGGCCGCGCCGCACCCGACCGCATCCCCCTGCTGCGCGGCCTTGCGACCGCCAAGCCGAAGCAGGACGACCTCAAGGCGCTGTGCGCCGCCTTCGGCACCACCTCGGCCGCCCCCATGCTGCATATCGAGGGCGTGACGCCCGAGGCCGACGGCAGCGCCGCCCAAAATGCCGACCATACGGTCATCACCCGCGCTGACATGATCGACGTCTGGACCATGTTCAACGACGGCCCCGCCGAAGTCGAGCTCGTCGCCATCGGCAGCCCGCACGCCTCGGCGTCCGAATGCCGGGCGCTGGCCGATGCGCTCGGCGACCGCAAACGCCACCCTGATGTCACCGTCATCGTCACGGCCGGCCGCGATGTCATGGCGCAATCGGGCGACGTCCTGACCCGGCTCAGGGCGAGCGGCGTTCAGGTCCTGCCGGATCTCTGCTGGTGCTCGATTTCCGAACCGGTCTTCCCGACGAAGACACGCGCGCTCATCACCAATTCCGGCAAATACGCCCATTACGGCCCGGGCCTCTCCGGCCGCACCGTGCGCTTCGGTAATCTCGCCGATTGCATCGAGGCGGCGCTGACCGGCCGCGTGCCGCCACGCCTGCCGGCATGGCTCGCCTGAAGCCTCAGTCCCGCTCGAAAACGTCGCGCGTATAAACCTTATCCCTGACGTCTTCGAGTTCAGCGGAAAGGCGGTTAGCAACGATGAGGTCGGCGCGGCGCTTGAACGCGTCGAGATCGCGCACGATTTCCGAGCGGAAGAACGTGTCGTCCTCGAAATCCGGCTCGTAAATGATGACCGGAATGCCCTTGGCCTTGATGCGCTTCATGATGCCCTGGATAGAGGATTCACGGAAATTATCCGAATCCTTCTTCATCGCGAGACGATAGATGCCGACCACGTCAGGATTCCGCGCGACGATATCGAGCGCCAGAAATTCCTTGCGCGTCGTGTTGGCATCGACGATGGCGCGGATGAGGTTCTGCGGCACATCGGAGAAATTGGACAGGAGTTGCTTGGTGTCCTTCGGCAGGCAATAGCCGCCATAGCCGAAGGAGGGATTGTTGTAGTGCTTGCCGATGCGCGGATCGAGCCCGACGCCGTCGATGATCTCTCGCGTATCGATGCCATGCGTCATGGCGTAGGAATCGAGTTCGTTGAAATAGGCGACGCGCATGGCGAGATAGGTGTTGGCGAAGAGCTTGATAGCCTCGGCCTCGCCCGAGCCGGTAAAGAGCAGCGGCACGTCGTCCTTGACGGCGCCCTGCTGCAGCAGGCTCGCAAAGAGCCGCGCCTCCGGCGTATCCGCCCCCATGACGATGCGCGACGGGTAGAGGTTGTCATGCAGCGCCTTACCCTCACGCAGGAATTCCGGCGAGAAGACGATGCGCGCGTCACCGCGCTCATCGCGCAGCGCCTGGGTATAGCCGACGGGCACGGTGGACTTGATGATAACAGTGGCATCCGGATTGAGTGCCCGCGCCTCGTCGATGACCGCCTCAACGCTTTTCGTATCGAAATAATTGTACTGCGGATCGTAGTTGGTCGGCGTCGCCACGAGAATAAAATCCGCCCCGGTAAACGCCTCCGCCTTGTCCGTCGTCGCCTTCAACCGCAACGGTTTCGTCGCAAGATAGTCTTCGATCTCGGCATCGACGATGGGCGAAAGGCGCTGATTGACCTTCGCCACCCGTTCCGCGGAAATGTCATAGGCGATGACATCATTGTACTGGGCAAGCAGCACCGCATTGGAAAGCCCGACATAGCCGATACCGGCAACCGCAATCGTAACCATGAAAATCCCGTCGGCAACGCCGTTGAAACAGATGCTGCGGGCGCGGCGAAAGCCAGGTCCGGCGACAATCCGGCAGATATTATGGGGGGAGGGTTACAAAAGGATGGCGGACAGAGCGGTTGTGCGAGCAACCTTGAAAATCAGTCCGCTACCTTGTCCAACTCCGGCAAAGGCGGATTTGAAAAGACTGAGGAAATCGACGCAGCGGCCAACCGGATAAAGTTGGCCGCTCTTTGGCTTACTCAGTCTCGTGAAACTGTCGAAGGTTCCATCATCGCGGAGATGAAACGGCGCTTCGGATTGCGTAACCTTGAAGCCATCGAAGCCTGCAAACAGGCGCATGCGATCCTCTTCGGCGACAACCCGCCCCCGGAGCCCGTCGGTCGTCTCCATGTGATTGAGGGTGGCAAGAACGGTCATTCGGGGGCGTGATATGGCGATCCTCGAAGAGAACGATATCCTGTTCGCCTATAAGGCGCTCAACATCATGGCGGGCCTGACCGAAGCGACCAAGCGCGTTGCGGGGGCGATTATCGACCATTTCAACAAGCGCACCGGCCAATGCGACCCCAGCATTGAGCGGCTTGCAACCTTGCTCGGTATCGACCGTGCCACCGTCATCCGCGCCACGGAGAAGCTTCACGAACTCGGCTTCATCGAAAAGATCAGCCATGGCGGCAAGGCCCATCGCGCCGCTTACCTGCCGAACTGGGAGCGTTTCCGCTCCATCGTGGAAGACTGGGATGCACGCATGAAGACCGGCGATGGCCCGGGGAGGGCCGTAACAGGTGATGCTCCGCCCCCGGCAAAGGTCGCAAGCGTGCGACGTTCAAGGTCGCAGGGATGCGACGTTAAAGGTCGCACGGCTGCGACACAAACCCTTCGAAGTAACCCATCGAATAAACCCGTCGAAGGGGAACGCGCAGAAAAACCACCGGAGAAGCCGCAGGCTCACAGCCCGCCGAAAGCGCAGCATGGGCTCTGGAAGGGGAATAAGCCGGGAGCGCAGCACTCCATGCTCTTGCCGATCAGCGGAGGCAGGAGCCCCAGCCATGCGGATGCGGCAAGGGCAGCAGCCGAACGGCGGTGGTATGCGCAGGTTCATGCGCTCGGCTTGAAGGCAGAAGCCGACGTGCTGGAGTGGATGACGTGGGACAGGCAGGAGGCGACTACGCAAGCCGAGATGCAGCGGAAGGGCGGCGGTATAGCCTTCATCGTGGCAGGGATGCAGAACGAAAGGATGCGGGCCTATGGCTGACTGGCCGTACAATACCAGCGCGTGGCAGAAGCTCCGATTGGCGAAACTGGCGAGCAAGCCGTTGTGCGAGCCCTGCAATGCGAGGGGCGACGTGACGGTTGCCAACGCGATTGACCATGTAACGCCGATCAACGCCGGAGGCGATCCCTTTCCGCCGCTCGATGGCCTCATGTCCATGTGCGAGCGCTGCCACAATGAGAAGACGGCGGCGAACGACCGGCAGCATAAGAAACCATTCGCCCGGAAGGTCAAAGGTTTCGATGCGAACGGCAACCCATTCGACACTTCGGATGCCTGGCACAGGGGTGGGGGCGGGTCAAATCACGAAAACGGCTCCGCTCCCGGACCGACGTGGGAGAGCGGAATATACTTAGTTTCAGGTACTCAAGCTATTGATGAAGCTGATGATTTTGGGTTTGCATAATGGCGGTTAGAGGCATTGGAGCGAAGGCGCTTTCACAGCGCGGCAAGATCGAAGTTCGGCAGGTGAAGCCGTGGGAAGAGCCGGGCTTGTCCCGCGCCGGCCGCGTGATCGCCTTTCTTGAGGATTTGCCGATCACAGCCGGTAAGCTCGCCGGCACCACGATGACGTTGCGGCCATGGCAGCGCGATTTCATCGAAGCCGTCTATGCCGAGGACGCCGAAGGGCGGCGGCCGGTGCGCACCGCCGTCCTTTCGATGGCCCGGAAGAACGGCAAGACCCAGCTCGCCGCGGGTCTCGCCCTCTGCCACCTGATGGGACCGGAAGCCGAGCCGCGCGGCGAAGTCTATTCCGCCGCCCTCACGCGCGATCAGGCCGCGAAGCTGTTTCAGGAAATGTGCGCCATCCTCGCCGCGCATCCGGAGCTTGATGACCGCGCGAACATCATCCGCTTCAACAAGCAAATCGAGGTGTTGACCGGCGACGGCGCGGGCTCGATCTATGCGGCGCTGTCGGCGGATGCGGGTTCCAAGATGGGGCTCTCGCCCTCATTCGTCGTCTATGACGAACTGGGCAGCGCTCCGAACCGCGACCTGTTCGACGCGCTCGACACGGCGACCGGCGCGCGCGACAATCCGCTGATGGTCTGTATCTCGACGCAAGCCGCCGCCGACCATCATGTGTTTTCCGAGCTGATTGACTACGGCGAGCGCGTCAACTCCGGCGAGATCGAGGACGCAACATTCCACCTGACCCTCTACGCCGCACCGAAGGACGCGGACCCATGGAGCCGCGAGGCGTGGATTGCCGCCAATCCCGCCCTCGCTGACTTTCGCTCGCTCGAGGACGTAGAGCGACAGGCAGCGCAGGCGCGGCTTGTTCCGTCGAAGGAAAGCGCGTTCCGCAACCTGATCCTCAATCAGCGCGTTTCGGCCGTCTCCCGCTTCATCCATAAGGCCGAATGGGATCGCTGCAACGCTGCGCCCGATCTGGCGGCGCTGGCGGGCCGCGAGTGCTATGGCGGGCTGGACCTCTCCGGGTCGCGCGACCTGACCGCATTCGTCCTGGCATTCCCCGGCGAGGGCCGCAGCTTCGATATCGTCTGCCAGTTTTTCATGCCGGAGGCGAACATTACCGAGCGGTCGAACGAGGACCGCGTGCCTTACGATCTGTGGGCGAAGCAAGGCTTCATCACGCTCATTCCCGGCTCAACCATCGATCCGAGCTTTGTCGCCATGCATGTCTTCAATGCCATGCAAACCTATGATCTGCGCACCGTGGCCTATGACCGCTGGCGCATCGAGGACTTCAAGCGCGAACTGGGCATATTCGGCGGCGGCGTACCGCTGGAGCCGTTCGGGCAGGGCTTCAAGGATATGTCGCCCGCCGTCGATATGCTGGAGCGTTGCGTTGCGGAACGGCAGCTCCGCCACGGTGGCAATCCGGTGCTGAACATGTGTGCCGCAAATGCAGTCATCACGCGCGATCCGGCCGGGAGCCGGAAGCTCGACAAGAGCAAGGCGACGGGCCGCATTGACGGCCTTGTGGCGCTGGCTATGGCGTTGCAGGTGAGTGGGCGGCACGAACCGGAGGAATTGCCGTCGTGCCTTCTCGAACTGCTTGACTAAAAAATAAAGCCCTGCCTCGGGAGGCAGGGCTGTCAACCATTCGGACTTGGTTTCGTCCTACATAGGTTCGCCACCTTTCGGTGGACTTGAGGCACACCACGGTTTCCCGCGAGTGCAATCATAGAATCAAGTGGCGCTTCCGAGGTGATTTGTCAAGATGTCGAGGTCCAGCGCATGTAACATCGCATGGCGTATTTTTAGCAGCTCGGCAGGCTCCAGAATGATCTTGAGGTACTTGCGCTTACCAGTTACCGGGTCGCGACCTGTATATGGGAGCCCCATGCGTTCATAGCAAAGGGTAGCCAGCATATCGGCCTTGGCCCACTTCACGTTTCCGGCATAAGGAGCCGGCGCTTCAGTCGGCAATTCGACCTTGCATTGATACTTGATGCCGGAACGGCTCGGCGTGGTGCTGAGAGGAACGACGGTGCATAGGCCATCGCGATGCGGCAGGCGTTTGGAGACGACCACAGCGAGCCGTTCCTTGACCATTTCAGGTTTGCGGAAGCCGGTCGAATAGTCGCAAATCACCACAAGGCCAAGCTGAGGCGGAAACTTCAAACCCATGCTTCAAGACTTCCTCAACCGGACGCCGGGGCCTTCGCCGTTTTCTGCCACAAGAATAACTCCCGCCTTTTCTAGCGCGCGCTGAATAGCTTCTAGCGTCACCGTCCTTGGTTCACGAGCACCACGCTCGAAATCGACAACGGTACGAAGGGCAACTTTTGACGCTTCCGCCAGTTGCTCGCGAGACCATTCTATAAGCGCGCGTGCGGCTCTACATTGTGCCGGTGTGATCATCAAAAAACCTAATTGCACTTTTTATGTTGACATTAATAATGCAACATTGCACATATCATGTCTATTAACATCTACGGTTAGTAAGCGCAACGTGGAATGCCGATGCATTTCGCATGTGGCAGAAGCTTGTCCAAATTTCAATGGAGATTGAGATGAAAAACGACGCTGTGAAAACTTCAAAACAAACTGTTACAATAGAAGATCTTTCCGAGATGGAGTTTTTTCCACTAGAGATTGATCTTCGAGAAATCCCTAACAACAAGGTTTGGCTTTCGCGGGCCGAAACCGATATCGTCGTAGTCAGGCTTGCCGCCGTAACTCTCAATAGAACTAAAGAACAGCTCGTAGAAGGCATGAAAGAACTAGATGAAGACGCCTTTATCAATCTTGTCGAGAGTATTGGCGATCTCGCAGAGAGATACGAAAGCTTAATTTCGATGCTGAGGTCGGCCGAAGTGCGTTTAATGGTTGCCGCAGCAAATTTTTCGCGCTGAAGCGCCGATGGGCGCAGTCCGAAAAATTTCCCCGGCGTCACGGTCGCGCGTAGAATATGGATAGACTGCCATAAACATGACGTGCTGGGTAATAACTTGACGCGCATAACCTGATAAGATAGGTTATGCGCGTTGTAGTTAGGAAACGCCAATGACGACGGCCGCAAAAATGTTCGAAAAACTGTCTGAAAGCCTCAATCGCCCGTTCTCCAGCGTCGAAGCGTATGGCCTTGCTCTGAGCAAGCATGGCTGGTGGAGCCGCAACAAGCGCGGTCGCGGTGCGGTTTCCCGCTCCGTGATGGACGGCAGCAAACTGCTGCTTTCCATCCTTTCGAACGGTCCCAGCGAGCTTGCCAGCCACGAAGCGGGCGTCGAATGCTTTTTTCTCGACTATGCCAACCTGCGCGTTGAGCCGAACGTCGTGAACGAGCCGTGGGTTCGCTGCGTCATGGATGAGCTGGGACTGGAGAAGAAGGCGGGCTTTCTCGATTTCATCGCGGCATTTCTCTCGCGCTACATCGATGGCACAGCGGATCGCATCATCTTCCACAGCCCGGACCCGGAAGGCTTTCACGGGGACGATGAGGTTTACGGCGGTCCCAACATCGAAGTCCGCATCAAGGGACCGAACCCTGCCGGTGGCATCCGCTTCATGCTTTCGCACGCGATCCTCAACAAGCTAGAGGCGCAGGGCATCGATGTCGAGCCGCTGCTGGGCGTGAAGGAAATCCCCTTCGCCCATTATTTCTTCTCCCTTCTGGTGGAGGCGGAGGAGAACGGCGACATGCAGAGTGTCGCAAGTTTTGGGAATGTGATCCGCGTTGTTGCCGAGCGCAATGCGCGCGGCATCGGTTTCGAGCGCTTTTTCGGCGCTTTGCAGGTCGAGGCGATTGCCTCCGCCTTTCGCGGTGCCTCCGATGATCAGGAGGCCGCTACCGAGCACTAGCCAATTCCCCGCGCCATCAAGCAACGGCTCCGCCAGCGGGCCGGGACGAAAGTTGGAAAGTGCCTCTCTGGAGGCGCGGGGTGTCCTAAAGGACCAGTCAAGGGGCACATGCTGGCGATTTTCTCAACCCTTCCGATCACTCTAACCGACTACCGCTTGATTTCCTCCGGACGGCCATCAACCCAACGGAGTTACCCATGAAAAAGCTTATCGAACTGCGCGAAAAGCGTGCCGCCAAGGTGGCCGAAATGCGCACCCTCCATCAGAAGGACAAGATGGAGGACACGGAAGAACAGCGCTTCAAGGCGCTGGAAACCGAAGTCACCGACATTGACGGGCAGATTGCCCGCGAAGAGCGGATGGCCGCTTTCGAGCGCGAAGAACAGCGCGGCGAGACGGTCAGCGGCGAGTTTGACCGCGAGTTGCGGAATTACTCGCTCGCAGCCGCCATCAACGGCGCTCTCTCCGGTCGCCTGACCGGCCGTGAAGCCGAAATCGACCAGGAATTGAAGCGCGGCCGTGAAGGCCGTTCGGGCGCTTCCGGCATCCACCTGGCTGTACCTTCCGAGATCCTGCTTGGCGGCGGCATCGAACAGCGCAACCAGACTGTCGGCACGGCGGCGGCGGGCGGCTATACCGTCGCCACGAACCTCGCGGCGGTTGCTGACCGCTTCCGTCCCGCGCTCAAGGTCGAAAGCATGGGCGCGACCGTGCTTCGCGACCTGACCGGCTTCCTCGACCTGCCGAACCTCGCCGCGAGCGGCACGGTGAGCTGGGTTGCGGAGAACGGCAACGCGACCCGTTCGGCCGTCACCTTCGAAAAGGTGTCCATGGCGCCGAAGACGGTCACGGCGGAATACCGCCTGTCCCGTCGCCTCATGCTCCAGTCCAACACGGCTATCGAAGACCTGCTTCGCCGCGATCTGGGCTTCCTTCTGGCGCAGGCTCTCGACCTCGCCGCAATCAACGGCAGCGGGACCGCGCCGGAGCCGCGCGGCATCCTCAACACCGCAGGCGTGGCGAAGGTCACGACGGAAACGGCCTTCTCCGACACCACGGCGAACCTGATTTCCGAACTGGAGCTGGACGATGTGACAGGCACGGCCGCATTCCTCACCAATCCGACGGTGATGAAGGCGGTTCGCAAGATCAAGGATGCCGACGAGCACGTCATCCCCGCCGCCGAGCTGTTCCACAACGGCCGTGTCGAGGTCTCGACGCAGGTTCCGGCCAATATCGGCGACGACGATGACAAGTCCGCCTTGATCTACGGCCAGTGGGGCGAGCTGTACCTGGGCTACTGGAGCGCGGTCGATATCCTGATCAACCCGTACCACCCCGACGTTGCTTCGAACGGCGGTGCTCTTCTCCATGCCTTCCTCGACGCCGACGTTGCTGTGCGTCACCCGAAGGCATTCGCCTACGCGGAGATTTGAGCCATGGTCTCGCTCGCTGACGCGAAGGCGTTTCTTCGCATTGACGCCGATGATGACGACGCGGTGGTTGAACGCCTGATCGCGGCGGCGAGCGACCACCTCGCTTCCATCGGCGTGGACATGGAAGCCGCGCCGCTGCCCCCATCGGTCGAACAGGCCCAATACCTCCTGATCGGCCACTTGTACGAAAACCGCGAAGCAACCGGACCGACCACCAACGCCGCAATCGACTTCGGCGTTGACCGGCTGATTGCCCCTCACCGGGAGCAAGGCATATGAGCAGCTTTGAAAAGCGCGGCTTCACCATCGAAGTCCGCGCAAAAGGCCGTCGTCTCGAAGGATACGCGGCCACCTTCTCCAAGTCCGCCGATATCGGCGGGCGTTTCATTGAGACCATCGCGCCGGGGGCCTTCTCCGGCTCGCTTCGTTCCAAGGCGGACGTGCTGGCGCTGGTCGACCATGATCCGGGCCGCGTGCTCGCCCGCACCCGCTCCGGTACGCTTCGCCTTTCGGAAGATAGCCGGGGGCTCGCCTTCGACCTCGACGTGCCGGATACGGCGGTAGGCCGCGACGTGCTCGCCCTTGCGGAACGTGGCGACCTCGGCGGCATGTCCTTCGGCTTCACGGCGCTGGACGAGAAACGCGACGGCGACCGTCGCGAGCTGCGCGCCGTCGAGCTTCACGAAATCAGCGTCGTGCTTGCGTGGCCCGCCTATGACGGCACGGTCATTCAGGCCCGCGCACTCTCCTTTCCCTCGCCCTTCCGCTCCTATGCGGATCGCGCCTTGCGCCTGCTGGAGCTGTCCAAATGAGCCTGATTGACCGCATCCTCGGCCGCGAAAAGCGTGCCGCAATCCAGTCCGATGACCCCTATCTTGCTGAATGGTTCGGCCTTCGCGGCGGTATCGGCGGCTATGTCGATCCGGGCCGCGCCAGCGGTATCGCTGTTGCTCATGCCTGCATCGCCATCGTGAGCCAGAACCTCGCGGCGATGCCGTTGAACCTCTACCGTCGCGCCGACAATGGCGGGCGCGAGCGTGCCGCCGATCATCCGCTTTACGCTGTGCTGCACGACATGGCGAACCCGACCATGACAGCATTCGAGGCCCGCGAGGCTTTGCTTGCCTCGCTCATGGTCGCAGGCAACGCCTTCGCCCGCCTTGAATGGAACGGGCGCGGGCAGGTTTCGGCGCTCCGTCCCCTCGATCCCGGCAAGGTTGCCGTCGAGCGGCTGGAGAGCGGCCGTCTCCGCTACCGCGTTTCGGGCGACGGCGGCGGCGTCCGCGTCTACCTGCAGGAAGAAATCCTTCACCTGCGCTATCGCCTTGCCCGTGACGGCGTGATGGGGCTTTCCCCGATCCAGATTGCCCGCGAGACGTTCAACCTCGCCCTCACCCAGCAGGACACGGCCGGAAAGCAGGCGGCGAAAAGCTTCCTGCCGGAAGGCGCATTGGTATTCCCCAACGTGATCGGCAAGGATCAACGCCAGACCGTCCTCGACAAGCTGGAAACCAAGGTCAACTCTGACCTCTCGACGCGCGGCGTCCTCGTCCTCGACGGCGGGACCGATTGGAAATCGTTCTCCTTCTCTTCGAAGGACGCCGAGTTTCTGGAAAGCCGGAAGCTCACCAATCTGGATATCTGCCGCATCTGGGGCGTGCCGCCGACCGTCGCGGGCATCACCGATAACGCGACCTATTCGAACAGCGATCAGGAGAGCCGCGCTCTCGTCGTGCGGTGCCTGGCTCCCATGGCGCGCCGCGTCGAGCAGGCCATGAACGCCTCGCTGCTGACCGTGGAGAGCCGGAAGACGCTCTTCATCGAGCATGATCTGGCAGGCTTGCTGCGCGGCGACATGAAGGCCCGCTACGACGCCTATAGCGTCGGCCGGAACGGCGGCTGGCTCTCGGTCAACGAAATTCGCGGCTGGGAGAATATGCCGAAGATCGACGGTGGCGACGAGTATCTTTCGCCGCTCAACATGACCGAGGCCGGAGCGGGGGAGGTGTCCGAATGACGACGGGCAGCGACCTTGACCGCCGCATCGTCCTCGAGCGTTACATTGTGGTGGGCAATGAGCACGGAAGCCAGATTGTCGAATGGCAGACGCTCGCGACGGTCGCGGCGTCTCGCCACGATGTTTCGGACAGCGAGCGGTTTGCCTATGGCGGGATTGTCTCTGACACCCTCCGCCGCTTCGTCATTCGCGCGATCGGGCCGCAGGCAAGCGTGAGCAGCGACGATCGGCTGCTCTACGGCGGGTTGGTGTGGAACATCGTCGGCGTCAAGGAAACGCGCGACGGTCGCAACCGCTTCCTCGAAATCACGGCGAAGGCGGAGAGCTGAGACAATGGCGAACCGTGTTGCAGCGATCAAACAGGCCGACGCGAAGCGCCTCTTCAAGGCGGCGCTCGAAGCTGGCTTTGAAGCAGCTCGCATCATCGTGCATCCCGATGGGCGCATCGAGGCCAGCGCCTCCCTCTCTGAAACCGCCGCGAAGTCCATCGGTGGCAATACCTGGGATGATGTTTTGAAATGAAGGGTAAGCGGCGCAACGGCCTTCCGAAGCATTGTTCGCTGGTCATCGACCGGCACAAGAAACGGCGCATTCGCTTCCGGGCAAAGGGAGTGGATACCTATCTGCCGTATCCGCCGGTCGGGCCGGACTTCGAGAACGCATATGCCGCCGCGCTGGCTGGCGTGACGGAGTGGCGGGCAAACATCGGCGCGAGCAAGACGCGGCCGGGATCGTTCGACGCCTTGGCCGTCTCCTATTATCGCTCGCCGCAGTTTCAGGGGCTTCGCGACAGCACGAAACAGACCTATCGCCGGATCATCGAGAATTTCCGCGAGAACCATGGCAAGCGGATGATGCGCGATCTTCGGCGCGAGCACGTCAAGGCGATCATTGGCGACATGGCGGACCGGCCGCAGGCCGCAAACCGCCTCCTGTCGCTTCTCAAGATCATGCTCGACCACGGTCTAGACAACGGCTGGATTGCCGCCAATCCGGCGCAGGGCGTCAAGGGCTTCTCGAAGAAAACGAAGGGCTTCCACACATGGACCGAGGCGGAAATCGCCGCCTATGAGGCGCGGCACCCGGAAGGGACCAAGGCCCGCCTCGCCCTCGTCTTGCTTCTCTACACCGCGCAGCGCCGCAGCGATGTGGTTGCGATGGGCTGGGAGAAGATCAAGGGCAAATACATCGAGGTAAAGCAGGTGAAGACGGATGCCGAGTTGGACCTGTTCATGCTCCCCGCCCTTACCGATGCCATCCGGGCGCTTCCGCGCGACAAGCCGACCTTCCTCACCACGGAATTTGGGAAACCGTTCACTCCGGCCGGTTTCGGGAACTGGTTCCGTGATCGCTGCAACGAAGCTGGCTTATCCCATTGCTCGGCGCATGGCCTCCGCAAGGCGGCAGCACGCCGGATGGCGGAAGGCGGGATGAGCGGCGACGTCATCAAGGCCGTGACAGGCCATACCGACCTCAAACAGGTCTCGGTCTATACGGCCGCAGCCAACCAAGCCGCCCTCGCAGAGAAGGGTCTCAAGGCCATCGCTGGGAAGAAAAAGCGAACGAATTCTGTCCAACCGAAGCGCAAAGTTGGACAAGAGAAAGGCGAATAATATGAAAAATCAACATCTTGTTGAATTGGATGGCGGACAGAGCGGGATTCGAACCCGCGATAGAGTCTCCCCTATACACACTTTCCAGGCGTGCGCCTTCAACCACTCGGCCACCTGTCCGTCCGCTCGCTGCCGGTGGTTAATCCGACGCGGGTCGCCTTCCTGTTTCCATTCCGGCGAGACGGCGCGATATATACCGAGGTTTGGCGCGGGATCAACCGCTTTCTGACAGTTTTTTGAAGGATATGCCGCATCGCGGCGAAGGATTGCAGAGTGCCGCGCGTCTTCCTATCTATAGGCAGCAATGAAGTGGAGCGGTTTTCGGCTCCCAAGGGCACCGGGAGGGTGCGCATGATACGGTTCGTCCTGAAGGCCATCAGTCTCTTCGCCCTCGTCGTTGCGGTCATGGCCGGCACGATCGATGCGATCCAGTCGGTCTCGGCCTCCGAGCCGGTGCTGACCCCGCTCGCCGTTGCCTGGAGCACGGCAAGCCCGGATACGATCGCGCTCGTCGCCGACGGCATCATGCGCAAGTTCCCTTATGCGTGGGATCCTGCGGCGCTCTGGGTGCTGTCGCAGCCGGCCTTCGCCGTGCTGCTCGCCGTATCCTTGTTCTTCTGGGTGATCGCCTACCGGCGTCCGCCCGTCGCGGGCCGCTTCACCGCCTGATAAAATTTATTCCCGCGCAATTCCGGACGCAAAACCGCTTCACACTTTTGCTGGAATTGCTTTAACCGGCCAGGAGGCCATCCATGTTCCTGATCGATATGTTCAACAAGAAGACCGTCATGCCCGCGCCGGAAGCCTCGCTTCCCGGCCGTGAGCAGCCGATCCCGACGTCGGAAACCCATTTCGTCAACGGCAACCCGCTGAAGGGCCCCTACCCGCAAGGTTTCAAGACCGCTTTGCTCGGCATGGGCTGTTTCTGGGGCGCCGAGCGGCTGCTGTGGAAAATCCCCGGCGTCTTCGTGACGGCGGCAGGATATTCCGGCGGTTTCACGCCCAACCCGACCTATCACGAGACGACGACGGGCCTGACTGGTCATACCGAGGTCGTGCTCGTCGTTTACGATCCCGCCACGGTGACGCTCGAGGCGCTGCTCAAGGTCTTCTTCGAGGCGCATGACCCGACGCAGGGCATGCGCCAGGGCAATGATATCGGCACGACCTACCGCTCGGCGGTCTATCTCGACGATGAGGCCGACCTTGCGACGGCGCGGCGTGTGCGCGACGCCTACCAGGCGGCCCTGACGGCAGCCGGGCGCACTGACCGCATCACGACGGAGATCGCCAAGGCCGGGCCACTCTACTTCGCCGAGGATGTGCACCAGCAGTATCTCGCCAAGAATCCCGGCGGCTATTGCGGCCTTCGCGGCACGGGCGTGGCCTGCGCCATCGGCTGAAAAAGCTCGAAAATTCGGGGAAATCCGCGCCGTCGCGAACAGGGTTTTATCTTCCTGTTGGCGGCGGCTTCTATTTTTTACCATCTGAAAAATTTCTGGTGAATTTTTCCCGGAGGCATGCAAGGATGCCGCCAGCCTGACCCAAGGGAACGGGTCGGTGGCTCCGCCGCGCGCCTGTCAGCGCCCGCGCGGAAGGTCCCTATAAGATCAATAGCGAACAGGGCTGCACAATGAAAAAAACCCTTCTCACCCTTCTTGCAACTGCTGCCATGTCGGCCAGCGCGCTCGCCGCGGATATCAAGCCGGCGATCATCTATGACCTCGGCGGCAAGTTCGACAAGTCGTTCAACGAAGCGGCCTATAACGGCGCGGAAAAGTTCAAGACCGAGACCGGCATCGAATACCGCGAATTCGAAATCGCCAACGACGCCCAGCGCGAGCAGGCGCTTCGCCGCTTCGCCGGCGACGGCAACAACCCGATCGTGATGGCCGGCTTCTCCTGGGCAGCGCAGCTTGAGAAGGTTGCCGCCGAATATCCCGACACCAAGTTCGCCATCATCGACATGGTCGTCGACAAGCCGAACGTCCGCTCGGTCGTCTTCAAGGAAGAAGAAGGCGGTTGGCTGGCCGGCATCCTCGCCGGCATGGCTTCCAAGTCGAAGACCGTCTCCTTCGTCGGCGGCATGGACATCCCGCTCATCCACAAATTCGCCTGCGGCTATACGGGCGGCGTGAAGTCGCTCGGCGCCGACTACAAGGTGCTCGAAGCCTATACGGGCACGACGCCGGATGCCTGGAACGACCCGGTCAAGGGCGGCGAAATCGCGAAGTCCCAGTTCGACCAGGGCTCGGACGTGGTCTATCACGCTGCCGGCGGCACGGGTGTCGGCGTTCTCCAGGCTGCGGCTGACGCCGGCAAGCTCGGCATCGGCGTCGATTCCAACCAGAACGGCATGCATCCGGGCAAGGTCCTGACCTCGATGGTCAAGCGCGTCGACGTCGCCGTCTACGACGCCTTCATGTCGGCCAAGGACGACACGTTCAAGCCCGGCATCAACGTGCTCGGCCTGAAGGAAAACGGTGTCGACGTCGCCATGGACGACAACAACGCACCGCTGATCACCCCGGAAATGAAGGCCGCCATCGACAAGGCGCGCGCCGACATCATCGCCGGCACGGTGAAGGTCCATGACTACATGACGGACGAGACCTGCCCCTACTAAGCGGCATTGACGGCCCGTTTGCGAAAGCAGACGGGCCGATTCCGTTTTCCGGCGCGTTCACCCTGTTTGGCCTGCGGCGCTGCCCGTTCAGTAATGCGGCGGGCGGGTAATGGCCGGGGCTTCGCCGGCCCCTTCCTCCAGCAAGAGAAACCGTTCCGTCAGCCGGTCGAGCTTCGTCCTGACCTGCTCGACCACACGCCATTGTTCGGCGAGCTGGTCGGAGAGCTCCTCGATCGTAACGGCCTGGTGGGCGACATGCTCTTCCAGGCGGGCGATGCGCGCGGCGTCGGTGTCTTCGGGAAGATCTGTCATGGCTGTCCTCGTCATGCGGCAAGCCTGAGCTATAGCGGGGGAGCCCCCGGCCCGCAATCGGGCTGGACAAGTGCAACGGAAGCAACAAGACTACGACCCGGCAGGCCGAAAAACGGCCCGCCGGCCCTAAATCCCCGTAAGAGTGGATCGTCATGAGCGAACTGGCAATCGAACTGAAGGGCATCGACAAGAGCTTCGGCCTCGTCCACGCCAACCGGAATATCAACCTGAAGGTCCGCAAAGGCACCATTCACGGTATCATCGGCGAAAACGGCGCCGGCAAATCCACCCTCATGTCGATCCTCTACGGCTTCTACCAGGCCGACCACGGCGACATCGTGATCGACGGCAAGACGATCAAAATCCGCGATCCCAATGCGGCGATCGCCGCCGGCATCGGCATGGTGCACCAGCACTTCATGCTGGTGGAAAACTTCACGGTGCTGGAAAACATCATGCTCGGCGCGGAGGAAAGCCAGATCCTCAATGCCGGCATCACAAAGGCGCGCGCCGAGCTGAAGCGGCTCGAGAAGGAATATGCGCTGGAGGTCGATCCGGACGCCGTGATCGAGGAACTGCCCGTTGGTATCCAGCAGCGCGTGGAAATCCTCAAAGCGCTCTACCGCAAGGCTGATATCCTCATTCTCGACGAGCCGACGGGCGTTCTGACACCGGCCGAGGCCGATCACCTGTTCCGCATTCTCGGCCAGCTGAAGGACCAAGGCAAAACCGTTCTCCTCATCACCCACAAGCTGCGCGAGATCATGGCGATCACCGACGAGGTCTCGGTCATGCGCCGCGGCGAGATGGTGGCGACGCGCACGACCAAGGACACCTCCGTCGAGGAACTGGCCGAGCTGATGGTCGGTCGCCGTGTTCTGCTGCGCGTCGAAAAGGGTGAGGCCAAGCCCGCCGACGTCAAGCTCTCGGTCAAGAACCTCACGGTGCGCGACAGCCGCGGCGTGACCATGGTGGACGACGTGTCCTTCGACCTCAGGGCCGGCGAGATCGTCGGCATCGCCGGCGTGGCCGGCAACGGTCAGTCGGAACTGCTGGAGGCGATTTCCGGCATCCGCCGCGCCAAATCCGGCACCGTGCTGCTCAACGGTCGCCCCGTCGATGTGACCGGCACTGCCGACCCGGCGGAGCTGCGAAAATGTGGGCTGGCCCATGTGCCCGAAGACCGCCACCATGTCGGCCTCGTCCTGAAATTCGAGGAGAGCGAGAACGCCATTCTCGGCTATCACGACGATCCGAAATACCGGAAGGGTCTGACCCTCGACATCGACGCCATCAGGGCCGAAGCTGAAGAGAAGATCGCGGCCTACGACATCCGCCCGCCGAATCCGCGGCTGAAGACCGCCAATTTCTCCGGCGGCAACCAGCAGAAGATCGTGCTCGCGCGCGAGATGGAGCGCAATCCCGATGTGCTGATCATCGGCCAGCCGACGCGCGGCGTCGATGTCGGCGCCATCGAATTCATTCACAAACGCATCATCGAGATGCGTGATCAGGGCAAGGCCGTGCTGCTCGTCTCCGTCGAGCTCGACGAGATCCGCGCGCTGTCCGACCGCATTCTCGTGATGTTTGCCGGCCGCGTCGTCGGCGAGCGTGCCCCGGATGCCACCGAAGGTGAACTCGGCCTGCTGATGGCCGGTGTGGAAGGCCCGAAGGAGGCCGCGGAATGAGTGTTCCCTATGCGAAACTGCCGGCCTGGGCCGAATATGGCCTGATCCCGCTCGTCAATCTCGCCGTCGCCTTCCTGATTTCCGGCCTCGTCGTGCTGATCGTCGGCGAAAGCCCGCTGGAAGCCGCCTATCACATGATCAACGGCGCCTTCGGCCGCGGCGAATATATCGGCTTCACGCTCTACTACACCACGACCTTCATCTTCACCGGCCTTGCCGTGGCGGTCGCCTTCCATGCCGGCCTGTTCAACATCGGCGGCGAAGGCCAGGCCTATGTCGGCGGCATCGGCGTGGCGCTCGCCTGCCTTGCGCTCGACCGGACGCTGCCCTGGTATCTCGTCTTCCCGATCGCCATCATCGGCGCCGCTTTCTTCGGCGCGCTCTGGGCGATGATCCCCGGCTGGCTGCAGGCCAAGCGCGGCAGCCATATCGTCATCACGACGATCATGTTCAACTTCATCGCCGCCAGCCTGATGAACTACCTGCTCAACAAGGTGTTCAAGCCGCTCGGCTCGATGTCGCTGGAAACCCGCACTTTCGATGCCGGTGGCCAGCTGCCCAAGCTCGACTGGCTGATGTCGATCTTCGGGCTTTCCGTCGGCAATGCCCCCTTCAACATCTCCTTTCTGCTGGCGCTCGTCGCCGCCTTCGGCGTCTGGGTGCTGATCTGGCGCACGAAACTCGGCTACGAGATGCGCACGATGGGCCACAGCCCCGCCGCCGCGCGCTATGCCGGCATCAAGGAAGCCAAGATCATCGTCATCACCATGATGATCTCGGGCGGCCTTGCCGGCATGATGGCGCTGAACCCGATCATGGGCGAGCAGTTCCGCATGCAGCTCGAATTCGTCCAGGGCGCGGGCTTCGTGGGTATCGCGGTGGCGCTGATGGGCCGCTCGCATCCGGCGGGCATCATCCCGGCCGCGCTGCTCTTCGGCATGCTCTATCAGGGCGGTGCGGAAATCTCCTTCGAGATGCCCTCCATCTCGCGTGACATGATCGTCATCATCCAGGGCTTGGTGATCCTGTTTGCCGGAGCGCTCGAACATATGTTCCGCCCCGCCATTACCCGTCTCGTCATCGGCCTTTCGCCGAAGACGCGCGACGTCGCCGCCACCAAGGGAGCCTGATCCATGGATTTCTTTCAGGTCTTCATCGAACTCGCGCAATCGACCGTCCGCGTCTCGACCCCGCTGATCCTCGCCGCCCTTGCCGGTCTCTTCACCGAGCGTGCCGGCGTCTTCGACATCGGCCTTGAGGGCAAGATGCTGGGCGCGGCCTTCGCCGCCGGCTGCGTCGCCTATATCACCCAGTCCGTTTACATGGGCCTGCTGGCTGCGATCGTCGTGTCCGTGCTTCTCTCGCTGGTGCATGGCTATGCCTCGATCACCCAGCGCGGCAGCCAGATCGTTTCAGGTGTCGCCATCAACTTCGTCGTCGCCGGCTCCACCGTTATCCTCGGCGAAGCCTGGTTCAAGCAGGGCGGGCGCACGCCGGCTCTCTCCGACGACGGTCGTTTCGGCACAATCCATCTGCCCTTCGCCGATGCCCTGCGCGACGTGCCGATCCTCGGCCCGATCTATTCCGGCCTGCTGTCGGGCCATTCGCCGCTGACCTATCTCGCCTTCCTGATGGTGCCGGCGAGCTGGTGGATCCTCTACCGCACGCGCTTCGGCCTGCGCCTTCGCGCCGTCGGTGAAAATCCGGGTGCCGTCGATACGGCCGGCATCTCGGTCATCTGGCTGCGCTACCGAGCCGTCATCTGCTGCGGCATTCTCTGCGGCATTGCGGGCGCCTATCTGTCGCTTTCAGCCGGCGCCGGCTTCACCAAGGGCATGACGGCCGGAAAGGGCTATATCGCGCTCGCCGCCCTCATTTTCGCCAAGTGGCGGCCGAAGAACATCCTCTTCGCCTGCCTGCTCTTCGGCTTCCTCGATGCCTTCGCCATCCGCTACCAGGGCTTTGCCTTCCCGCTGATCGGCAAGGTGCCGGTACAGTTGATGCAGGCGCTGCCCTATATCCTCACCGTGATCCTGCTTGCAGGCTTCATCGGCAAGGCCATTCCGCCGAAAGCCGGCGGCGTGCCCTACGTCAAGGAGCGATAATAAGATGTCCCACGACCTCTTCGAGGCGGCGCGCGCGGCGATGGCCTTCGCGCACGCGCCCTATTCCAAATTCCCCGTCGGCGCGGCGATCCGCGCCGAGGATGGAAAGATCTATGCCGGCGCCAATATCGAAAACCTGTCCTTTCCGCAGGGCTGGTGCGCCGAACCGACCGCGATCAGCCATATGATCATGGCCGGCAACAAGAAGATCGTCGAAATGGCGGTCATCGCCGAAAAGCTGCCGCTCTGCCCGCCCTGCGGCGGCTGCCGCCAGAAGATCGCGGAATTCGCGACGGCAAAGACGCCGATCTATCTGTGCGACGAGACCGGCGTGAAGAAGACCATGACCATGGACGAGCTTCTGCCGCACAGCTTCGCGACGGATATTCTCGGATGAGCGTTCAGACCACGGACTTCCTGATCTCGCGCCTTGCCGGTGTTCTGCCGCGCTACGGCATCGTGCTCGGCTCCGGCCTGGGCTCCCTCGTGGAGGCCGTGCAGAACCCGCTGCGCATTCCCTATGCCGACCTGCCGAGCTTTCCGGTCAGTTCCGTCTCGGGCCATGCCGGCGAACTCGTCATCGGCTATCTCGGTGCCGTGCCTGTCATCATGCTGTCCGGCCGCGTGCACTACTATGAGAGCGGCGATGCGAATGCCATGCGCGCGCCGATCGAGGTGCTCAAGGGGCTTGGCGTGACGTCGCTGATCCTCACCAACTCGGCTGGCTCCCTGCGCGAGGACATGCCGCCCGGCTCGGTGATGCGCATTTCCGACCACATCAATTTTTCCGGCACCAATCCGCTTGTTGGCCTGGACAGCGACGACCGCTTCGTCGGCATGACCAATGCCTATGACGCGGAACTCGCCGCGCGCATGGAAGCGGCTGCTCAGAAACTCGATATCCCGCTGTCGTCGGGCGTCTATATGTGGTTCTCCGGACCGAGCTTCGAAACGCCGGCGGAAATCCGCATGGCGCGCGTCTTCGGCGCGGATGCCGTAGGCATGTCGACCGTGCCGGAAGTGCTGATCGCCCGCCATATAGGCCTGAAGGTCGCGGCCGCCTCGGTCATCACCAATTTCGGCGCCGGCATGACGGGCGGCGAGCTCAGCCATCACGAAACCAAGGACATGGCCCCGATCGGCGGAAAGCGGCTTGCCGCCATCCTCGCTGAAATGATCGCGGGCGGAGGCAACGACCATGCTTAAGGACACCGCGCAGAAAGCGCTCTCCCTGCTCGACCTGACCGACCTCACGGACACTTGCGACGCGGCAGCCATCGAAAAGCTCTGCGCGCAGGCCCAGACGCCCTTCGGCACCACCGCCGCCATCTGCATCTGGCCGCGCTTCGTCGCGCAGGCGCGCGGCATTCTCGGCAAGGGCCATGCGGTGAAGATCGCCACCGTCGTCAACTTCCCCGCCGGGGACCTGGCGGTTGCCGAAGTGATTGCCGAAACGAAACAGGCGATCGCCGACGGCGCCGACGAGATCGACCTCGTCATTCCCTACCGCGATTTCATTGCCGGCGACGAAGGCGCCGTCACGGAGATGGTAGAAGCCGTCAAGGCTGCCTGCACGCCGCCCGTCCGTCTCAAGACCATTCTGGAAACCGGCGAATTGAAGGATCCCGCACTGATCCGCGAGGCCTCGGACCTTGCGATTGCCGCCGGCACCGACTTCATCAAGACCTCGACCGGCAAGGTTGCCGTCAACGCCACGCTGCCGGCTGCCGAGATCATGCTGAATGCCATCAAGGCCAGTGGCAAGCCTGTCGGTTTCAAGCCGGCCGGCGGGGTGCGCACGGTGGGCGATGCCGCCGACTATCTCGCGCTCGCCGCCAAGATCCTCGGCGAGGGATGGGCGACGCCCAAAACCTTCCGCTTCGGCGCCTCGGGCCTGCTCGGCGATATCCTCTCCGTGCTCGGCGGCCAGGCCGCGCCGTCGGCACCTGCGAGCTATTGAACGATGCTGCCGCAGGAGACGATCCTCCGCAAGCGCAGCGGCGAGCCCCTCACCCGTGAGGAGATCGCCCGCTTCATCGCCGGCGTGACGGATGGCAGCGTCTCCGAGGGCCAGGTGGCCGCACTTGCCATGGCCATCTGGTTCAACGGCATGGCGCGCGACGAGACGGTGGCGCTGACGCTTGCCATGCGCGATTCGGGCGATGTGCTCGACTGGTCGGATATCGACCGGCCGATCGGCGACAAACACTCGACCGGCGGTGTGGGCGATAACGTCTCGCTGATGCTGGCGCCGATCGCGGCGGCCTGCGGCCTGGCCGTGCCGATGATCTCGGGGCGTGGCCTCGGCCATACCGGCGGCACGCTGGACAAGCTGGAATCGATATCAGGCTATACGATCATGCCCTCAGCTGCGCTTTTCCGGCGCACGGTCAAGGATGTCGGCTGCGCGATCATCGGTCAGACCACCGCGCTCGCCCCCGCCGACAAGCGCATCTATGCGATCCGCGACGTGACGGCGACGGTCGATTCCGTACCGCTGATCACCGCCTCCATTCTCTCCAAGAAACTCGCCGCCGGCCTGCAATCCCTGGTGCTGGATGTGAAGATCGGCAACGGTGCCTTCATGACGGACGCGGCAGAAGCCGAGACGCTCGCCCGCTCGTTGGTCGAGGTGGCGAACGGTGCGGGGGTAAAAACCTCCGCCCTCATCACCGACATGAACCAGCCGCTGGCCGACGCCGCCGGCAATGCCGTCGAAATCGCCAATTGCATCGCCTTCCTGAAGGGCGAAAAGGCCGGCACGCGGCTGGAGCGCATCGTGCTGGCCTTCGCGGCGGAGATGCTGGTGCTGTCGGGCCTGGAACCGAACAGGCCGGCTGCCGAAATACAGGCGGCGAAGGCCCTTTCCAGCGGCGTGGCGGCTGATGTTTTCGGGCGCATGGTGCACGCGCTCGGCGGCCCCGCCGATATCGTTGAGAAGGCGGACAGCTACCTGAAGCCGGCACCGGTCATCCGCCCGGTCATCGCCTCGCAGGCCGGGTATCTGAGCGCCTGCGATACGCGCGGCGTCGGCCTTGCCGTCATCAAGCTTGGCGGCGGACGCAGCCGGCCGGACGACGCAATCGATCACCGTGTCGGCTTCGACCGGCTTCTTCCGCTGGGTACGAAGGTGGAAAAGGGCGACGAGATCGGCCGCGTACATGCCGCCGATGCCGACGCTGCGGCGCGGGCGGCGGAACGGCTTGCCACGATCTACACGATTGCACCGGAGGCTCCAGCCTTGTCGCCGGATATCCTGACGCGCATCAGCGCGTGAGGTGCAGGCGGCCGTCCTCGACCTTGTAGGAGGCGAGGCCCTTCAAAAAGCTCATGCCGATCAGCGTGCCCGACAGGGCCTTGTCGTCCATCACCATGGCGCCGACATTCTCGACCTTGATCGGCCCGATCTCGACCTTGTCGAGCTTGACATAAGCGGCGCGCGCCCGGCCGTTCGCCGTATCCACGGCATAGCGGAAATTGAGGTCGGTCTTGTCGATGCCGAGCCGCTGGGCGGTCGTGACATTGAGCGCGATCATGCTGGCGCCCGTATCGACGAGGCCCTCTTCCTTGCGGCCATTGATGGAGAACAGGCCGGTGAAATGACCATTGGCATCGGCGTCGATCACGGCGCTGCGATTGCCCGTGTAGCGCGCAGCATCCTGGCCCGCCGGCACGGACGCCTTTTCGACCGTCGCTTCCGGTGTCTTGCTGTTCGTTCCCTCGAGATAACGGGTCGCCACGCCGGGCACGAAGGTGGCGGCAACGACAACGGAGCCGACGAGAAAAACGAGGCTGCGAACGAACATGGACAAATCTCCGGAAGGATCTGTCCCGAAATAACACGCTTGCGGCTAACGGACGGCAAAAGGGGCGCTCGACGGCGCCCCTCTCCACGATCTTCGCTTCGCTTGGTGAACGGCCGGTTAACGGCTCACTTCGTGCCGTACATGCGGTCGCCGGCATCGCCGAGGCCGGGCACGATATAGCCTTTCTCGTTGAGCTGGCGATCGATGGAGGCCGTGTAGACCGGCACGTCCGGATGATGCGCACGGAAACTCTTGATGCCTTCAGGCGCGGCGAGCAGGCAGAGGAAGCGGATATTCGTCGCACCTCGGCTCTTCAGCGTGTCGATAGCGGCGATCGCCGAATTGCCGGTCGCCAGCATCGGATCGACGACGATGACGAGGCGTTCGTCGATGCTGTCGGGCGCCTTGAAGAAATATTCGACCGCCTCCAGCGTCTCGTGATCGCGGTAGACGCCGATATGCGAGACGCGGGCCGACGGCACCAGCTCCAGCATGCCTTCGAGCAGGCCATTGCCGGCGCGCAGGATCGAGGCGAAGACCAGCTTCTTGCCTTCGAGAACAGGCGCATCGATCTCCTCGAGCGGTGTCTTGATGCGCGCGGTCGTCAGCTCCAGATCGCGCGTGACTTCGTAGCAGAGCAACGTCGAGATTTCACGCAGCAGGCGGCGGAAACTCCCGGTGGACGTCTCCTCCTTGCGCATGATGGTCAGCTTGTGCTGCACGAGCGGGTGATTGATGACTGTAACGCCGTCCATGGCCAACCTTCCGAAAATGAGTAATCCCTCTTTTTCCACGGAACGGCCGGGACCTGCAAGAGAAGACAGCCGGGCGCAGGCAACATCCCCACAGCCGGCTTGTCGCTTACAGCTTAGCCAGCAGCTTCTGCCGCGTCGGCTCGTCGACGAAAGCAGCCTCGATGGCGGTGCGCGTCATACCGAGGATCTCAGCGTCGCTGAAGCCCATCACGGCCGAGGCGACCTCGTACTCAAGGGCAAGCGAGGTGTGGAAGAACGGCGGGTCGTCGGAATTGAGCGTGACGCGCACGCCGGCCGCGTGAAGGGCGCGCAGTGGGTGGCTGTCGAAATCCTTGAAAACGCTCAATGCTACATTCGAACCGGGGCAGACTTCCAGCACCGTGCCCTCGTCCGCCAGACGTTTCACGAGATCGGCATCCTCGATGGCGCGCACGCCGTGGCTGATGCGCAACGGCCTGACATGATCGAGCGCATCGCGCACGCTGAAGGCGCCGGAGAGTTCGCCGGCATGAATGGTGATGCCGAGGCCGGCATCACGGGCAATGTCGAAGGCGCGGGTGAAATCGGCGACGCGATGCATGCGCTCTTCACCGGCGAGGTTGAAGCCGGTGATCAGCGGATGCGGCCGGCGCGCGGCATATTCCGCCGCCTTCACCACGCGCTCCGGGCCGAAATGGCGGATACCGACGACGAGAAGGCGCGTCTCGATGCCGGTCTTCTCCTTGGCGCGTTCGGCACCCTCGGCAAGCCCGCGCATATAGGCATCCGCGCCGATGCCCACGGCATCGCCCTGGTCGGGAGAGGCGATCAGTTCGCTGTAGATGGCGCCGGCCGCGGCGATCTCGGTCAGATAGGTCTCGGCGAGCAGCGCATAATCCTCCTCCGTGCGGAAGAGATTGGCGGTCGCGTCGTAGCTCTGCACGAAGCTGGTGAAATCCTGCCAGGAATAGGCGCCGTCCCTGATGAAGGAGGACGTGTCGATGCCGTAGCGTTTCGCCTGGGCGGCAGCGAGCGCCGGCGGGGTCGCGCCTTCGATATGGCAGTGCAGCTCGGCCTTGGGCATGGATCTGGTCACAAAAAACTCCTTCCGTGCGGGCCGGGCGCGATGCCGAGATGGCGGGCAACGGTTTCGCCGATATCGGCAAAGGTCGTGCGGGTTTCGATGAGGCGCGAGCGTAGGCCCGGTCCAAAGCTCAGGATCGGCACGCGCTCGCGCGTGTGGTCCGTGCCGCGCCAGGTCGGATCGCAACCGTGATCGGCGGTGAGGATGACGATATCGCCCGGCTTCAGCTTGCGGTCCACCTCCGGCAGGCGCCGGTCGAAGGCTTCGAGCGCCGCTGCATAGCCGGCGACATCACGCCGGTGGCCGTAGAGCATATCGAAATCGACGAAATTGGTGAAGACGAGATCGCCGTCCTTGGCCTCATCCATGACGCTAAGCGTCGCATCGAACAGCGCCATATTGCCGTTCGCCTTGGTGAGCGTGCCGATGCCCTGATGGGCGAAGATATCACCGATCTTGCCGACGGCATGCACCGTGCGGCCGGCCTCCGTCAGCCGGTCGAGCAGGGTGGGCTCCGGCGGCAGCACGGAATAGTCGCGCCGGTTGCCGGTGCGCTCGAAGGTCTCGGGCGTCTCGCCGATGAAGGGCCGCGCGATGACGCGGCCGATGCGCCCGCCTGGCCGCTCGTCGAGGATTTTGCGCACGGTCTCGCAGAAGGAAAGCAGACGGTCGAGGCCGAACGTGCCTTCATGCGCGGCGATCTGGAAGACGCTGTCGGAAGACGTGTAGCAGATCGGTTTGCCGCTGCGTCTGTGTTCCTGTCCGTGCCGGGCGATGATGTCCGTGCCGGAAGCGTGGCAGTTACCGAGGATGCCGGGCACCTTGCCGGCCGCGCAGATCGCCTCCACCAGCTCGGGTTCGAAGGCGTCACCCTCCGACGGGAAATAGCCCCAGTCGAACGATACAGGCGTGCCGGCGATCTCCCAATGGCCCGACGGCGTGTCCTTGCCGTTCGAGACCTCGCTCGCCGCTCCGTGATAGCCGAAGACGCGCGGCGGCACGTCCATGCCCTCTGGAAAACGGCCGGTCACGGCACGCGCGGCATGCAGCAGGCCAAGCGCCGACATGTTGGGCAATTTCAGCGGGCCTTGCCTGAGGCCCGGCCGGTCCGCAACGCCGGCGGCGCAGAATTCGGCGATATGGCCGAGCGTATCGGCACCGAGATCGCCGAAGGCGGCAGCATCCGGGCCACCGCCGATGCCAAAACTGTCGAGAACGAAGAGAAAGGCTCGCGCCATGAATCACCTGCCGTCTGTCCGCATCCCCTCGCGAGGCGACGGGAATTAACCGCCAGACATGGCACGGGCGGCAAGACGGGTTCAAGAAAAATCGCGAAAGAAGCCAGCGCCTCAGCAATCGCTGCAGGTGATCTTGTCGCCAGTCCGCTGGCGGAAATAGCTTGTCTTGGCAAGATTGAACTTGTTCAGGGAGGAAGCAAGACTGGGCATCATCGAGAGCAGCGTATGGGGCACGCTCAGCTCCGTGCGAACGATGAAGGTGCCCTTGGCTTCCAAACTCGAGGGCAGCGTAACGACGAGGCCGGGCGCATAGGGCTGCTGCGCATTCTGGTCCCGCGACCAGGCGACTGTCGCCTTACCGTCCGCCGCAACGGTGATGCCAGTAATCTTCAGCGAATAGCCGTCCTCAGGAAAGGGTGCAATCACGGTCTTGGTGACCGTTTTCATCGTGTCGAGCGTTGCCTTATTCGTGGTCTGGTTCTGCGTGAGAAGGTCGGACACCGTCGCCGAAGCGCGGTTGACCTTGCGCGACATCGTTACGCCAACGGAAATCTCAAAGGCGCAAACATAGAACATGATCAGGAGCGGGGCGGCAATCGCGAATTCGATGGTGCCGACCCCCCGGCGATCCCCGACGAAACGGCGCAATCCGCAAAGCATGCCCCCTTTGACCGGCTGTTCGTTGCGGAGGGTATCCTTGTGCAAGGCCAGGCTTTCCATCCCTAGTAATCCTCGTTCTGGATCACGACGTTTGCGACCATCAGATAGTTCTGCCGCGAACCGTCCGCCGATTTGATGTTCGACAGATAGGGGCGAACGAGGTCCGTAACGATATCCCAGCGATAATAGGCTCTGACGATGTTGATCGACTTCTTGCCGCCGGGCGCGAACTTGAAATCATTAATATTCAAATCTGCGCCGCTATACGGGATCGTTTTCGGGATGTCCGTGAACTTCGCGAAAGTGCGCACGTCGATATACAGCTTGTCCGGCGTCTTCAGCTCGTTGGCCGAGCAGGGCATCAGGAGCGCGATCTCGTCGCAGAAAAGTTTGCGAAACTCCGCCGGGGTCTTATCCGTGGCGACCTTGCCGAGCTCGTAAGTGATTTCGCCAGTGCGGATCTTGCGCGCCATCGTATCGGTGGCGTTCGCGAGGAGCTGCTCGGCCGAGAAGGCAATGAATGTCTCGAGTGAAGCAGCGACGATCAGGAAGAACGGCAGGCTGAGCACCGCGAATTCGATCGCCGTCGCGCCATCGCGCCGAACGAGGAAGCGACGGAACAGGCCCTTCATCGACCGCCGCCGGATATCTGTCGTATGATCGAGCGTCATCGCGATCCATTCCCATATACTGGATAGAGGAAGACTAGACCGCCGACCGTTTATTTTTCGTGTGTACGCGTGCGAAGAATTGAATGGTTTCCCGCTTTCGGCCAGCCGAAGCGGCACACCGGGTCAGCCATCCGTCTTGTTGCTGGTGGCGTGTTCTTCGCAATTGGGCGTGCAGGAAAGCACGGACCGTTCCGTCTGACGGAAAACGCGCACGGTGTTGCCTTCATCGATGGACACCAGAATCCGTTCATCGACAATCGCATTGCCGTCGGTGTCGAGCAGAACGATATTGGTGGTGCCGAAGCTGCGGCCCGTCAGGACGATCGTCTTGGCATCGGCCACCGTTGCATCGGCCACTTTCGCATTGCCGATGATCACCTTGCTAACTGGGCGATCCAAACGGAGCACCCGTGCGTGATCCATGTAGACGCGCATGAATGGTTCCTCTGCGACCGCCGCCCCGGCCATCGGCAGCACAATGCAAGCGGCCGTCACAAGCCTTGCGGCCCCCGCGGCAAAATTCCAGTCGCGTCCCATAATCAATCATCCCGGCAAGAATATCGGACCAGCATCGCCGGGAATGGTGAATGAAGGCTTAAGGCAAAGCGCGATGTTTCGGCTAAGGAGCGCAGCAGGATGACACACGGTCGCGGAACAGATCCCTGCAAACAGGGAAGAATACGCGCGTAAGAGGATTAACACTTTTCACACCCTATTTCCGACAGCCAAAGATAGAGGAAAAATTAACCGACTTCCTTAAGCCGATGGCAATCGCCCGACGTTAGGTTGCAGTCATCCGAACAACGGAAACAGTTGGCGGACGTGCTGAACCAACACTCGTGGAGCTAGGAGAATACCATGACCAAGATTTTTGCTCGCCTTATGAAGGACGAATCTGGCGCAACCGCCATTGAATACGGCCTGATCGCCGCCCTGATTTCCGTTGCCCTCATCGGCGGCGCCACGACCCTCGGCAGCTCGCTGGGCGACATCTTCAGCAGCCTTTCGACCAAAATGTCGACCGCGCAGAGCGGGATGTGATCCTCTCACATTTCCAAGACGAAAGCCGCCCCTGGGGCGGCTTTCTGTTTTCTGGTGTTATCTTTTTCCAAACGGATCGAGCTTATCTTCCACCAAAAGGAGATTTTCGTGACCCAGGCTGCAATCTTCGTCGTCTTTCCGCTTTGTCTGGCGATAGCCGCGTTTTGCGACCTTTTCACCATGACGATCCCGAACCGGGTCTCCGCGATCCTTGTTGCGGCTTTCCTGATCGTCGCGCCGCTTGCCGGTCTTGGCCCGATGGCGATCGCAATGCATCTCGCGGCGGGCCTCGTCGTCTTCGCGGTGTGCTTTGGACTTTTCGCCATGAACGTCATGGGCGGCGGCGATGCAAAGCTGTTGACGGCAAGTGCGGTCTGGTTCGGTCTGAATGCTTCCCTCCTTGAATTTGTCGTCACCGTCTCCGTCTTCGGCGGCCTGCTGACGCTCTGCATTCTCCTGCTACGCTCGCAGACCAATGCGATTCTGGCATCGGGCCTGCCGGTTCCCGGCCACTTGCTCCTCGCCAAGAAGGTGCCTTACGGGATTGCCATCGGTGCGGCGGCCTTTTTCGTCTACCCCTCTTCGCCGTTGATGCTCGCCGCTTTGAGCTGACAATTCCCTTCTTGATGAGGGCTATGGATCGACCGGGGGTCTTGCCCCGGTTTTTCTTTGAGCTGGCGACGCATTGCGTCGCTCGCCCTGTTAGCCGGACGTTAACCATACCCGTAAGGCGCTTATTAACCATAATTATACCATTGCCGGTCAATGTGGGCGGATAGAACTGTCCGCAGCCCCAGGGAATCCATATGAGACCGGCGCGAATCATCATTCTGGCAGTGGCCGTCGTGTCGGCTGGCGTTGCAGGCCTACTTGCACTGCAGGTCGCGCGTGGTGGCAAGGCGACCATCGTCCAGGGCGATCCCGTCATCGAACGCGAACCGACCGTCAACGTGCTTGTCGCTCGTGAAAGCCTGCCGGTCGGCTCCCGCCTCAAGCCCGATTCGCTCAGCTGGGCGGCGTGGCCGCAAGGCTCCGTCGTGGAAGGCTTCATCACCGATCAGAACCGGCCGGATGCGATGGAAAGCCTTGATGGCGCTATCGCCCGCATGCCGATTTTCGACGGCGAGCCGATCCGCCAGGAAAAGATCGCGGATTCGAGCAACCGAATCATGTCTTCGCTGCTGCCGGCCGGCAAACGGGCGGTTGCGACCGAAATCTCCGTTGCGACTGGCGCCGGTGGCTTCATCCTGCCGAACGACCGCGTCGACGTGATCATGGTGCGCAAGAACGACATTGGTTCGTTTCTGACGGAAACCGTACTGTCGAACGTGCGCGTGCTCGCCATCGACCAGCAAATCCAGGAAAATCCCGATGGCTCCAAATCGGCCGTCGGCACCACCGCCACGCTGGAACTGACGCCGGACCAGACCAAGGTGATCACCGTCGCCCAGCAGATGGCCGAACGGCTGCAGCTGGCGCTGCGCAGTGTCGCCGATGCCCAGGAACCCGATACGACTGCCGCCGACTACCTGCTTTCCGGCGGCGACGGCGTGCCGCTCGTCACGGTGATCAAAAGCGGCGAAATCGTCAACGGCACGAATGCCGCAAAGCAGTGACCAGGAGCTGACCGTGTTTGGACTTGCTAAGACTTTTCGGGCTTCTGTCGCCGGCGGGCTGAGTGTCTGCCTCGCTTTTTCCGGCTTTCCGCTTGCCCCCGTTGCAGTCGCCGAGGCGGCAACCGCCTCTGTCATCCGCATCAGCGAGAGCGGGCCCGGTGCCCGCAAGGCCGTCAAGCTCGGCCTCAATAAGGCGATCGTGGTGGATCTGCCGTCCGATGCGCACGACATCCTCGTCGCAGACCCGGTCAAGGCGGATGCCGTGACGCGTAGTTCGCGCCGCATCTATCTGTTCGGCAAGGAAGTCGGCCAGACCAATATCTTCATCTTCGGGCCGAACGGCGAGGAGATCGTCAGCATCGACCTGACCGTCGAGCGCGACATCGACGGCCTGCAGGCGAACCTGCGCCGCTTCATCCCGGATTCCGACATCCAGGTCGAAATCATCTCCGACAACATCGTGCTGAACGGCACGGTGCGCACGCCGCAGGATGCCGCCCAGGCGACACGGTTGGCCGAAATCTTCCTGAAGGGCGGCGAGGCGACCACGCGCAACATCACGGCCCAGGGCAACAACGGCGACGCGGCGATCTTCGGCGAAGACCGTCAGCGCTCTCAGGTCGTGAACATGCTGAAGATCGACGGCGAAGATCAGGTCACCCTGAAAGTGACGGTTGCCGAAGTCAGCCGGCAGGTGCTCAAGCAGCTCGGGTTCAACGGCTCAGCCCTGGGATCGGCGGGCGGTATCTCCTTCCGCAATCCGACCAATCTCGGCGGCGCCGCAGACTGGAACGTCAGTGGAGCCCTCGGCGGCAGCGTCGGCGGGCTTACCCTTGCAAGCTATGTCAGCGCCATGGAGCAGGCCGGCGTCATGCGCACGCTGGCCGAACCAAGCCTCACCGCCATCTCCGGCGAGGAGGCCAAGTTCTATGTCGGCGGCGATTTCCGCCTGCCGACCGAGCAGGAAATCGGCACGGAGAAAGACGACGTTACCGGTAAAGACCGCTACACGGTCAAACGCACCGTCCAAGAGGTCGAATACGGCATCCGGCTGAATTTCCGACCGGTCGTCCTTTCGCCGGGGCGCATCAGTCTGCGCGTTCAGACGGAAGTGTCGGAACCGACCTTCCAGGGATCGACGACCTGGGGCGGTAACAACACCATTAACGGCCTGACCGCGCTCGGCATTCGCCGCCGCGAGGCCACGACAAGCGTCGAGTTGCCCTCCGGCGGCTCCATCGTCATCGCTGGCCTCGTTCAGGACGATATTCGCCAGGCGATGTCGGGTCTGCCGGGCCTCTCGAAGATCCCGATATTCGGCACGCTGTTCCGATCCAAGGATTTCGTGCGGAACGAGACGGAAATGGTGATCATCGCCACGCCCTATCTCGTGCGGCCGGTCGCGCGCACCGCGCTGTCGCGTCCCGACGACAATTTCAACGCGACCAACGATGCTGCGAGCTTCTTCCTCGGCAAGGTGAACAAGGTCTACGGCCGCAAGGAAGATGCGATGCCCGCCGGCAATTATCACGGCTCCATCGGCTTCATCTACAAATGACGGACAGATCCATGAGCGAAACGATCCAGAACTTCCGTCCTTCCGCAAGGAGCCGCCCGATGCGCATCGCGCTCGCCGCCACCCTCGTCCTCACTGCCGTCGCCCTTTCCGGCTGCGGCACGAAGCCGGACCGCAATGCAACCGGCTCGATCCCGGACGATTACCGCACGCGCCACCCGATCGTGCTGGCCGAGGACGCCCAGACGCTCGACATCCCGATCGCCACCGGCGACCGGTCGCTGACAACGGGTGTGCGCGACAACATCCGCGGCTTCGCTTCCGACCATGCCGCTAAATCGCGCAGCGCCGTGCAGATCATGCTGCCGCGCGGCTCGGCCAATGCGGCCACGGCCGACCATATGCGCAAGCAAATCCGCGCGACCCTCATTGCGGCCGGCGTCAAGCGCGACATGCTGATCGAGACGGCCTATGACGCCGCCGCCTACGGCCCGAACGCGCCGATCCGGCTCGCCTTCTTCGCCATCACCGCCAAGGCAGGTCCCTGCGGCGAATGGCCGGAGGATCTCGTCGAAAACACGATGGAAAACAAGAACTACCACAATTTCGGCTGCGCGACGCAGGCCAACCTGGCCGCCCAGGTCGCCAATCCGATGGATCTCGTCCAGCCGCGCGGCATGAGCGCGATCGACGCCGAGCAGCGCAATGTGGTGATCCAGGACTACCGCAAGAACGGCCAGCCGGATTTCTGACGGCAGGCGCGTTGAACCACTCCCACCGGTCCGCCGGATACCAGGAACGGGCATGACGATGAGCACAGTAGACTACACCATTGAGCGTGCCGGCGAGGGAATGGCGGACGAAGCGGTTCGGCCGACCGAGATGGAGACCGTGCGGCCGCTGCCGCGCATTTCCGTGCATGCCTTCTGCGAAAGCGAAGCGATGCTGCGCACCATGGAACGCTGCGGCCAGGACCGCCGCATGGCCAAGGTGAGCCTGCGCATTTCAAGCGCCAGCATCGCAGCGGCCGCCAACATGTTCGCTTCCGCACCGACGCCCAATCTCCTGATCCTGGAAACCTCGACCGAGCCCGGCGGCATCATGGACGAGCTTGCCCCGCTCGCCCAGGTTTGCGACCCCAGCACCAAGGTCGTCATCGTCGGCCGCTACAACGATATTCCGCTCTACCGCGACCTCATCCGCAACGGCATTTCCGAATATATGGTCGGCCCCGTCGGCATGGCCGAGGTGCTGAACGCCATGACGGCGATCTTCGTCGATCCGGAAGCCGAGCCGCTCGGCCGCACTATCGCCTTCATCGGCGCCAAGGGCGGCTGCGGCTCCTCGACGATCGCGCACAACTGCGCCTTCGACATTTCCAATCTCTTCCAGACGGAGGTCATCCTCGCCGACCTCGACCTGCCCTACGGCACGGCCAATATCGACTTCGACCAGGATCCGCCGCAGGGCATTTCCGAGGCGATCAGCGCACCGGAACGGCTCGATGAGGTGTTCCTCGACCGCCTTCTGACGAAGTGCTCGCAACATCTGTCGCTGCTCGCCGCCCCCTCCATGCTGGACCGCGCCTACGATCTCGAACGCGGCTCCTTCCAGCCGATCGTCGAGGTGCTGCAACGCAGCGCTCCGGTCACCGTGCTGGACGTGCCGCATGCCTGGTCGGAATGGACGCGCGCACTGCTGTCGGAAGTCGACGAGGTGATCATCACCGCCGTTCCCGACCTCGCCAATCTGCGCAATGCGAAGAACATGCTGGACGCCCTGAAGAAGCTTCGGCCCAACGACAAGCCGCCGCATCTGGTGCTCAACCAGGTCGGCTTGCCGAAGCGCCCGGAAATCGCGCCCGACGACTTCTGCGAGCCGCTCGGCATCCAGCCGATTGCGGTCATTCCTTTCGACGCGCAGCTTTTCGGCACGGCCTCCAACAGCGGCCGCATGATCGCGGAAATGGACAAGAAGTCGCCGACGGCGGAGACCTTCTCGCAGCTCGCCCATATCGTGACGGGCCGCTCGACGGTCAAGAAGGCCAAGAAGGCCGGCCTCGGCAAGATGCTGGGCCTGCTCGGCCGAAAGTAAGGCCTCAGGGCAACAACAGACTGGATGACAAGGCATGTTCGGCAAACGCGGCAATGAAGGTTCAGGCAAGGGCGGCCCGGTTGGCCAACCGGTGCATGCCATGGCGCACGCCACCCAGACCGTGACGGCGGAGCGGCCGGTCAGCGCGGCACCGGCGCAGCCGGTTTTCGAGCCTGCGCCTGCCCCCGTAATAGCGCCCGCCGCAACCGCGCGCCGCCGCACGCCGCGCACCGAGGACTATTACGACACGAAAAGCCAGGTCTTCTCCGCGCTGATCGACACGATCGACCTGTCGCAGCTCGCCAAGCTCGACACCGAGAGCGCGCGCGAGGAAATTCGCGACATCGTCAACGACATCATCACGATCAAGAACTTCGCGATGTCGATCTCCGAGCAGGAGGAACTGCTTGACGACATCTGCAACGACGTTCTCGGCTACGGTCCGCTGGAACCGCTTCTGGCGCGCGACGACATCGCCGACATCATGGTCAACGGTGCGGGCAAGACCTATATCGAAGTGGCCGGCAAGGTGCAGGAATCGGAAATCCGCTTCCGCGACAACGCCCAGCTGCTCTCGATCTGCCAGCGCATCGTCAGCCAGGTCGGCCGCCGTGTCGACGAATCGAGCCCGATCTGCGACGCGCGCCTTCCCGACGGATCGCGCGTCAACGTGATCGCCCCGCCGCTCGCCATCGACGGCACCGCGCTCACCATCCGTAAATTCAAGAAGGACAAGCTGACGCTCGACCAGCTCGTCAAGTTCGGTTCGATCACACCTGAAGGCGCGACGCTTCTGCAGATCATCGGCCGCGTGCGCTGCAACCTCGTCATCTCCGGCGGTACCGGTTCGGGCAAGACGACGCTGCTCAACTGCCTGACCAACTATATCGACCGCGACGAGCGCGTCATCACCTGCGAAGACTCCGCCGAACTCCAGTTGCAGCAGCCGCATGTCGTGCGTCTCGAAACCCGCCCGCCGAACATCGAGGGCGAAGGCGAGATCACCATGCGCGATCTCATCAAGAACTGCCTGCGTATGCGTCCTGAACGAATCATCGTCGGCGAAGTGCGCGGACCCGAGGTCTTCGACCTCCTGCAGGCGATGAACACCGGCCATGACGGCTCGATGGGCACCATCCACGCCAACACGCCGCGCGAATGCCTTTCCCGTATGGAATCCATGATCGCCATGGGTGGCTACACGCTGCCGGCCAAGACCGTGCGCGAAATCATCGCGGGCTCCATCGACGTCATCATCCAGGCCTCGCGCCTGCGCGACGGCTCGCGCCGCATCACCCACATCACCGAAGTCGTCGGCATGGAAGGTGACGTCATCGTTACCCAGGACCTGATGCGCTTCGAGATCCAGGGCGAGGACGCCAACGGGCGTCTCATCGGCCACCATTCGGGCACGGGCATCGGCAAGCCGCATTTCTGGGACCGCGCCCGCTATTTCAACGAGGACAAGCGCCTGGCGGCGGCGCTCGACGCGATGGAAAAACCGTAGAGGCAGACGATGTTCGGATTGGATATCACCATCGTCGCCATCTTCGCGTTGGCAGCCATCGCCACGGCGGGGCTCACCTACGGCGTCCTCTTCTCGCGCATCGAGACGGAGAAGAAGGCGGAAAGCCGCGTGCGGCGGGTTCAGGCGGCAGAAACCGACCAGTCCAAGGCCAAGGTCGCCCGCGACCGCATGCAGGAACTGTCCAAGCGCCGCAAATCCGTGCAGGATTCGTTGAAGGACCTGGAAAAGAAGCAGCAGGAGCAGACGAAGCGCATCGCCACGACGCTGAAGGCCAAGCTCGTCCAGGCGGGCCTGTCGATCACGGTTTCGCGGTTCTATGTCTATAGCGGCATCTTCGGCCTCTTCGCTTTCGTGGTTTCATTGATTGCCGGCGCCGGGCTGTTCGTCGGCTTTGGCGTTGCCGTCATCGCGGCGCTCGGCGTGCCGCGCTGGTTCGTAGGCTTCATGATCAAACGTCGCCTGAAACGGTTCCTGGCTGAATTTCCGAATTCGCTTGATGTCATGGTGCGCTCCATCAAGTCGGGCCTGCCGCTGACGGACGCGCTTCGCCTCATCGCCGCGGAAGGGCAGGAGCCGGTGCGCACGGAATTCCGCAAGATCGTCGAAGCCCAGCAGGTGGGCTTGAGTGTGCCGGAAGCCTGTGCGCGGATGTTCACCAGCATTCCGCTGCAGGAAACCAACTTCTTCGCCATCGTCATCGCCATCCAGAGCCAGGCCGGCGGCAATCTTTCCGAAGCGCTCGGCAACCTGTCGCGCGTGCTGCGCGAACGGCGCAAGATGCGCGACAAGGTGCAGGCGCTCTCGATGGAAGCGAAGGCGTCAGCCGCCATCATCGGCGCCCTGCCCTTCATCGTGACCCTGCTCGTCTACCTGACCTCGCCCGATTACATCATGATCCTGTTTACGGATCCGCGCGGTCACCTGATCCTCGGCCTCGGCCTCGGCTGGATGTCCATCGGCATCCTCATGATGCGCAAAATGATCAACTTCGACATCTAGGAGCGCGCGGGCATGTCCGGACTCGTCACCACTCTCACCGACCCGACCGTTCTCCTGCCGGCCTTCGTAATGATGGCGGTGCTCGCAACCATCTACACTTTGGCGGTGCCCTATCTCGACCGCGGCGATCTCGACAAACGTATGAAATCGGTGGCGCTCGAACGCGAGCAGATGCGCGCCCGCGAGCGCGCGCGCCTCAATGCCGAGGCCGTGCAGAGCAAGGCCTCGCTGCGCGCCCAGCATAACACCTCGGTGCGCCAGATCGTCGAGCGGCTGAACCTGCGCGAGGCGCTCGTCGACGCCAACACGATGAACCGGCTGCGCCAGGCAGGCTATCGCTCGCAGAACGCCCTCAACATCTTCCTGTTCGCACGCTTCGTGCTGCCCTTCCTCTTCGGCGCGGTGGGCGCCTTCTACATCTTCTATCTCGGCTATCTCGGCGAAAAGCCGTTCTTCATGCGGCTGCTGGCCACCCTTCTGAGCGCCTATCTCGGCTTCTATGCGCCGAACATCTTCATCTCCAACAAGGTCAACAAGCGGCAGAGCTCGATCCGTCGTGCCTGGCCGGATGCGCTCGACCTCATGCTGATCTGTGTGGAATCGGGTATTTCCATCGAGGTTGCCTTCAAGCGCGTGGCCGATGAAATCGCCATGGCCTCGCCGGAACTCGCCGAAGAGCTGGTGCTCACGACGGCCGAGCTCTCATTCCTGCAGGAGCGGCGCGCAGCCTATGAAAATCTCGGCACGCGTATCGGCCTCGATACGGTGAAGGCCGTCGCACAGGCGCTCATCCAGGCTGAACGCTACGGAACGCCGCTGGCGCAGGCGCTGCGCGTACTGGCCCAGGAATGCCGCGACCAGCGCATGAACGAAGCCGAAAAGAAAGCGGCCGCCCTGCCGCCGAAGCTCACCGTGCCGATGATCCTGTTCTTTCTTCCCGTGCTGGTCGCCGTCATTCTCGGCCCCGCCGGCATCCAGGTTTCCGACACCTTCAAGTAACGCCTCCTGCCCCTGAACAGAAAACGCCCCGGTCAGGAGAAATCCTGCCGGGGCGAAGGCGTCCTTGGGAGGGACTATTCGAAATCTCGATATCCGGTCTCAGTTCGTACCGTTGTCGTCGGCGGCGAGCTTCTTCCAGGAATTCTGCTGAGCGAGCATGGAGCGCAGATATTTGACATTGGCTTCCGCCTGATCGGCGGTCAGTTCCTGCCGCGCGATGTTTTCCGCTTCCTGGAATCGACCCTGCAGGCCGACCGTGAGTGCCAGGTTCTGGCGCACGCTGCTGTCGGCGCCGGGCTGCGAGGCAGCCGAGCGCAGATAGGTTTCGGCCGTCTTCAGATCCTTCGCAAGCAGATAGGACATGCCGAGATTGGAGAGGACCGAGGGTTCGTTCTGGTTGATGTCGAGCGCCTCGCGGTAGCGCTGGCGCGCTTCGCCGGAACGGCCGAGCTGGTCGAGAATGGCGCCTTCGGCCGATTTCAGACGCCAGTCGGGGCGATCGGGCGTCTGGGCGCGGCCAATGGTGTTCAGCGCCTGCTCCAGCTGGCCGGCGGCGGCCTGCGCCTTGCCGTAAGCGGCGAGCACGTCGCGGTCGCTCGGGAAATTGATGGCGACCTGCTGCATGACGGCGAGCGCCTGGTCGTTGCGGCCGTTCATGCGCAGCACATTGGCGTAGTTGAGGCCGATATTGCGGTCCTTCGGGTTCTTCGCATAGGCTTGGCCGATGCTGTCGGCGGCGCCGCGAAGCTCCGTCGCGTTCATCTGGTCGATGGGCTTTCCGCCGCGCGAAATGGAGCCCGTCGTTAGGTTGCTCTTGCCGCCCGCGCAACCGGCCACCGCCACGGCGATGGCAAGCAGGGCTGCACCCCTCAGGAGCCCTTTGCGAAGTGACGAGCGCGTGCGGTAAGCGGTCATGATCAGTCCCCGAAGCGATTTCCGCATGACGCGGCGGTTAAGGAATCACGCCGCAATCTCCGCACCAGCAATAATCTGTTAACCCTAACAGAGTGTTAATTGGCCGATTCTCCCGGCTTTCTCCAAAGGTTCCCCATGGCCCCCTTCCAGTTCATCGACCGGCCCTCTCCCTTCAACACGAAGAACGGAAAGACGCTGCCGATCTTTGCGATCACGCCTGCTCATATCGAGACCGGCACGATCGACCCGATTGCCTTGGACTGGGCGAAGAAGGCGGGCTTCAAGGCGGATTCGGGCGCGCTCCTGATGGTACCGACCGCGGACGGCCATCTCGGCGGCGCGCTGTTCGGGCTGGGCAAGAACCCGTCCGACGCGCCCTTCCTGGCGGGCAAGCTCGCCCGCGCACTGCCGGCCGGCGACTGGCATGTCGAGACCGCGCCGCTGACGGCAAACCGCCTGGCGCTCGGCTACGGTCTCGGCAGCTACCGCTTCGAGCGTTACAAGGCCTCCGCCTCCGAAGCGCCGACGCTGCTCATCCCCTCCGATGCCGACGCCACCGATATCAAACGCCAGCTCGCCGGCGTGTTCCTCGCGCGCGACCTGATCAACACGCCCACCAACGACATGGGACCGGACGCGCTGGAAGACGTTTTCCGCGCGCTTGGAGAACACTACAAGGCGAAGGTGTCGGTCATTTCGGGCGACGACCTGCTCAAGGAAAATTTCCCGCTCGTGCATACGGTCGGCCGCGCCTCCGAACAGGCGCCGCGCCTGCTCGAACTGCGCTGGGGCAAGAAGGGCCACAAGCGCGTGACGCTGGTCGGCAAGGGCGTGACTTTCGATACCGGCGGCCTCGACATCAAGCCGGCCTCTTCCATGCTCTTGATGAAGAAGGACATGGGCGGTGCGGCCAATGTCATGGGCCTCGCGCTGATGATCATGGACGCCAAGCTGAAGGTCGACCTGCGCGTGCTGTTGCCCGTCGTCGAGAACTCGATCTCGTCCAACGCCTTCCGCCCCGGCGATATCTATAGGAGCCGCAAGGGCCTGACCGTCCAGATCGACAACACCGACGCCGAGGGCCGGCTGATCCTGGCCGACGCGCTGGCCTATGCCGACGAGGAAGAGGCCGATCTGATCGTCGACATGGCGACGCTGACGGGAGCGGCCCGCGTGGCGCTCGGCCCCGACCTACCGCCCTTCTTCACCGACGACGAGGATCTGGCGCAGGATCTCACCGAAGCGAGCCTGACGGTGGACGACCCGATGTGGCGCATGCCGCTCTATATGGGCTATGACAAGGACGTCTCCGCCCGCATCGCCGATCTCACCAATGCCCCCTCGGGCGGCATGGCGGGCTCGATCACGGCCGCCCTCTTCCTCAAGCGCTTCGTCACCCGCAACAAGCATTGGGCGCATTTCGACATCTATGCGTGGGCGCAGGCCGAGCGACCGCATTCACCCGTCGGCGGCGAGGCGCAGGCCATTCGCGCGCTCTATCACCACCTGCGCACGAGCACCGCCTAACTTCCTTTTTGGGGAACCGATACGGTAGCGTAACGAAACGCTAACGCAAATGCGGGACAACTGCCTGAGCCGCCCTTTTACCGGGCGGACAGGCTCATCCCCGGAGGCGCCGTGCCGGTAGACTTGACCCCATCGCAGGCGCTCGGCCTCTGGCACGAGGTGACCGTGCAGCAGGTGCATGCCGATGGTCGCGACCTGACGCTGCGCCAGCTCGCTATCCTGCTCGAAATTTATCTCGTGCCGCCGCCGCACACCGTGCGCGGGCTTGCCGCCAAGCTCGGCGTGACCAAGCCCGTCATTACGCGCGCTCTTGACACGATGGGCGAACAGGGTCTCGTTACCCGCATGCGCGACGACCGCGACCGCCGCAATGTCATCATCAAGCGCACCGTCGAGGGTGCGCTTTATCTCGAACGGCTCGGCGACCTCATCATCGCCAGGGGCCATACGCTCGTTCCGTGAGACACCCATGAACGCCCTGCCCGATCGCCGCCTCAATGCCTATCGTCCCGACCTCGCCGAGGAAGCGCTGCGCGGCAGCGTGGAGGCGCCGCATTACGTGTCCGGCACGCCCGCGCATGTCGCCGTGCCCGTCGCGTCGCTCCGGCCCCGGCCGGACGCGGCCGCCGGCATCGATACGCAGGTGCTGTTCGGCGAGACCGTGCAGGTGCTCGACCGGGCAGATGGCTGGGCCTGGGTGAAATCCGGTTTCGACGGCTATGTCGGCTATATCGGGGAGATAGCACTGTCTTCGGACGTGCCCGCCCCCACCCATATCGTCGCCGTGCCCCGCACCTTCGCCTATAGCGGCGCGGATCTCAGAACACCCGCCGCCTTTGCGCTTTCGATCGGAAGCCGGCTAACGGTCGTCGGCGAGAACGAAACGCGCGGCACGCGCTACCTGACGCTGGCGGGCGGGCAATCCGTCGTCGCCGGCCATTGCCTGCCCATTGGAGAGGCCGCCAGCGACGACTATGTCGCCATCGCCACCCGCTTCCTCGAAGCGCCCTATCTCTGGGGCGGCCGCTCCGGCTTCGGGCTAGATTGCTCGGCGCTGGTGCAGCTCTCGATGATGATGGCCGGCCGCACGGCCCCGCGTGATTCCGACATGCAGGCCACCGGCCTCGGCACGTCGATCACTCGCGAGGAGTTGCGCCGCGGCGATCTCGTCTTCTGGAAGGGCCATGTGGCGATCATGGAAGACGATGCGGCCATCATCCACGCCAATGGCCACACGATGAGCGTGGCCCGCGAGGGGCTGGATGCCGCCATCGAACGCATCGGCTGGCTCTATGAGCGGCCGACGGGCTACCGCCGGCCCTGAACCTTAGTAGCCCGCGTTTCGATCGACGAGATGCTCCAGCGGCTTGCCGCTTTCGAGGCGCTCGACCTGCTGCTCGACATGGCGGAAGAGCGCTGCGACGTCCGAAGCCGCCGCGGCGTGCGGCGTCAAAAAGGCCTTGTCCATCGACCAGAGCGGGCTTTCGAGCGGCAGCGGCTCCTGCTCGAACACGTCGAGCGAGGCGCCGTGGAGCGTGCCGTCGTTGAGGCTCGCGACGATATCGGCTTCGACCTGGCTGCCACCGCGCCCGGCATTGATGAAGACGGGCGCGCCGAACGGGCCCTTGCGGCTGAGACGGGTGAAGAGGCCGGTGTTGAAGATGCCCTTCGTATCCGGCGTCAGCGGCAGCAGGCCGACCAGGATGTCGCTCCTGCCGAGGAAGGCATCGAGACCGCTGTCGCCGAAGGTCTCGAAACCCTCGACCTTGCGGCCGCTCTTCGACCAGCCGATGACGTTGAAGCCGAGTGTCTTCAGCTTTTTCGCCGAATCCTGCCCGAGCACGCCGAAGCCCATGACGCCGACGGTAAAATCCTTCGCCTCGGGCTGGGAAAGCTCGCGCCAGATGCGCTTGTCGCGCTGTGCCTCGTAGAGACGGTGCTGGCGCATGTGCAGGAGGCACTGCATGACGACCCATTCGCTCATGCGGGTCGTCAGCGTCTCGTCGACGAAGCGGACGAGCGGCACATCCGGCAGGCCCGGCAGTGTCAGCACGTGATCGACCCCCGCGCCGCCTGAAAATACGACCTTGAGATTCTTCGCCCGCGAAAAGAGATCGGCGCCCGGCTTCCAGACCACGGCATAGTCGATGCCGGAGAGATCGCGCTTGCGATTGCCCGGATGCAGGAGGTTGACGACCTCGCGGTCCGGAAAGGCACCCTTCAACGCCGCCGCGACCTCCTCCTGATCGAATTTCAGATCGATGATCACAGGGCTTTTCATGGGCAGTCTCTTCTTGGCTACTGATGGATGCTCTCGGCCCTGACGGCTTCGAGATTGAAGGCGGCGGCCATGAGAGCCTTGGTATAGGCTTCCGTCGGACGCTCGATGATGTCTTTCGCCGGCCCCTTCTCCACGACGCGCCCGGCGCGCATGACGATGATGTCATTGGCAAGCGCCCGCACGACTTTGAGGTCGTGGCTGATGAAGAGATAGGCGAGATTGTGTTTGGCCTGAAGATCGCGCAAAAGCTCGACCACCTGTGCCTGCACGCTCATGTCGAGCGCGGAGGTGGGCTCGTCGAGCATGACGAATTCGGGTTTGAGCACCATGGCGCGGGCAATCGCGATGCGCTGGCGCTGGCCGCCGGAAAATTCATGCGGATAGCGCCAGCGGGTCGACGCATCGAGACCGGTTTCCTCAAGCGCCGAGGCCACACGATGGTCGCGCTCGGCTTCCGACAGCGCGGGCTCGTGGATCTTCAACCCCTCCGCGACGATATCGGCGACCGACATGCGCGGCGACAGCGAGCCAAAGGGATCCTGGAAGACGATCTGCATGCGCCGGCGCAGCGGACGCATTTCTGCGAAGGAGTGGCCGGCAATGTCCTGCCCGATGAAGGCGATGCGGCCCTGCGAGGCGATGAGCCGCGTCAGCGCGAGACCAAGCGTCGTCTTGCCAGAACCGGATTCGCCGACGACGCCGAGCGTATGGCCGGCGCGCAGCGTCAGGTCGATGCCGTCGACCGCCTTCACATGATCGACCACACGGCGCATGAAGCCCGCCTTGATCGGGAACCAGACCTTGACGTCGTCAGCCTCCATGATGACGGGCTGGCCGGCATCGCCCGGCCGCGGCTCGCCCTTCGGCTCGGAGGCGAGCAGGTGGCGCGTATAGGCATGCTGCGGATTAGAGAAGATTTCCTCGACCGGACCGGTCTCGACGATCTTGCCCTTGGTCATCACGCAGACCCGGTCGGCGAATTTTCGCACGATGCCGAGATCATGGGTGATGAAGAGCATGGACATGCCGTGCTCTTCCTTGAGTTTTTTCAGGAGTTCGAGGATCTGCGCCTGCACGGTCACATCAAGCGCCGTCGTCGGCTCGTCGGCGATCAGCAGTTCCGGGCGGTTGGCGAGCGCCATGGCGATCATGACGCGCTGGCGCTGGCCGCCGGAGAGTTCATGCGGATAGGCGGCCAAGCGCTTTTCCGGCTCGCGGATGCCGACCTGATTGAGCAGCTCCAGGATTTTTGCCCGCGCGGCCACACCTTCGATGCCCTGGTGCAGCTTCAGGATCTCGCCGATCTGCCGCTCGATCGAATGCAGCGGATTGAGCGAGGTCATCGGCTCCTGGAAGATCATCGTGATGTCGTTGCCGCGCACATTGCGCAACGTCGCATCCGACGCGTTCAAGAGGTCCTTGCCATTGAAATGGATTTCGCCGGAGGGGTGGCTGGCGGCCGGATAGGGCAGCAGCTTCAGGATGGAGTTGGCCGTCACCGACTTGCCGGAGCCGGATTCGCCGACCAGCGCCACGACCTCGCCGCGGTGGATGTCGAAGGACACCCGGTCGACGGCAAGCGATGTCTTGCCGCCCTGGTGGAAGGCGACGGAGAGATCCTTGACGGACAGGAGGATTTCGCGAGCGCTCACCGGAAGGTCTTCCTCGGATCGAAGGCGTCGCGCGTCGCTTCACCGACGAAGATCAGAAGCGACAGCATGACGGACATGACGACGAAGGCGGTGATGCCGAGCCACGGCGCCTGAAGGTTGTTCTTGCCCTGCGCGATCAGTTCGCCCAGCGACGGCGAGCCCGGCGGCATGCCGAACCCTAAGAAGTCGAGCGAGGTGAGCGTGGTGATCGAGCCCGAGAGGATGAAGGGCAGGAAGGTCAGCGTCGCCACCATCGCGTTGGGCAGCAGGTGCCGATACATGATCGTGGCATTGCCGACGCCGAGCGCGCGCGCCGCCCGGACATATTCGAAATTGCGGGCGCGCAGAAATTCGGCGCGCACCACGCCGACGAAACCGACCCAGGAGAACAGCAGCATGATGCTGAGCAGAATCCAGAAGCCGGGCGGCAGGATGGCGGCGATGATCAGCAGGATATAGAGCACCGGCATCGACGACCAGATTTCGATGAAGCGCTGCATCAGAAGATCGGTCCACCCACCGAAATAGCCCTGCACGGCCCCCGCCGTCACGCCGACAATGGCGGATGCGATGGTGAGCGCCAGACCGAACAGCACCGAGATACGGAAGCCGTAGATGGCGCGGGCGAGCACGTCGCGCGCCTGATCGTCGGTACCGAGCCAGTTAAGGTTACTGATCGTGCAGTTCGGATCGTTCACGCCGCCGGGATAACCGGCGCAGCGCTCTTCCTTCGACATCAGCCAGAAGGGTTTCGTCGGGGCGGAATGCGGGATGTTGGAATTGGTCGAACTGTAGGAATAGCGGATCGGCGGCCAGATCATCCAGCCGTTGGCGTTGACCTCTTCCTGAATGAAATCCGAGCGGTAATCGGTCTCGGCCAGGAAGCCGCCGAACTTTTCTTCCGGGTAATCGACCACGACGGGGAACAGCAGTTCGCCTTTGTAGGAGGCGATGATCGGCCGGTCGTTGGCGATGCCCTCGGCAAAGAGCGAGAGAACGAAGATGACGAGGAATATCCACAGCGACCAGTAACCGCGCCGGTTCGCCTTGAAATTCTCCCAGCGCCGAAGATTGGTCGGATTGAGCAGCCCCTTGCGCGGGGGCGCGACCGGCTTTGCATCCGTCACGGCGCTCATCACACGTCCCTCCGGTCGAAATCGATGCGGGGGTCGACCCAGGTGTAGATGAGGTCGGAGATGAGGCTGACGACGAGGCCCATCAGCGAGAAGATGAAGAGCGTGGCGAAGACGATCGGATAGTCGCGCCGCACGATGGAATCGTAGCCGAGGCGGCCGAGGCCATCGAGCGAGAAGATATATTCGATGAGCAGCGATCCCGTGAAGAAGGCCGAGATGAAGGCGCCGGGGAAGCCGGCGATGATGATCAGCATGGCATTGCGGAAGACGTGGCCGTAGAGCACCTGGCGCTCGTTCAGGCCCTTGGCGCGGGCCGTCGTGACATATTGCTTCTTGATCTCGTCGATGAACGAGTTCTTGGTCAAAAGCGTCGTGGTCGCGAAGGCCGAGAGCAGCAGCGTGATCAGCGGCAGGGTCATGTGCCACATGTAGTCGAGCGGCTTCTGCCACCAGGCGAGGCTGTCGAAATTGTCGGAGACGATGCCGCGCAGCGGGAACCAGTCGAGGAAGGATCCGCCGGCGAAGAGCACGATGAGCAGGATGCCGAACAGGAAGCTCGGCACCGCATAGCCGATGATGATGATGCCCGAGGTCCAGACGTCGAAGGCCGATCCGTCCGACACCGCCTTCTTGATGCCGAGCGGGATGGAGATGGCGTAGGAGAAGATCAGGATCCACACGCCGAGCGAGATGGAGACCGGCATCTTCTCGGCGATGAGATCGACGACCGAGGTGTTGCGGAAGAAGCTCTCGCCGAAATCGAAGCGCATGTAATCCCACATCATCGTGAAGAAGCGCTCGAGCGGCGGCTTGTCGAAGCCGAACTGTTTTTCCAGCTTGGCGATGAATTCGGGATCCAACCCCTGCGAGCCGCGATAGGCGCCCTCGCCGCCGGCATTCTGCAGCATGTCGCTGCCGCCGGAGAGACGGTCGCCCGCGCCCTGGTTGGTGAGGTCGGAAATGACCTGCTCCACCGGGCCGCCCGGTGCGAACTGCACGATGGCGAAGGAAATCGCCATGATGCCGAAGATGGTCGGGATCATCAGCAGGAGACGACGCAGGATATAGGCGCCCATCAGCGACGCCTCGCCGGAAGGACGTGCGCATCCGCGGCACGCCGCCGCTTCGATATCCAGTCGATCAAACCCAGACCTTCTCGTTTAGCCGCCACTGCCGGCAGCGGTGATTCGCTGCCGCTATATGGAGCCCAGCCGGCTTTGCGGCGCAAGCCCCGCCTCATTTCGCAGCGGTCTTCGACCACCAGACCTGCGGGAAACCGAGCCCGTAGTAGGGCAGCTCCTGCGGACGGGCGAGATTGTTCCAATAGGCGATGCGCTGCGCCTTGGCATAGAACAGCGGCACGACATAGTGATGGGCAAGCAGAACGCGGTCGAGCGCGTGGGTGGCGGCGATCAGCTCATCGCGGTTCGGCGCGAAGATGATGCGGCGGATGAGGTCGTCGATCGCCGGATCGGAAATGCCGGCATAGTTCTTCGAGCCCTGCTGGTTGGCCGAGGCCGAGCCCCAATAGTCGCTCTGCTCGTTGCCCGGCACCAGCGTCTGCGCCCAGATGCCGTAGATCATGTCATAATCGAAGCTGCGGGTACGGTTGGTGTATTGCGAGGCATCGACGGTGCGGATGCGCGCATCGACGCCGATCTTCTTCACGCTGTTGACGAAGGGCGTGACCGTGCGCTCGAAGGAGGGATTGGAGAGCAGGATTTCGAAGCCGAAGGGCTCACCCGTCTTCACATTGACGAGCTTGCGGTCCTTCAGTTCGTAGCCAGCCTCCTTGAAGAGATCCAACGCCTTGCGCAGGTTGGTGCGCACCTTCTGCGGGTCGCCGTTGACGGGATTGGTATAGGGCGTGGTGAAGACTTCTGGCGGAACCTTGTCCTTCAATTCTTCGAGGATTTGCTTCTCGCGCCCTTCCGGCAGGCCGGAGGAGGCGAGCTCCGTACCCCAGAAATAGCTGTCGACGCGCTGGAAGGCGTTATAGGCGAGGCTGCGGTTCAGGTCCTCGAAATCGAAGGCATAGTTCAGCGCCTCGCGCACCTTCTGATCCTTGAACTTGTCGCGGCGCAGGTTCGGCACGAAGGCCTGCATGATGCCGGTGGCGCGCAGCGGGTTCTCGATCTCCTCCCGCACCACGCGCCCGTCCTTGGCGGCCGGGAAATCGTATGCCGTCGCCCAGTGGCTCGCGCTGTTGTCCTGGTAGAACTGGACATTGCCGGTGCGGAAGGCTTCGAATTCGACGGTCCTGTCGCCGAAGAACGTGTAGATGATCGTGCCGAAATTGTTCTGGCCGACATTTACGTTGAGGTTCTTGCCCCAATAGTCGTCGCGCCGCTCGAAGCGGATGGAGGCGCCGGCCTGGAATGCGCCGATCTTGTACGGCCCGGAGCCCATCACCGGCTCCAGCGTTGTGCGGCTGATGTCGCGCTTGTTACCCTTGTCGTCCGTTCCCTCCCACCAATGTTTGGGGATGACCGGAAACTGGCCGAGAATGTTCGGCAGTTCGCGGTTGTTCTTCTCGTCGAAGCGGAAGGTGATGTCGCGCTCGCCGGTCTTTTCCGCCGAGATCACATGGCGGTAATAGTTGGCATAAAGCGGATTGTGCTCCTTCAGCTTTTCGAAGGAATAGACGACGTCCTCCGGCGTCACGGGCTTTCCATCCGCCCATTTCGCTTCCGCGCGCAGGCGGAAGGTCGCGGACGAGAAATCGTCGGGATAGGAGACGCCTTCGGCGAGCAGGCCGTAGGAGGCGGTGATCTCGTCCTCGGCCGATTTCAGCAGCGTATCGAAGACGAGCGAGCCGACGCCCGTCGCCGCCTCGCCCTTGGAAAGGATGAGGTTGAACGTGTCATAGGTGCCGGTTTCGGAGAGTTTCAGCTCGCCACCCTTCGGCGCATCGGGATTGACATAGTCGAAACGTTCGAAGCCGTTGGGATGCTTCAGTTCGCCGATGGTGGAAATGCCGCTGCGCCAGACCGGGCTTGCGGCATCCTGAGCGGCGGCTCCCGTTGCAAGCGCGAGCGCCAAAACCGCCGTGACCAGAGTTTTCCCGAAGGCTGCCTGCATGCCAATTCCCTTTCCGATGCGTTTGCCGAAGCATGCAGCGGAGAATAGGCAAAATCCGGGCAATTGACAGGCCTGCCATGAAAGCGGCGGTTTTTGCCGCCCCTATCCGGCACGACGATTCATTTCCGCGAAAGGATGATCCTTTAACCTTTCGTGAGCGATTGCGACTTCGAGACCTGCCAATGCCCCTGCCTTCCAAGCTTACCCGCCTCATCCCGTGCCTGATGGCCGCCGGCCTCGCTTTGACCGCCCTTGCCGCACCCTCCGCCGCCGAGGACCGGCCGGCCAAGGAGCTGTTCGGCGCCAAGCGCCTGCCGGCGAAGATGGCGACCAACCCCTATGGTTCCTATGCCAAGGGCTGCATCGCCGGCGCCGTGGCGATCCCGACGGACGGTCCGGCGTGGCAGGCGATGCGCCTGTCGCGCAACCGGCGCTGGGGCCATCCGCAGATGATCGCGCTCTTGGAGCAGTTCTCGCAGGATGCCCAGAAACTCGGCTGGCCGGGCCTGCTGCTCGGCGATATCTCGCAGCCGCGCGGTGGGCCGATGCTGAACGGTCATGCCTCGCATCAGGTCGGTCTCGACGCCGATATCTGGTTCACGCCGATGCCGGATCATCGCCTGTCGGCCGAGGAGCGCGAAAAGCTGCCCTTCACCTCCATGCTCGACAAGAGCAAGTTCCTGACAGTCGATTCGCGCCGCTGGACCTCGACCCATGCCAAGCTCGTCATGAAGGCAGCGAGCTATCCTCAGGTCGATCGCGTCTTCGTCAATCCGGCGATCAAGAAGAAGCTCTGCGACACCTGGCAGGGCGACCGTTCGCTGCTCGGCAAGGTGCGGCCGATCTACGGTCATGACGAGCACTTCCACATCCGCATCAAATGCCCGGAAGGCGCGGCCGGCTGCAAGCCCCAGGCCCGCGTACCGGCCGGCGACGGCTGCGATGCATCGCTTGCCTGGTGGTTCACCAAGGAGCCCTGGTCCAAGCCGAAGCCGAAGAAGGACGACAAGCCCGTAAAGCCCTGGTATCTCACGATGGCCAACCTGCCCAAGGCCTGCAGCACCGTGCTTGCCAGCGCCTCGCCGGCCTCCGAGCAGGAAGTGACCTATCAGGGCAATGGCGGGGTCTCCTCCACCGCGCTCGCCTTCTCGGGCGGTGGCGACACGCCGGCAAGCAGCATCGAATCGGTCATTGCCAACGACACGGCGCTGCCGGCCATCGTGCCGATCCCCATTCCGCGACCGTTCCAATAAGCGGGTGCCGGGCGGCGGGGCTTTTCAAGGTCCCGCCGCTTTTGTATAAGGCGATCAAATCGATTTAAATTTCCCCGTCGAACCCACGAGGAACGCCATGTCCCGCCGCAAATGCATCGCTCTCATCGCGCATGACGAGAAGAAGGACGACATGGCGGATTTCGCGCGGCGCAATGAAAAGGTGCTGGCGCAGGCGAAGATCGTGGCGACCGGCACCACCGGCGGCCGCGTGCTGGAAGCCTGCCCCGGCCTTGACGTCACGCGTCTCAAAAGCGGTCCGCTCGGCGGCGACCAGCAGATCGGCGCACTGATTGCGACCGGCGAGGTGGACGTGCTGATCTTCTTCGTCGATCCGCTCACCCCCATGCCGCACGATGTCGACGTCAAGGCGCTGATGCGGCTTGCCATCGTCTATGACATTCCGATGGCGCTGAACCGCGCCACGGCCGAACACCTGCTCGACTTCGCCGCCGATTGACGGCACTGTTGAGCCCGGATAGCGATAAGCCAAAATTACGACGCGAAAGAACGGGATAGCTTGATGGCAAGGCCAGGCGATAACGACACCAACCTCCCCTTCCCCATTCTCGTCGGCGATATCGGCGGCACCAATGCGCGCTTCGCGCTGCTGCTGGATGCCTTTGCCGAGCCGAAGCCGTTCCCGATCGTCCAGACAGCCGATTTCGCCAATATCGACGACGCCCTGCAAAAGTGCATCCTCGACACGAGCTCGGTGCAGCCGCGCTCGGCGATCCTGGCGCTCGCCGGCCCGATCCAGGGCGACGAGGTGCCGCTGACCAATTGCCCCTGGGTGGTGCGCCCGCGCGACATGATCGCCAATCTCGGCTTCGAGGACGTGCTGCTCGTCAACGATTTCGAGGCGCAGGCGCTCGCCGTCGCTTCGCTGGGCGAAACCGATCGGGAAAAGATCGGCCCCGGCATCGAGCGCAACGCCGCTTCGCGCACCGTGCTCGGCCCCGGCACCGGGCTCGGCGTCGCGGGCCTCGTCTATGCCCGCCACAGCTGGATCCCGGTTCCCGGTGAAGGCGGCCATGTCGATGTCGGCCCGCGCAGCGAGCGCGACTATCGGATCTGGCCGTTCCTGGAACCGATCGAGGGCCGCATCTCCGCCGAGCAGCTTTTGTGCGGGCGAGGCATCATGAATATCTACCGCGCCATCTGCGCCGCCGACGGGATCGATGCGACACTCGCCAAGCCGTCCGACGTGACGGCCAAGGCGCTGGCGCAGGAAGATCGCGCGGCGGTCGAGACCATCTCACTGTTTTCGACCTATCTCGGCCGCGTGGCGGGCGACATGGCGATGATCTTCATGGCCAAGGGCGGCGTGTTCCTGGCCGGCGGCATTTCGCAGAAGATCCTGCCGGCGCTGCGCGGACCGGAGTTTCGCGCGGCTTTCGAGGACAAGGCGCCGCACAGCGCGCTGCTCAAATCCATCCCGACCTATGTCGTCACCCATCCGGTCGCGGCCCTTGCCGGCCTTGCCGCCTTTGCGCGCATGCCGGACCGTTTCGGTGTTGCAACCGAGGGACGCCACTGGAAAAGGTGACGTCTTCGGCAGCGCTTGACGCCGCCTCGGACTCGCCAAAGGCCGACCGACACCCTATAGAGCGGCCAAAGCGTCGGTTTCCGCCGGCCGCCCGTGAGATCGTGCAGGAAAGTCAGTCTATTGGCCGATAAGAGTCGTCCCGAGCGCCCCCACGTCAGCTCCGACACCGTCACCACCGTGCTGAAGCGCGTCATCGCCGAAAACGGCCGTGACCACCTCAAGGGCTACGGTCTTGCCGTGCTCAGCCTCGCCGTCGTCGCCGCCACCACGGCCTTCACCGCCTGGATCATGGAATCCGTCGTCAACGAGGCCTTCGCCAACAAGCGCGCCGACCTCGTCATCCTGATCTGCGGCTCGATCTTCGTCGCCTTCGTGCTGCGCGGCTTCGCGACCTATTTCCAGGCCGTCATCCTCTCGAAGATCGGCAACAACATCGTGGCGCGCTACCAGCGCCGCATTTATTCGCACCTGATGGCGCTCAGCGTCGGCTTCTTCTCGGAATCGCGCTCGGCCTATCTCGCCGCCCAGATCAGCCAGAACGTCACGGGCATCCGCGACGTGCTCAACATGACGGTGACGTCGGTCGCGCGCGATTTCCTGACGCTTGTCGCGCTCATCGGCGTGATGCTGTCGAAGGATTGGGTGCTGACGCTGATCGTGTTCTTCGTTGCCCCGCCGCTGCTCATCGGCCTGCGTTACGTCTCCAAGCGCCTGCGCAGCGCCACGCGCGAATCCGTCGTGCTGAACAGCCACGTGCTCGGCGCCATGCAGGAGACGGTGCAGGGCATCACCATCGTCAAGGCTTTCACCATGGAAGCCCAGCTGAAGGACAAGGTCGAAGGCATCATCGCACGGGCGGAAAACCGCTCGAACCGCATCGCCCGCCTTTCCGAACGTACCGCGCCGATGACGGAAGCCTTTGCCGGTTTCGCCATTTCGGGCGTGCTCGGCTATGCCGCCTATCGCTCGATCTATGGCGGCATCCTGCCGGGCGCCTTCTTCTCCTTCGTCACCGCACTTTTGATGGCCTATGAGCCGGCCAAGCGTCTCGCCCGCCTGCAGGTCTCGCTGGAGCGCGCGGTCGTCAATGCCCGCATGATCTACGAGATCCTCGACCTCAAGCCGCGCCAGGCCGACCGGGCGGACGCCAAGGCGCTGGCGGTTACCGATGCCACCATCACCTTCAAGGACGTGCGTTTCGGCTATTCGGAAAACGAGACGATCCTCAAGGGCCTGAACTTCACCGCCGAGGGCGGCAAGACCACCGCGCTCGTCGGCCCCTCGGGTGCCGGCAAATCTACCGTCATCAGCCTCATTCCGCGCTTCTACGACCCCGCAGAGGGCGAGATCCTGATCGACGGGCAGGACATCGCCCATGTGACCAAGCAGTCGCTGCGCAACGCCATCGCCTATGTCTCGCAGCAGCCCTATCTGTTCGAGGGCACGATCCGCGACAACATCCGCTACGGCCGCCCCGAGGCGACGGATGCGGATATCGAGGAAGCCGCGCGCCACGCCTATGCGCATGATTTCATCCTCGCCCAGCCGCTCGGTTACGAGACGCCGGTCGGTGAAAACGGCGTGACGCTGTCGGGCGGCCAGCGCCAGCGGCTGTCGATCGCGCGCGCGCTGGTGCGCAATGCGCCGATCCTGCTGCTCGACGAGGCGACCTCCGCGCTCGACACCGAATCCGAACAGGCCGTGCAGAAGGCGCTGGACGAGGCGATGAGCGGGCGCACCGTCGTCGTGATCGCGCACCGCCTGTCGACCGTGGTGCGCGCCGATAAGATCATCGTGATGCAGGATGGCGCGGTCGTCGAGGAGGGCTCGCACACGGCGCTTGCGAGCCGCGAAAACGGCCTTTACGCTCGCCTCAACAGCCTGCAGGCTCCGGCCGGCAACAAGTAAACAGGGACAAGACATGAGCGGCACCGCAATGAAGCTGGTCGTCGTCGGCGCCGCCGGCCGCATGGGCCAGACGCTGATCCGCACCATCCACGCCATCGAGGGCGCAGAAGTGTTCGCCGCCGTCGAGCGTGAGGGATCGCCCTTCATCGGCCGCGATGCGGGCGAACTCGCCGGCCTCGGCCCGATCGGCGTTGCCATCACCGACAAGCCGCTCGAAGCCTTCGTCGCCGCCGAAGGCGTGCTCGACTTCACCGCCCCCTCTGCGACCGTCGACTTCGCCGGGTTGGCCGCGCAGGCCCGCATCGTGCATGTCATCGGCACCACCGGCTGCTCGGCCGAAGACGACGAGAAGATCAAGGCCGCCGCCCGCCATGCCCGCATCGTCAAATCGGGCAATATGAGCCTCGGCGTGAACCTGCTCGGCGTGCTCACCGAGACAGCCGCCCGCGCGCTCGGCCCCGCCGACTGGGACATCGAGGTGCTGGAAATGCACCACAAGCACAAGGTCGACGCGCCCTCCGGCACCGCACTCCTGCTCGGCCAGGCCGCCGCAAAGGGACGCGGCATTTCGCTGGTCGACAATTCCGTGCGGGTGCGTGACGGCCATACCGGCGCGCGTCCCGCGGGCACGATCGGCTTCGCCACGCTGCGCGGCGGTTCGGTCATCGGCGAACATTCCGTCGTGATCGCCGGCGAAGGCGAGCTGGTGACGCTGTCGCACAGCGCGACCGACCGCTCGATTTTTGCGCGCGGCGCGGTGCAGGCAGCGCTCTGGGCGCGCGACAAAAAACCCGGCCTCTATTCCATGCTCGACGTGCTCGGGCTCAACTGAAATTTTTGTTCACAGCGCATCGTTTAATCCGAAAACCGGTACCCACTTTTCGGAACGATGCTAACCGGAGAAAAACCCTATGAGCGGAACCCTCGTCCTCGTTCGCCACGGCCAGAGCGAATGGAACCTGAAAAACCTCTTCACCGGCTGGCGCGACCCTGACCTGACCGAACTCGGCGTCGAGGAAGCCAAGACCGGCGGCAAGGCGATCGCCGAAACGGGCATCAAGTTCGACATCGCCTTCACCTCGGACCTCTCCCGCGCCCAGAAGACGCTGAAGATCATCCTCGACGAGATCGGCCAGCAGGGCCTGGAAACGATCCGCGACCAGGCGCTCAACGAACGCGACTATGGCGATCTCTCCGGCCTCAACAAGGACGATGCCCGTGCCAAGTGGGGCGAGGAGCAGGTCCATATCTGGCGCCGTTCCTACGACATCCCGCCGCCGGGCGGCGAAAGCCTGCGTGACACCGGTGCCCGGGTCTGGCCCTATTACCTCACGGAAATCCTGCCCCGCGTGCTGCGCGGCGAAAAGGTGCTCGTCGCCGCGCATGGCAACTCGCTACGCTCGCTGGTGATGGTACTCGACAAGCTCACCAAGGACGAGATCCTGAAGCTCAATCTCGCGACGGGCGTTCCCATGGTCTACACGCTGAATGCGGATTCGACCGTGAAGACCAAGGACGTTCTCGGCGACATGTCGGGCGCGCACTGAGCCTTCTCGGCGAAACAAGCAAAAGGCCGGCATCTCTGCCGGCCTTTTTCGTTTCAGGCCTTGCCCGATTCCCAGCCGAGCATCGCCCGCTTGCGCGTCAGGCCCCAATGGTAGCCGGTGAGCGCACCGCTCTTGCCGAGCGCCCGGTGGCAGGGCACGACGAAGGAGATGGGGTTGCGGCCGACGGCGGCACCCACCGCGCGCGAGGCTGTCGGCTGGCCGAGCGTTTCGGCAATCGAGGAATAGGTGACGGCGCAGCCCATGGGGATGCGCAACAGCGCCTCCCAGACGCGGACCTGGAAATCCGAGCCGATCAGCACGATGCGCAGCGGCGCCTTGGGGTCCCAGCGCGTCGGGTCGAAGATGCGTTCGGCATAGGCGGCGGTCGCCTCGCTATCCTCCACATATTTGGCGTTCGGCCAGCGCGAGGACATGTCCTCGAAGGCATCTTCGCCGCCGGGCTCATCGGCGAAGGCAAGGCCGGCAAGGCCGCGATCGGTGATCATGACGAGGGCGCGGCCGAAGGGCGACGAGTGAAAACCGTAGCGGATCGTCAGGCCCGCGCCGCGTGCCTTCCATTCGCCTGGCGACATCGCCTCATGCGTGACGAAGAGATCGTGCAGGCGGCTCGGGCCGGAGAGGCCCACCTCGAAACTGGTTTCGAGCAGCGGCAGCTCTTCCTGGCGCAGCAGGCGCTTGGCGTGATCGAGCGTCACGGCCTGCAAAAAGGCTTTCGGCGAGAGGCCGGCCCAGCGGGTGAAGGTTTTCTGCAGCTGTGTCGGCGACTGGCCGAGTTTTCCGGCAATATCCTCCAGACCGGGCTGGTCGCGATAGTCGTCCGTTATCATCTCGATGACCTGGCGGACGGTCGTGTAATCGTCGCCCTCAGGCGTGATATCGGTTTGCAAAGTCGCAGCAATGTTCATCGCTTTTCTCCTGTGCCGCCAGAAAAGCATGGCGCGCGTGGGCTCGCCACCCGATTCCTGCCGACCCGTTCAGTAACCGCGTTTGACACGGGCCAAGGCGCCGGAAAAGGCCGTGGCGAAGCGCTCGCGATCGTCGAGCGGCAGGAAGGTGCCGACATCGGTCTCGCGGCCGTTGCCGCGCACATGCATGGCGGTGATGCCGATCTTGGCCTTGCGCGAGACGAGGAAGCGCGCCCAGAACGGGTTGAAGACATGCTCCGTCTCGCGGCCGGACGGGCTGATCTTGCGGATGCAGATGTTGGTGCGCGACAGGGACACCACCTCACGCGCTTTGGCCGCCCGGTTGTTCAGCCAGAAGGCGCCGAAGAGGATCAGGAAATCCGCACCGAAGAACAGCACCACGGGCCAGGCGCCCGAGATCATGAAGACCGCCATATGGGCGAAAGTGAGCGCGCCGGCGATGAGGAAGAAGATGCGATAGCCGGTGCGTCCGAGCGACCGGTAGGGATGCAGCTCGGCCGAGAAGACCGGCAGGTCGTTCATCGTAATGTCAGCGTTGCCTTGCGTCATGCGCCAAGATTATAGAAGCATCATGGAAAACGGAAAGATCAAAAAGACGGCGGCCCCGCGCCGCAAGGCGCCCGCCCGGCCGAAAAGCCTCTATTCGCAGGACGAGCTGAAGGAGATCTTTCGCCGCTTCTCCATCCAGCGGCCGGAGCCGAAGGGTGAACTCGAACATGTAAACCCCTTCACGCTGGTTGTCGCCGTCGCGCTTTCCGCGCAGGCGACCGATGCCGGCGTCAACAAGGCGACGCGCGCGCTCTTTGCCGTCGCCGACACGCCGGAAAAGATGCTCGCGCTCGGCGAAGACAAAGTGCGCGACTACATCAAGACGATCGGCCTTTACCGCAACAAGGCGAAAAACGTCATCGCGCTCAGCCGGATGCTGGTCGACCGTTTCGACAGCGAGGTGCCGCGCACGCGCGAAGAACTCATCATGCTGCCCGGCGTCGGGCGCAAGACGGCGAATGTCGTACTATCAATGGCCTTCGGCCAGGCGACGATGGCGGTGGACACGCATATCTTCCGCATCGCCAACCGGCTGCGCCTTGCGCCCGGCAAGACGCCGGACGAGGTGGAGGAGAAGCTGATGCGCCTCATCCCGGACGAATATCTCTACCACGCCCACCACTGGCTGATCCTGCACGGGCGCTACTGTTGCAAGGCGCGCCGGCCCGAATGCGAGCACTGCGTCATCGCCGATCTCTGTCGATCGCCGGAAAAGACTTGCGACGTGCCGGCCCCGCTGCCGGCACAGCTGTTCGGCCCTACGCCCTGAGACCGTCGATGAGGCCGGCAATCGCCGCCTCGTAGGCCTTGCGATCCGCTCCCGCCTCGATGGCGATGGCCGCGCGGTCGAAGGCGGCGGAGAACAGGTCCGTCAGCGCCTGGAGTTTTTCCACGCCCATATCCGGCTCGAGCAGGTCTCGGAGGCCGGTTTTCAGCGTGCCCTCGGCATTGTCCCGGTCGATGGCGAAGGTACCTTCGAGGCCAATGACGGCGGGCGCTTCCAGCAGCAGAAGCTGTGTGCGGCCGGGTTCAGCCATCGCATCGAAATAGGCGGCGGCCCCTGAAAGCAGCGCTTCGCGCGGTGAGCCCGAACGTGTCGAGGCCTTGTCGATCTGCGCCGCCACGGCTTCGGCCTCCCGCTCCACCGTCGCGCGAAACAGCGCCCGCTTGTCCTCGAAATGGTGATAGAGCGCGCCGCGCGTCACGCCGGCCTCCGCCACGATGTCGGGCGTCGCCGTCTCCGCATACCCCTTTTCCACGAATAGCCGCCGCGCTGCCTCGATCAGAGCCAGCCGCGTCGCTTCCGTGCGTTCTCTATTGCTGCGTGCCATCTCGCCTCTTTACATACAAACTGCATGTATGTTAATTGATAGAAACATGCAGACTGTATGTTTATTTTCGCGAAAGGCAAAGCGATGAAAACGACCAGCTACTATCCCGTGATCATGACCGACGACGTGGCAGGGACCGCAGAATTCTACACGGCGCATTTCCGGTTCGAGGCGCTCTTCACCAGCGACTGGTACATCCACCTCCAATCCAATGAGGACGAGAAGGTGACGCTTGCGGTGCTCGACGGCAGCCATGAGACGATCCCGGCCGTGGGACGCGGCAAGGTCTCGGGTCTTCTGTTGAATTTCGAGGTCGAGGATGTCGATGCGATCTATGACGCCGTGCGCGCCGCCGGACTGCCGATCCTGCGCACTATCAGGGACGAGGACTTCGGCCAGCGCCATTTCATCACCGCCGATCCGAATGGCGTGATGATCGACGTGATCAAGCCGATCCCGCCGAGCGCCGACTTTGCGGCCCTCTATGACGCGTCAGTTCTGCCGCAGTGAGAAGCCGGAATCCTTGCGGCTCAAGGCCTTGTGGAGATGCACCATGAGGCCGGCCGCAAAGAGCGGCGTCATGAGGTTGACGATGGGGACCGCCAGGAAGGCGGCGATCAGCAGGCCGGCAAGCAGCACCGTGGACGCATGTTTCGACCTGAACAGCCGCGCCTCCGCCGGCGTGCGGTAGCGCATCGCGGCGAACTCGAAGAATTCCCGGCCGAGCAGATAGCCGTTGACCACGAAGAAGGCGACGAGATTGACGCCGGGAATGAACAGCAGGAACAGCGCGATCAGGTTGCCGAGAAGCACGATGCCGAGGAACTTGATCGAGCCCGCTATCGCTTGCCCCATCGGCAGCGCCACGCCCGGCGTTTCCGCGGGATAATCGCGTTTCTCGATAACCTCGGCGACATCATCGAGGAAGAAGCCGGCGATGATGGCCGTGACGGGCGCCAGCAGCAGGGCAAGGCCGAGCGCCAGCCCAATACTTGCGACAACGCCGAAGACGAGGGTGAGCCAGCCAGCCCAATCCGGCAGGTCGGGCATGAAAGCGCCTTGCAGCCACGGCCAGGCAAAGGCGATAAAGGTTTCGCGCAGCCCGAACCAGATGACCACAAGGGCAAGCAGCGTGAGGCCTAAAACCTTCCAGAAGACGCCGCGCGTCTCCGGGGCGAAGAGATTGGCCAGCGAAAGACGGGCAGCGTCGAGGATCATCGCAAACTCCTGTTCGCCCCCGCATGTAGGGTGTGGAAAAGCGCCCGGCAAGGCAGGCCTTCGCAACCTCCCATTAAGCCGGCGTTAAACGACGATCCCTAGACTTTCGCGCACTCTTACGCGGCTCGCCGCCGCCATAAAATTCAGGGAACCGTCATGCGTAATGTCCGGATCAGCAGGTTGCTACCCGCCCTCTTCCTGCTCATGGTGGTGCTGGGCGGCCTGCAGGGTGCCGTCGCCTTCCGCTCGCTCTCGGCGATGACCCGCCATATCGAGCGCATCGGCACGGACCGCATGCCGCAGATGAGCAGCATCCTGCAGCTGAGCCATGCCTTTTCCGAGCTGAACGCCACCTATTCCGAACATCTGCTCTCGATGGATCCGGACGAGATCGGCCGTATCGAGGCGCGCATCAAGGAGCGCGCCGATGCCTTTGCCGGCATGATCGACAGCTACGGCGCGGCCAATACGGGCGACGCGGCGACGACGGCGGAGGTCGAGGGCATCAAGGCGACGTTGAAGACCTATCTCGAAGGCGCGGCCAAGCTCATCCAGTTTTCCGCCATCGCCGCCAAGGGGCCGGCGCTGGAGGTCTACAAGGGCCCGATGCAGGCGAGCGCCGATGCGATCACCGCCTCCCTGAACGATCTCGTCGCGCGCACCCAGAAGGTGACGGACGAGACGATCCTGTCGGCCCGCGCCGAGGAGGGCTCCGCCTTCGCGCTGACCTGGGCGTCGCTTGCCGCCGCCATGGGCCTCGCGCTTGCCGCCATCTTCCTCGTCAACCGCCGCGTCGTTAAACCGCTCACCGGCCTGGGTGCCGCGATGAAGCGGCTCGCCGAAGGCGACACGACCGTCACCATTCCCCATGCCGACCGTACCGACGAGATCGGCGAAATGGCCGGAACCGTCGCGATCTTCCGCGACAATGCCGCCGATCGCCAGCGCCTGGAGCGCCAGAGCGAGGACGACCGCCGCCGCGCCGATGGCGAGCGCCAGGCCCGCGACGCCGAACGCACCCGCGACAGCGGCCGCGTGCAGGAAGCCGTGGCCAGCCTTGCGGACGCGCTCGGAAAGCTCGCATCAGGCGACATGACCTGCCGGATCGAAAAGCCCTTCGACGGCGACCTCGACCGGTTGCGCGAGGATTTCAACGCCTCGGTCTCGCGCCTCAGCGACGCGCTGCGCGAAGTGGGCGAAAACGCCCGCGCCATCGATGCCGGCGCAAGCCAGATCCGTGCGGCCGCCGACGATCTGTCGCGCCGCACCGAGCAGCAGGCCGCCTCCGTCGAGGAAACTGCCGCAGCCCTTGAAGAGATCACCACGACCGTCAAGGATTCGACCAAGCGGGCGGAAGAGGCCGGCGCGCTGGTCGGCCGCACCCGCACGGGCGCTGAAAAATCCGGCGAGATCGTCCGCCGCGCCGTTGCCGCCATGCAGGAGATCGAAAAGTCCTCCAGCGAGATCACCAGCATCATCGGCGTCATCGACGAGATCGCTTTCCAGACGAACCTGCTGGCGCTGAATGCCGGCGTCGAGGCTGCCCGCGCCGGTGAAGCCGGCAAGGGCTTTGCGGTCGTCGCACAGGAAGTGCGCGAGCTTGCCCAGCGGTCTGCGAAGGCCGCCAAGGAGATCAAGGCGCTGATCAACACGTCCGGCGAGCAGGTGCGCACCGGCGTGTCGCTGGTCGGCGATACCGGCCGGGCATTGCAGACCATCGTTACCGAGGTGCAGGAGATCAACAGCCACGTCGTGGCGATCGTCGAGGCCGCGCGCGAACAGTCGACCGGCCTTCAGGAGATCAACACCGCCGTCAACGCCATGGACCAGGGCACGCAGAAGAACGCCGCCATGGTCGAGGAGACGACGGCGGCAAGCCACGGCCTCGCCTCGGAAGTGCAGGCGTTGAACGCCCTGATCGGCCGCTTCAATGTCGGCGGCAGTTCGGCTGCCGGCCGCTCCATGCAGGCGCCGCATCTCCACATCGTGCCCTCCACCCCTACGCCGCCGGTCGTCTCCGCACCGGAACCGGCCGTCGCCCGCAAGTCGCCCGGCCAATGGAACGTCAAGGCCGCCTCCACCAAATCCCGCCCGGTCAGCTCGCCCGCCCTTGCGCTTAGCGAAAAGCTCGCGGGCGCGCTCGGCGTGCGGCAAGAGAAGGGCAATGACGGGGACTGGGAAGAGTTTTGAGGAAGGCCTTCAGGTCTAACCCTCTTCCGGCGGATACAGATGCGTTTCCCCGCGAAAATCGCGCAAGCGGAAGCAGCCGTCGTCCGCCTCTTCCACCGCCATGGAATCCGCCCGCACCTTGCCGTGACCGCCTGGGATGTCGAGGATATAGGCGGGCTGGCAGAGGCCGGAGACGCGGCCGCGCAGGCGCTCGGTAAGCGCCCGGCCTTCGGCGAGCGTCAGGCGGAAATGCGACGTGCCGGGCGCGAGGTCCGGGTGGTGCAGGTAATAGGGTTTTACCCGGTTCTCGACGAAGGTGCGCATCAGCGCGGCCAGCACATCCGCATCATCGTTGACGCCCTTCAAGAGCACCGTCTGGCTGATCATCACCATGCCGGCATCGACGATGCGGACGATGGCGGCGCGGGCGTCTTCGGTGAATTCGCGCGGATGGTTCGCATGCAGCGCCACATAGGTGGTCTTGCCCGAGGCTTTCAGCGCATTGATCAACGCGGCGTCGATGCGGGCGGGATCGACGACCGGCACGCGGGTGTGGAAGCGCACGATCTTCACATGGTCGATCGCGGCAAGCCGCTCCATCATGTCGCGCAGCCGGCGCGGTGACAGCACGAGCGGGTCGCCGCCCGTCAGGATCACTTCCCAGATGTCCGGCCGGCCGGCAATATAGGCGATGGCGGCATCGAGTTCTGCCGGCGTCAGCGTGCCGAGGCCTTCCGGCCCGACCATCTCGCGGCGGAAGCAGAAGCGGCAATAGACCGGGCAGACATGCACGGCCTTCAGCAGAACGCGATCCGGATAGCGGTGTACGATGCCCTCGACGGGGCTGTGCGCGAGATCGCCGATGGGATCGGTGCGTTCCTCCGGCAGCGTCACCAGCTCGGCGGCGTCGGGCACGAACTGGCGGGCGATGGGATCGAGGGGATCATCGGTATCGATGAGCGCGACGAGCGGCGGCGTGACGGCGACCGCATAGCGCTCGGCGACGGCCGCCGTTTGCATGCGTTTGTCTTCCCGCACGAGACCGGCGGCGACAAGATCGTCCACGGTGGAGAGGCTGCGGGCCGCCGTCACGGCGCGGTCTCCGCGACGGGTGCCCAGATCACCTGGTCGATGCGCGACGCGCCGGTCGCCAGCATGACGAGCCGGTCGAAGCCGAGCGCGATGCCGCTTGCCTCGGGCATGACCGCAAGGGCCGCCAGAAAATCCTCGTCGAGCGGATAGGTCTCGCCATAGACGCGGGCCTTCTCCGCCATTTCCAGTTCGAAGCGGCGGCGCTGCTCGGCGACATCGGTGAGCTCGCCGAAAGCGTTCGCCAGTTCCACGCCGCAGGCATAGAGCTCGAAACGCTCGGCCACACGCCGGTCGTGCGGCGCGGGACGGGCGAGGGCTGCCTCGGCAGTCGGGTATTCGCAGAGAATGGTGGCGCGGCCGAAACCGAGTTCGGGCTCGACCTTCTCCACCAGCACGCGGCTGAACAGATCGGCCCAGGTGTCGTCTTCGGCAACGCGCAATCCGGCCGTCCGCATGGCCAGGGCAAGCCGTTCGCGGTCCGTCGCGCCATCGGCATCAATCGTCGCCAGAAGATCGATGGCGGCATAGCGCTGGAAGGCAGCCGCAACCGTCAGCCGCTCGGGCGCTAGCTTCGGATCGCAGGTGGCACCACGGTAGATCAGCATGGAAACGCCGGTGACCTCCGCGGCGAGCGCCAGCATGGCGCCGCAATCCTCCATCAGCACTTCATAGGTCTCGCCCACACGATACCATTCCAGCATGGTGAATTCCGGATGGTGCAGCGGGCCGCGCTCGCGATTGCGATAGACATGGGCGAAGCAGGCGATGCGCCGTTCGCCGGCCGCCAGAAGCTTCTTGCAGGCGAATTCCGGCGAGGTGTGCAGGTAGAGCGGCGTCTCCACGCCCGAATGGCCGATGGCCGCCGTCTGGAAGGCATGCAGATGCGCCTCGTTGCCGGGAGAGACCTGCAGCGTCGCCGTATCGACCTCGATGAAATCGCGCGCGGCAAACCAGCCGCGCAACGCCGCCTGGATGCGATTGCGGGCGATGAGGAACGGCCGGCGGTCGGCATGGACGTCTGGTGTCCACCAGGGCGAAGGTTTTTGGCTTGTTACGCTCATGTGACAGGTTTCTTCGGCCATACCGGCCGCAAGACTGGCCTTTTGCCTTGATATAGGATAGTTGCGGCCCCGAATACGCACTTTCAGCGTTCGCGGAAACGTCCTTAAGCGGTCCTCTACGACGCGAACCATTCACTTACAAGGAAGACTTATGGTAAAGATCATCGCCTCTTCCGTCCGCAAGGGCAATGTCCTCGAGGTCGAAGGCAAGCTCTATGTCGTGCTGACGGCGCAGAACTTCCACCCCGGCAAGGGCACGCCGGTCACGCAGGTCGACATGCGCCGCATCTCCGACGGCGTGAAGGTCTCCGAACGCTACCGCACGACCGAACAGGTCGAGCGCGCCTTCGTGGAAGACCGCGAGCACAACTTCCTCTACGAGGATGGTGAAGGCTACCACTTCATGAACCCGGAGAGCTACGACCAGCTGACCATGTCCCACGAAGACATCGGCGACCTCAAGGCCTATCTCCAGGAAGGCATGACGGTCATCCTGTCGGTGCATGAAGGCGTTGCCATCGCCATCGACCTGCCGCGTCACGTCACGCTCGAGATCGCCGAGACGGAACCGGTCGTGAAGGGCCAGACGGCCTCGTCGTCCTACAAGCCGGCGATCCTGTCGAACGGCGTTCGCACGCTGGTGCCGCCGCACATTTCGGCCGGCACACGCGTCGTCATCGCGACGGAAGACGGTTCCTACGTGGAACGCGCCAAGGATTGATCGGGCCTCGTCCCGTATGAAGCCGCCCGCCGGAAACGGCGTGGCGGCTTTTTTCTTTTAAACTCCGCAAAATCCGTTAAGACCGAATACCGGCTCTTACTTTTTTTGACGCATGCCGTTGCCGCAAAACCGCTGAACACTTTTGCGCGGCAGGCTTATCGAGACGGATACCCCGCATGACCAAATTCGACGTGCTGACGGTCGGCAATGCCATCGTCGACATCATCGCGCGCTGCGACGAAAACTTCATCACCGACAACGGCATCATCAAGGGCGCGATGAACCTCATCGACGCCGAGCGCGCCGAACTCCTCTATTCGCGCATGGGCCCCGCGCTCGAAGCCTCCGGTGGCAGCGCCGGCAACACCGCCTCGGGCGTCGCGAGCTTCGGCGGCAAGGCCGCCTATTTCGGCAAGGTCGCCAACGACCAGCTCGGCGACATCTTCATCCATGATATCAGGGCCCAGGGCGTGCATTTCGAGACGAAGCCGCTCAACGGCCCGCCGCCGACCGCCCGCTCGATGATCTTCGTCACGCCGGACGGCGAACGCTCGATGAACACCTATCTCGGCGCCTGCGTGGAACTTGGCCCCGAGGACGTGGAAGAGCAGGTCGTCGCCGACGCCAAGGTCACCTATTTCGAGGGTTATCTGTGGGATCCGCCGCGCGCCAAGGATGCGATCCGCGCATGCGCCCGCATCGCCCATGCGAACGGCCGCGAAATATCGATGACGCTGTCCGACAGTTTCTGCGTGCACCGCTACCGCGGCGAGTTTCTCGACCTGATGCGCTCCGGAACCGTCGACATCGTTTTTGCCAACAAGGCCGAAGCGCTGGCGCTCTACGAGACGGAGGACTTCGAGGAAGCCCTGACGAAGATCGCGCAGGATTGCCGGCTTGCGGCGGTGACGATGAGCGAGGAGGGCTCGGTCATCCTGTCGAAGGGCGAGCGCACCAAGGTGGAGGCGATCAGCATTCCCTCGGTCGTGGATACGACGGGTGCCGGCGATCTCTACGCCGCCGGCTTCCTCTACGGCTATACCGCCGGCCGTTCCTTTGCCGATTGCGGCCGTCTCGGCAGCCTTGCCGCCGGCCTCGTCATCCAGCAGGTCGGCCCCCGCCCGCTGCAATCGCTGGCGGCGGAGGCGAAGGCGCGCGGCCTTATTTGAAGGCTTCGCCGGGATAGGCGCCCCAGATCTCGTTCTGCGAGACCCAGCCGGCCGTGCCGTCCACTTCGGCACGGCACCAGTCGCCGTTGCATTCGCCGACCTTGACGACGACGCCGGGCTGGATCTTGGCCACCAGCGTCGCGTTCGACATGCCCTCGCGGCGCATGTTGACGAAGATATTCTCGCCCTTGCCGCGCATCCACGGCGCGGTGATGGCCGTACGCTCGCCTGACAGCAGCGCCTGGTTCACCCAGCCTTCCGTGCCGTCGGCATCGCGGATGCGGCGCCAGTTATCGTATTCCTGGATGATTTCGACCGGCACGCCGGATTTCAGAAAACGCCAGGACACCGCATAATCGACGCTCGGGCCGACGCGCAGGTTGACGCTCTTGGCTTTCAGGCTGACGAAGCGCGGCAGCGGCAGGCCGCTCGGTCCCTTGGCCGCCTGGGCATGGGCGGCCTCAAGGCCTGCGACGGAGAGAATAATGCCCGCAAGGGCGATAAGGCTGAGACGTACGACAAGGTTACGCATGGACGATCCGCACACATTTTTGAGGGGCATCGGGCTGCCATGCCGGTCAGCGGTAGCAAATCGCGGGGACCGCACGACGGGCGGATTGTCTTCGCGACCGGGTCTGGTAGAAAATGCCCCTGATGAAGCAATCCTTGCCCAACTTGGTTAAGGACCCGTCAACAGGACGCCGGAACATCCCATGACGCAGAAGAAAAAACCGAAGGTCTATATCACCCGCCGCCTGCCCGAGGTGGTGGAGACCCGGATGCGCGAACTGTTCGACGCAGAACTCAACATCGACGACACGCCGCGCAGCCAGCCGGAGCTCGTCGCCGCCGTGAAGAGCGCCGACGTTCTGGTGCCGACGCTGGGCGACCGGATCGATGCCGCGCTGATCGAGCAGGCCGGGCCGCAGCTGAAATTGATCGCGTGTTTTTCCAACGGCGTCGACAATGTCGATGTGGAGGCGGCGGCAAAGCGCGGCATCACCGTCACCAACACGCCGAATGTCTTGACCGAAGACACCGCCGACATGACGATGGCGCTGATCCTCGCCGCCCCCCGGCGCCTCGCAGAAGGCGCCCATATCCTGACCGACCGCAAGGGCGAATGGGCCGGCTGGTCGCCGACCTGGATGCTCGGCCGCCGCATCTGGGGCAAGCGCCTCGGCATCATCGGCATGGGCCGCATCGGCACCGCCGTCGCAAAGCGCGCCAAGGCCTTCGGCCTCTCGATCCACTATCACAACCGCCACCGCGTGCGCCCGGACACGGAAGACGCGCTGGAAGCGACCTATTGGGACAGCCTCGACCAGATGCTGGCGCGCGTCGATATCGTCTCGGTCAACTGCCCCTCGACGCCCGCGACCTTCCACCTGCTCTCGGCCCGTAGGCTCGAGCTGATGCAGCCCACGAGCTACATCGTCAACACGGCGCGCGGCGGCATCATCGATGAGACGGCGCTGATCAAGTGCCTGCGCGAGGGCAAGATCGCCGGCGCCGGCCTCGACGTCTTCGAAAACGAGCCCGCGGTCAGCCCGAAGCTCCTGAAGCTCGCCACCGAGGGCAAGGTCGTGCTTCTGCCGCATATGAGCTCGGCCACGATCGAAGGCCGCATCGACATGGGCGAGAAGGTCGTCATCAATATCAGGACCTTCTTCGACGGCCATCGTCCGCCGGACCGCGTGTTGCCGAGCCGGATCTAGGCGAGGCGCTTGCGCATCTCGATTGCGGTGATGCGGTCAAAGCCGGGATGGGCGTATTCGCCCGTCCTGACAAACCCCCAGCGCGCGAAGGCGGCATGATTGCCTGTCAGTTCGATGCGGGTTTCCAGCCGCAGCGCCGGCAAGCCCAGGTCGCGTGCCAACTTCTCGGCCCTCTCCAGCAACAGTTGCCCAGCGCCTCGGCCCTGAAAGCGCGTCCCGACCGCGAGCTTGCCGATATAGAGCGATTCGGGCTCCGGCCGGCAGAAGATGCAGCCGAGCAGCGTTTGCCCCTCCATGGCGGCATAGGCGATTTCGGCTTAAGCCTTCGCCGCGAGCGAGGCCGGTGTCAGCCGATGTGCGGAGGATGGCGGGTCGATGACGCCGTCCATATAGGCGAAGGCGTCGAGGATGAGCGAAAGCAGCTCATCCCACCGCGTAAAATCCGGACCGATCCGGGCAACGGCCGTCATGTCTTCACCGTCCGGCGGCGGGCATATTTCAGGGTTTCGAAACGGGCGGCCAGCCCGTCATAGAGCAGGAGCCGGCCGACCAGCGGCTCGCCGGCGCCGGTGACGAGCTTGATGACTTCCATCGCCATCAGCGTGCCGACGACCCCGGTCAGCGCTCCGACGACGCCGGCCTCCGCGCAGGCCGGCACGACGCCCGGCGGCGGGGCGCTCGGGAAGAGATCGCGGTAGCCGGGGTTGAGCTGGCCATCCGCAGCAGCCTCATAGGGTTTCAGCACGGTCAGCGAGCCGTCAAAACGGCCGACGGCGCCGGTCACCAGCGGAATGCGCGCTTCCTCGGCCGCATCGGCCGACGCATAGCGCGTTTCGAAATTGTCGGAGCCATCGACCAGAAGATCATAGCCGGCTAACAAGCGGGCTGCATTCTCCGTGGTCAGCCGTTCGGCGACACCGGAAAACCGCACATGCGGGTTGAGGCGGGCGACGGCAGCCTCGGCACTCTCGATCTTCAGCGTGCCGAGACCTGCCGTGTCATGGATCACCTGGCGCTGGAGGTTGGAGAGCGAGACGGTGTCGTCGTCGAGCACACCGATATGGCCGATGCCGGCGGCGGCGAGATACTGTATGACAGGCGCGCCGAGACCGCCCGCGCCGACAACAAGCACATTCGCCGCCTTCAGCTTCTGCTGGCCGGAGCCACCGATCTCGGCCAGCACGATATGGCGGCGGTAGCGGTCGATTTCTTGCGCGCTAAGAGGATCGGTCATGCCAGAATGCCTCCGTTCGAGACGGTGAGGAATTGCGCGCGGTCTCCGAGCGCATCGAACATCGACCGGTCCGTGCCGGTCATGAAGGACTGGCCGCCGAGCGCATCGACCCGGTCGAACAGCGCAGCGCGCCGGCCCTCGTCGAGATGGGCGGCGATCTCGTCGAGCAGCAGCACCGGCGCATGGCCGGTCATGCCGGCGACAAGCCCGGCATGGGCGAGGATGAGGCCGATCAGCAGCGCCTTCTGTTCGCCCGTCGAGCAGCGCTCGGCCTCCATGTCCTTCTCGCGGTGCCGGATCAGCAGGTCGGCGCGGTGCGGCCCGTCCAGAGTGCGGCCGGCGCTCGCGTCGCGGTAGCGTCCGCTTTGCAGCATGTCGAGATAGATCTCCTCGATCTCATAGGCCGGGCGCTGCCATTCACCGTCGAGAAAGCCGGAGAGCCGCAGTGTGGCGGAGGGGAACGGTCCGTCATCGCGCGCCGCCTCCACCAGCCCCGAGAGCAGGCTGACGAGCTCATGGCGGGCATGCGCCATGGCGATGCCGAGTTCGGCCATCTGCTTTTCCAGCGCCGTCAGCCAGACGGGATCGGGCCGGTGATCGGACAAGAGCCGGTTGCGGCCGCGCATGGCCTTCTCGAAATCCGCCGCGCGGCGGCCATGCTCAGGATCGAGCGACAGCACCAGCCGGTCGAGGAAGCGGCGGCGGTCGGCCGAGGGGCCGGTGAAAAGGCCGTCCATGGAGGGCGTGAGCCAGACGACGCGCAGGTGATCGAGCAGCTCGTCGACGGTTCTTACCGCGGTGCCGTTGAGGCGCAGCTTTCGCGCCGTGCCCTCAGCGCCGCCTTCCGTGCCGGTGCCGATATCAACCTCGCCCATCATGCCGTCGAGCGTGGCGAAAACCGAGAAACCGCCATCGCTGCCGGCGCGCGGCACATCCGCATAGGCCGCGCGGCGCAGACCCCGGCCGGGCGAGAGGAAGGAGACGGCCTCCATGAGGTTCGTCTTACCCGCCCCGTTCTGCCCCGTCAGCACGACATGCCGGCCATCGAGCGACAACGACAGGCCCGCATAGTTGCGGAAGTCCGTGAGCTTGAGGCGGGAGAGGGAAACCTTGTGCGGCATGGTTCGAGAGCTAGAGCATTTTTCCACGAAGGGGAATCGTTTGTCGGCGCATTCTGCCGCGAGCAACAGAAAGATGGGGTTGCGGGTGCGCTGCATCAATATCGAGAGCACTCCACAAGACACGAAGGCGTGAAGCCGGTTGCCTGCCTGCGCGGGAGGCGGTAATCCAAAACTCCCGCCGCGCTTTGCGCCTCCCCTCCCGGCCAGCAGGTTCCATCTTGTCCTTTTCAGCCAGTCCCATTTTCGACCGCAGCTTCTCCGCCTTCCTGTTCGACATGGACGGCACGATCATCAACTCCATTCCGGCGACCGAGCGCGTCTGGAGCAACTGGGCGCGCAAGCACGGGCTCGACGTCGCGGCCTTCCTGCCGACCATGCATGGCGTGCGCGGCATCGATACGATCACGCGGCTTGGCCTGCCCGGCGTCGATCCGCTCGCCGAGGCGAAAGAGGTCGAGCGGGCGGAGATGGAGGATGTCGAGGGCATCGTTCCGATTCCGGGCGCAATCGAATTCCTCTCGGCGCTTCCGATGGGCCGCTGGGGCATCGTGACATCAGCACCGGTGGCGCTAGCCCATCGCCGCCTTGCCGCGACCGGCATTCCGTTGCCGACGGTCATCGTGACAGCGGACGACGTGACGAAGGGCAAGCCGGCACCGGACGGCTATATCCTCGGCGCCAAGCGCCTCGGCTTCGACGCGGCCGATTGCCTGGTTTTCGAAGACGTGCCGGCCGGCATTCTCGCGGGCGAAGGGGCCGGTGCCCATGTGGCTGTGATGACGGCGACGCATCACCATCCGATCGAGACCAACCATCCGCTTTTGAAGAGCTATGAGGGCGTCACGTCCGAGGTGGATGCCGACGGCAAGCTGCGCCTTCTACGCACAGCCGGCTAAGGATTTATGCTGCTGGCCGCGTGGCGATGCCGGATAGCACCGTATCGACAACGGCGTCGATCTCCGCATCGGTCACGTCGAGCCGTTCGGTCAACAGCCGGCCCCAGGCGAAGCTGGAGATGAGTTCCGTGGTCAGCATGGGGTTCACATCCGCGCGCACCTCGCCGCGCGCCTGCGCCTTCTCGATGATCTTGCCGCTCTGGCAGCGACGGTCGGCCATATAGGCCGAAAGGGCGGCCAGCGCATCGCGATCGCCCTGCGCCTTCGCCACCACGCAGCGGAAAACTTCGCCGCCCGTGCCCTCCCGCCACGTCGCCAGGATGCCCGTCAGATAGGCGCGCAGGTCCTCGCGGATGTTGCCCGTGTCGGGGAAGATGAAGCTGGTGCGCTTGCGGCAATGATAGACATCGAGCAGCAGCGCCGCCTGTGAGGGCCACCAGCGGTAGATCGTCGGCTTGCCGGCCCGCGCGCGCTTGGCCACCGCCTCGATCGAGAAGCCGTTCAGCCCGTTTTCCAGGAGCACCGCTTCGGCCGCGGCGAGGATCGCCGCCTCGCTCTCGGGATTACGCGTGGCGCCGATCGAGCGGCGGGCAGGAGTGGTTTCGGCGACGTCGGACATAGGATTTTCCTTTTTTACCCTTCTAGCACGAAAGGTACTTGAACGGAACGTTTCGTTTCCATATAAACGAAACGTTCCGTTTTATAAAGGTTGCTCCCATGACCACCGCCTCCAACTCCCGCAAGCTTTCCCGGCTGCACCTGGCGCTCGCCACGCTCATTCCCGTCTATCCGCTGATCACCACGATCCTCTATATCGTCCTGCCGCTCACCGAGGGCTGGACGATCTGGCAGCGCACGGCCGTCATCGCCCCCATCATGGTCTTCGCCATGGTCTTCATCGTCTCCCCCTTCGTGCAGAAGCGGTTCTCGAACTTCTTCTTGCGGTCGGCATGAAAAAAGCCGGGGTGTTTCCACCCCGGCTTTGTTTGGTCTCTTGAAGGCGCTCAGCCCTCGAAGAATTCCTTCATCCGCGCGAAGAAGCCTGACGATTCCGGATTGTTGTCCTTCGAGGAGATTTCCTCGAATTCCTTGAGCAGCTCGCGCTGGCGCTTGGTCAGCTTCTGCGGCGTCTCGATCTGGATCTGGATATAGAGATCGCCGACCTGATTGGAGCGCAGCACCGGCATGCCCTTGCCCTTGAGGCGGAACTGTTTGCCGGCCTGCGTGCCCTCCGGCACCGAGACGCGCGACTTCGTACCATCGAGCGTCGCGACGTCGAAGGTGCCGCCAAGGGCCGCCGTCGTCATCGAGATCGGCACGGCGCAGTAAAGATCCGCCCCGTCGCGCTGGTAGAATTCATGCGGTTTGACCGACAGGAAGATATAGAGATCGCCCGCCGGACCGCCGCGAACGCCGGCCTCGCCCTCGCCCGACAGGCGGATGCGCGTGCCGTCCTCGATGCCGGCGGGAATGTTGACCGACAGCGAGCGCTCTTCCGTGACGCGGCCGTTGCCGTGGCACTTGGTGCAGGGATCGGTGATCGTCTGGCCGCGACCGTGACAGGTCGGGCAGGTGCGTTCGATCGAGAAGAAACCCTGGGCGGCACGCACGCGGCCGGAGCCCTGGCAGGTCGCGCAGGTTTTCGGGCTGGTGCCCGGCTTGGCGCCGGTTCCGGTACAGACATCGCAGGTGATCGACGTCGGCACGCGGATTTGCGCGGTCTTGCCGGCATAGGCCTCTTCCAGCGAGATTTCCATGTTGTAGCGAAGGTCGCCGCCGCGCTCACGGCCACCGGAGGAGCGCCGCTGGCGCCCGCCGCCCATCATCTCGCCGAAGATATCTTCGAAAATGTCGGAGAAGCCGCCGCCCTGGAAGCCGCCGCCACCGCCGCCCATGCCGCCCTGTTCGAAGGCGGCGTGGCCGTAACGGTCATAGGCCGCGCGCTTCTGCGCGTCCTTCAGCGTCTCGTAGGCTTCGTTGACTTCCTTGAACTTCTGCTCTGCAGACGCATCGCCCGGATTCTTGTCCGGATGATACTTCATCGCCATTTTGCGGAAGGCGCTCTTCAGCTCCTTCTCGTCGGCGGTCTTGGAGACACCCAGCGTCTCGTAAAAATCAGCTTTTGCCATTCGGGTTCACGTCCGTTTCGTTGGAACGGTCTTCTTGTTATGGACCTGGAAGCTTGCCTTAGCCTGCGTGCCTGAAAAGCACGCATGCAAAAGGCGGAAGCCGGGCGAAGGAAAGACCATGACATCGTCACCGCTGAAAACGGGGGTGATCATCTCGGCCTTGTTCCCTTCGCGCTGACTTCCGCCTTTTTGCTATCCGATTGCGCCGGCCGCGTTGAACGCGGCCGGCTGATCTGGAGGCTTAGGCCGACTTCTTGTCGTCCTTGACTTCCTCGTAGTCGGCATCGACGACGTTGTCGCCGGCGTCACCTGCGGAAGCGGCCTCTTCGGCCTGCTGGGCCTCATAGATCGCCTGACCGAGCTTCATGGAGACTTCCATGAGCGTGTTGGTCTTGGCCTTGATGTCTTCGGCATCCGGCTCGGAGGCTTCGACGGCAGTCTTGAGGTCGGCGATCGCGGTCTCGATGGCCTTGCGGTCGTCTTCCGTGACCTTGTCGCCATATTCCTTGAGCGACTTTTCCGAGGAGTGGATCAGGCTTTCGGCCTGGTTCTTCGCCTCGACGCCCTCACGGCGCTTCTTGTCGTTCTCGGCATTGGCTTCGGCATCCTTGACCATCTTCTCGATGTCGGCGTCGGACAGACCACCGGAAGCCTGGATGCGGATCTGGTGCTCCTTGCCGGTGCCCTTGTCCTTGGCCGAAACCTGCACGATGCCGTTGGCGTCGATGTCGAAGGTGACTTCGATCTGCGGCATGCCGCGCGGGGCCGGCGGAATGCCGACGAGGTCGAACTGGCCGAGCAGCTTGTTGTCGGCAGCCATTTCGCGCTCGCCCTGCGAGACGCGGATGGTCACGGCCGACTGGTTGTCCTCGGCGGTCGAGAAGGTCTGCGACTTCTTCGTCGGGATCGTCGTGTTGCGCTCGATCAGACGGGTGAAGACGCCGCCCAGCGTTTCGATGCCGAGCGACAGCGGGGTCACGTCGAGAAGCAGAACGTCCTTGACATCGCCCTGCAGAACGCCGGCCTGGATGGCCGCGCCCATGGCGACGACTTCATCCGGGTTGACGCCCTTGTGCGGCTCCTTGCCGAACAGCTGCTTGACGACTTCCTGCACCTTCGGCATGCGGCTCATGCCGCCAACCAGAACGACTTCGTCGATCTCGGCCGCCGTGACGCCGGCATCCTTGAGGGCTGCCTTGCACGGAGCGACGGTGCGCTGGATGAGGTCGTCAACCAGAGCCTCGAACTTGGCGCGGGTCAGCTTCATCGTCAGGTGCTTCGGACCGGAGGCATCCGCCGTGATGAACGGCAGGTTGATTTCGGTCTGCTGCGAGGACGAGAGTTCGATCTTGGCCTTTTCGGCAGCTTCCTTGAGGCGCTGCAGAGCGAGCTTGTCGTTCTTCAGGTCGATGCCCTGGTCCTTCTTGAACTCGGCTGCGAGATATTCGACGAGACGCATGTCGAAGTCTTCACCGCCGAGGAAGGTGTCGCCGTTCGTCGACTTCACTTCGAAGACGCCGTCGCCGATTTCCAGGACCGAGATATCGAACGTGCCGCCGCCAAGGTCGTAAACGGCGATGGTCTTGCCATCCTTCTTGTCGAGGCCGTAAGCGAGCGCGGCTGCGGTCGGCTCGTTGATGATGCGCAGGACTTCGAGACCCGCGATCTTGCCGGCATCCTTGGTTGCCTGGCGCTGCGCGTCGTTGAAGTAGGCGGGAACCGTGATGACGGCCTGCGTGACCTTTTCGCCGAGATACGATTCGGCGGTTTCCTTCATCTTCTGAAGGATCATCGCGGAAATCTGCGAGGGAGAATAGCCGGTGCCCTGGGCCTGGACCCAGGCGTCGCCGTTGTCGCCCTTGACGATCTTGTAGGGAACGAGACCCTTGTCCTTCTCGACGAGCTTGTCGTCGTAGCGGCGGCCGATAAGGCGCTTCACGGCGAACAGGGTGTTTTCCGGGTTGGTGACGGCCTGGCGCTTTGCCGGCTGGCCGGTCAGGCGCTCGCCATCATCGTTGAAGGCGACGATCGAAGGGGTCGTGCGCGCGCCTTCGGCATTTTCAATGACCTTCGCGTCCTTGCCGTCCATGACGGATACGCAGGAATTGGTCGTCCCGAGGTCGATACCGATTACTTTAGCCATGTCATTCTCTCCTTCAAGCGAACTGCCGGAACCCATTCAGGCATTCTGTTGGCAGCCCCTAATGGTATGGTCGTAGCGAAAGCATCGAACGGATCCGAAGCTTTGCGGGGTATATAAGGATGCCTCCAGACGACTGCAAGACATTGCCGCGCCGCAAAGCGCGCAAAATCAGCATGTCCGAGACGGATGAATGTTCCCCGGCGGCAATGTGGGGGCCTTCCTGACAGGCGTCAAGCCGGCAAGAGCATCAGCCGCCCAGGAGAACGTCGAGAAGGGTCGTGCGCCGCGTGACCGGCTGGCGCTGTTCGCCGACATCGGCAGGCGGCACGAGGCCGTCGTCGAGGGGGACCGAACCGGTCTGGTCGACCGCAACGGCCTGACCGTTACCGGCGGGCTGTTCGTCGGTGCCGAGCGTGCGCGAGATGATATCGAAGAGCTGGTCGCCTTCGGGGGCTGGTTCCGTACCGCCGGCCGCCGGCAGGTCGCCGCCGCCATTGGCGGTGCCGAAGAGCGGCGAAGGCGACAGGCCGGCATGGGCGGCGATCATGAACTGGCTGAAGGCCTTTGCCGGCAGTCCGCCGCCCGTCACCTTCTTCATCGACTTGCCGTCGTCATTGCCGAACCAGACGCCGGTCGTCAGGTTGCTGGTATAACCGACGAACAGCGCGTCACGGAACGACTGGGTCGTGCCGGACTTGCCGGCGACCGGCCAGCCGGGAACGCGGGCATTCTTGCCGGTGCCCTCGGTGATGACGCGCATCATCATGCCGTTCATCTGGGCGACGATATTTTCCGCCAGCACGCGCGGCGGGTTGTCGTAGGTATTTTCGTAGAGCACCTTGCCGTCGGCCGTGGAAATACGGCGGATGATGTGCGGCGTCGCCTTGTAGCCCCCGTTCATGAAGGGTGCATAGGCGGAGGTGAGTTCCACCAGCGTCACCTCCGACGTGCCGAGCGCGATGGAGGCGTTCGACTGCATCTCCGATTCGATGCCGAGGCGACGGGCGAGCTTGATCACCTCGTCCGGCCCAACTTCCATGACGAGCTGGGCGGCGATGGTGTTGAGCGAATTGGCAAGTGCTGAGGCCAGCGTCACCTCGCCACGATATTTCTGGTCGTAGTTTTCCGGCGTCCACTTACCGATCCGGACCGGCGCGTCGTTGCGGATGGAGAGCGGCGAGCGGCCGGCTTCCAATGCCGCCGCATAGACGAAGGGCTTGAAGGCAGAGCCCGGCTGGCGTTTGGCCTTGGAGGCGCGGTCGAACTGGCTTTCCGCATAGTCGCGCCCGCCGACCAGCGCGCGGATCGCGCCGGTTCCATCGATGGAGACGAGGGCGGCCTGTGAGGCGTTCAGCTTGGCGCCTTCCTTGTCCATCACGGCGGTGATCGCCTCGTCGGCCTTCTTCTCGAGATCGAGGTCGATCGTCGTGTCGATGACGAGGTCTTCCTTGATGTCGCCGATCATGCCGGGAAGCTGGGCCATGACCATGTCGGCGGCATAATGCTGCGCGCCCGACCAGTAGCTTTTCGCCCGCGCCGGCGTCTGGGACATGGCGGTCTTGATCTCGTTTTCGGTGACGAAACCCTCTTCGCGCATCGCACCGAGCACCACCTGCGCACGGGCTTCGGCGGCGTCCGGGTCGCGCGCCGGGGACAGGCGCGACGGCGCCTTCAGGAGACCGGCGAGAAGGGCGGCCTCGCCGAGGTTCACGTCGCGCGCCGACTTGTTGAAGTAGCGCCGCGAGGCGGCCTCGACGCCGTAGGAATTCGAACCGAAGAATACGCGGTTCAGATACATCGCAAGGATCTGGTCCTTGGAGTATTTGTGCTCCAGCCAGAGCGCGAGCAGCACTTCCTGCACCTTGCGTTCCAGCGTGCGATCCGGCGAGAGGAACATGTTCTTCGCCAGCTGCTGCGTCAGAGTGGAGCCGCCCTGCACCATGCGGCCGGTGGTGATGTTGGTCAGCATGGCGCGAGCCAAACCGAGCGGGTCGATGCCGAAATGCGAGTAGAACCGGCGGTCCTCGATGGCGATGACGGCCTGCGGAATATAGGGCGACATGTTTTCGAGCGACAGCGCCTCGCCGCCGGTCAGGCCGCGATTGGCGATCGTATCGCCGCTGACGGCGAGGATCTTGATGTTCGGTGGGCGATCGGGGATCGACCAGCTCGTGGCGCTTGGCATGCGCGCGCCGTAATAGAGCACCAGCCCGCCGACGCCGATGGCGCCCCAGATGCCGAGCACGACGCACCAGTAGATGAGCCGGCGCACGAGGCCGAAAAGGCCGCCACCGCCACCCGAGCCACCACGCCTGCGGCTTGCGCTGCGATGGGGCTTCTCAGCCTTCTGCACCTTGCCGCGCGGCTTGCGCCCGCCGCCCCCTGCCACGCGATCGCCGGCGCCGACATGAAATTCGTCGTCGTCTCGGCCCCCCGATGCCTGGAACGAGGGCTCGATGCGCTGGGATTTGCGATTGGCTGCCATGAACGGTCGGATATACCCTTGAAAACGTTGCGGTCCCTGAACCTTAAATGCGGCGATTTAAGGGGTGGTTAAGGAATGGCAAACGCCACATCCCGGCTTTCACGCTTTCCACCGGTCCTTCGCCCGCCGCGAAAGCGCGGACATTTCAGAAAAACACATTCAAGACGTCTCTAATCCATTGAGATATTTGGTAAAAATTGGGTGATTCAGATTTCGTTAACCATAATCCCGCTTACTCGGCACGACCTTCCCGGCCCATGATGGGCACAATCCCCTTTTTGAATGATTTGATATGACCAGCATCCTGACGAATGCGGGCGCGATTTCCGCGCTCCAGACCCTTCGGGCGCTCAATTCCAGCATGATGGACGCGCAGGGCCGTGTTTCCAGCGGCCTTCGCGTGCAGACTGCCGACGACAATGCCGCCTATTGGGCCGTCGCGACCACCATGCGCTCCGACAGCATGGCGCTGGATGCGGTTTCCGATGCGCTCGGCATCAGCGAAAGCATCGTCAATACCGCCTATGCCGGCATGTCCTCAGCCATCGAGGTGATGCACCAGGTCAAGGCCAAGCTCGTGGCCGCCCATGAGGACGGCGTCGATAAAGTGAAGATCAACACCGAACTCGACCAGCTGAAGGACCAGCTGCGGTCGATCGCCTCCTCGGCCTCGTTTGCCGGCCAGAACTGGCTGCATATGACGGATCCGGCCGACCCGATGCAGAACGGCGTGAAATCGCTGCCCGCCTCCTTCGTGCGCAACGAAGCCGGCGGGGTCTCGATCACCAATATCAAATTCGACATGACCGCCACCTTCGACACGGACCAGGTCTTCTACCTCGTCTCGGATGGCGGCTGCGACGGCATCATCACCAATTCCGGCTTTGCCACCATGCAGGGCTACAGCCAGGACTGGGTGTTGATCAGCGGCGCCAATCATGGCGGCCATCCGGAAATCACGCTGACGCCGGAGACGACGCGCGAGGAACTGGAAGAGATGACCGTGGTCGTCGATCTGATGACCGAGCGCATGGCGAAGGTCGCCTCGATGTTCGGAGCACTGGAGAGCCGCATCTCGCTGTCCTCGGCCTTCCTGGAGCATCTGAGCGACGCCATCGGGCAAGGCATCGGCCGGCTCGTCGATGCCGACATGAACGAGGAATCGACCCGGCTCAAGGCTCTGGAAACCCAGCAGCAGCTAGGCATACAGACGCTTCAGATCGCCAACACCAATGCCGAGGGCGTGCTGCGGCTGTTCCAATAGTGTCTTGAAAGAGATCGGGCGGCACGAAGGCCGCCCGGTCGAAAACCTTAGTAGTAAGGCGAGTAGCACTGGCGGCGGCCGCCATAATTGGGCTGGAACGTATTGTCGTAAGCCCGGTACGAGCGGTAGCGCGAATAGCACCATTCGGTGTGGCGCGGGTTGATGCCCTCGTAGCGCGGTTCGGCATAGCTGTCATTGGCGATCGCCCCGCCGATGATCGCACCGGCACCGAAGGCAGCCAGCGGGTACCACCAGCCATCCGAATGGCGGCGATAGCCATTGCGATGGTACCGGTAGCCGCGATGACCGCCATGCCAGCCGCGGCGTTCGCGATACTGCACCTGTTCGACATCGCTCGTCTGCGCAGCACCGACCTTGGCCAGCGGCATGGCGATGGCCGGTGCCGAGACGAAGGTCGTGGCGAACATGGCGACGGCCATGGCAGCGGCAAAGCCGCTCTTGATCGTTGTCTTCATGTCGATCTCCCTTGATATCACTGTTTTACAGTGCACTAGACGGATCACACCATGAAAGAATTCGACTGAACCCGGGATGAACCAAAACTATCCGTTGTATCAGTCTTCGCCGCTGCCGAGCCGCGCGAGGAAACGCTGGCGCTCGTAGATCAGAATGACCACCAGCGCCATGATGAACGGAATGATGAGGTAGAACAGCCGGAAGACTGCAAGGGCCGCCAGAACCGTCGCCGGATCGATGTCCGGCAGGCCTGCGATGAAGACCAGTTCCAGAACGCCGATGCCGCCGGGCGCATGTGACAGCAGGGCGACCGAGAAGGAGGCGAGGAAGATGCCGAGCACAACGAAGAAGCCGGGATTACCCTCTGCCGGCAGCACGAAATAGATGATCGCGGCCGCGCCGATCAGTTCGATGGGCGCGATGAAAAGCTGGCGGAAGACCAGCGAGGGTTTGGGATATTCGAGCTTCAGCCAGCGCGTGTTGATCGGCCGGAAGCCGACAAGGCTGCCGATCACATAGAGCGCGACCAGCGCCAGGATGAAAATGCCGGTCGAAAAGGCCGCCTCGATCGGCAGGACATGGGAAAAGCGTGCGACGATTTCCGGCTCAAGCACCAGCACAAGCCCGAACAGCATCACCGTCCCGAGCGCGAAGGTGAACGAGCAGAAGGCGACGAGAACACCGACCTCCGAAGCCGTCAGCCCCTTCGACGTATAGGCCCGGTAGCGCACCAGCGCACCGGAAAAGACGGAGGCGCCGATATTGTGCGAGAGCGCATAGGTGGTGAAGGAGGTGATGGTGATAAACCACAACGAGATGCGGTGGCCGAGATGCTCCAGCGCCAGATGGTCATAGACTGCCAGCGCCGCATAGGCGACGAGCGTCGCGCAGCAGGCGAGCAACCAGCCCGAAACCGGAATGGCGTGGATGCTCGCCATGAACTCGTCGAGCGACAGGCCCCGAAGGTCCTTGTAGAGGATATAGACCGACAGAATGATGGCAGCAGTGCTAATCAGCGGCCAGAAGAATTTCTTCAACCGCTTCATCCTGCCTTCTCCCGCATGCCCGGCGTCCCACCGCCAGGGCAGCAGGGTCTTCCTGCATTCGCCCCGTAAAAAGCCATCTCGTTGTCCCCACCGTCCGGTCCTGTCATTCGCCCTTCGGCGACGCGGCCCTTTGTTCGGTCAGTGGACCAGCATTTCCGTTTCATCGGGTTAACGCTGGTCCAAATCGTCATCACATCTTGGTCAGCGCGCCGCGAGCGCGGAGAGAATGCGCACCCAGGAGCGGATGCCCTTCTCGAAGGAGCGCAGTTCGTATTTCTCGTTCGGCGAATGGATACGGTCATCCGAAAGCGCAAAGCCGACGAGCAGGGATTCCATACCCAGCATCTTCTGGAAATCGCCGACGATCGGGATGGAGCCGCCCATGCCGATGACGACGGCCGGCTTCGGCCACTCGTCGGACAAAGCCGACTTCGCCTTGGACAGCAGGGCCGAATCATAGGGCAGCTGGATGGCCGGCGAGCCGCCATGAGCGTGGAACGTCACCGAGCAATCCGCCGGGATTTTTGCACGCACATAGGCACGGAAGGCGTCGCGGATCTTTGCCGGATCCTGCTTGCCGACGAGGCGGAAGGAGACCTTTGCCGAGGCTTCGGCGGCGATGACCGTCTTGAAGCCCTCGCCGGTATAGCCGCCGGTGATACCGTTCACTTCTGCCGTCGGGCGCGCCCAGGTGAGTTCCAGTACGGAACGGCCCTTTTCACCCGAAGGGATCGACAGGCCGATCTCGCCGAGGAAGCCCTCCGCCGTCCTGCCCAGCGTTTCCCAGGCCGCCTTGATCTGCGTCGGGGTTTCCTCGACGCCCTCGTAGAAGCCGTCGAGTGTCACGTGGCCGGTCTCGTCGTGCAGGCCGGCGAGAATGGTCGAGAGGATATGGATCGGGTTGGCGGCGGCACCGCCGAAATAGCCGGAATGCAGGTCGCGATCAGCCGCCTTGATGACGACCTCCTCGCCGACGAGACCGCGCAGTCCCGCCGAAATCGCCGGCGTATCGGCATCCCACATGCTGGTATCGCAGACCAGCGCGAAATCGGCGGTCAGTTCGGCGGCATTGGCCTCGAGGAAAGGCTTCAGCGACGGCGAGCCAGATTCCTCCTCGCCTTCGAACAGGATGGAGACGCGGCAGGGCAGCGAGCCCATGGTTTCCTTGTAGGCACGGCAGGCTTCGACGAAGGTCAGGAGCTGGCCCTTGTCGTCCGAGGTGCCGCGGCCCGTGATGATGCGGCGGCCTTCACCGGCATCCCGCACCGCCGGCTCGAAGGGATCGTGGTCCCAGAGGTTCAAGGGATCAACCGGCTGAACGTCGTAATGGCCGTAGAACAGGACATGCGGCGCATCGGGCCTGGCGCCATCGTGATGCGCCACCACCATCGGGTGGCCGGGCGTGTCACGCACCGTCGCATCGAAACCGAGCGAGCGCAGCTCCGTGACCAGCCATTCGGCCGCCCGGCGGCATTCCGGCTTGAAGGCCGGATCGGTGGAGATGGACTTGATGCGCACCAGCTCGAACAGGCGTTCGAGGCTCGCTGGAATGTCAGCGCTGGCGCGATCGAGGACGGGCAGGATGTTGGTCATGGCGAATTCCCTAAAACATGGTGCGCAAGCCGTTTGGCAGGCCTTGCGTGGACACCACGCGCAAATCAAATGGCGTTCGGCGCGACATTAGACCGATCGTGTCGGGGAGGGCAAATCGTATGACGGTTGTGCGACGTCAGGCCTGATCGACGTTCAGTCCTGGAGCCGCGGATCGCGGCCGAGATTGGCAAGCACCATGCGCATATATTCGAGCAGAAGCTCGCGCTCGAAGCGCCTGAAGCCCTGAAACAGAGCATCTTCGGTTTCCGAGGCCGCCGCCATCGCCGTCTCGCGCAATGCCTTGCCGCGTGTCGTGAGATAGACGAGCTGCGCCCGCTTGTCCTTGGGGTGTTTCTTCCGCGAGATCAGCCCGTCGCGCTCCATGCGCGCCAGCGTGTTGGCCATGGTCGCCTGTTCGATGTCGAGCCTGTCGAGAAGTTCGCGCTGGGTGAGACCGTCGCCGCTCCACAGCTCCAGCAGGACCGGGAACTGGCCGGGCGCCAAGCCGCTGCCATCCGCCCGAGCCTGCAGCGCGCGGGAGGCTCCCTTCGCCATGAGATTGGCGAGGTAGGCGGCCGAGTCCTTCCGGTCAAAATCCATGGGCGGAGGCTATGCCGGTTTGCGGCAACTGGCAATGATGGATCGCAGGCAATGCAATCATCCCAAATGGGGTGCAACCGCCCGAAAAGGGGAAGCCGCCGACGACAGGAGGCGCGTCGCGGCGGCTTCTCACGAAAGATGGACAAAGGCCCGGAGAGGGGGATGAGGCCTTTGTCCTTGTCTGGCGCGGCGGGGGACAGGCCGGGATGCCAGACAGCGGCTTGATCAGGTGCCGATGAGAGATATTTGTGGGTCCGAATGTGGCTTTTCAAGGGATAAGACGCGCCGCCAGAATTACAAATTGGTAACGTTCGTGTGAGGCTTTCGAGAGCCTTGAAAGCCCTCGCCTGCCGCAATGAACGATGGACGCGGGAGGAAGCCCGCGCTATCCATTCACCCCATGAAAAAAGGTGATCATCTCTTCCTCGTCGACGGCTCCGGCTTCATCTTCCGCGCCTTCCACGCCATCCCGCCGCTTAACCGCAAATCGGACGGTTTGCCGGTCAATGCCGTCTCGGGTTTCTGCAACATGCTGTGGAAGCTCCTGAAGGATGCCCGCAATACCGATGTGGGTGTCACACCGACGCATTTCGCGGTCATCTTCGACTATTCCTCGAAGACCTTCCGCAACGAACTCTACGACCAGTACAAGGCGAACCGGTCGGCACCGCCGGAAGACCTGATCCCGCAGTTCGGCCTGATCCGTCATGCGACGCGCGCCTTCAACCTGCCCTGCATCGAGAAGGAAGGGTTCGAGGCCGACGACCTGATCGCAACCTATGCCCGCCTTGCCGAGGCCGACGGCGCCGATGTCACCATCGTCTCCTCCGACAAGGACCTGATGCAGCTCGTGACCGACAGGGTCTCGATGTATGACGGCATGAAGGACAAGCAGATCTCCATTCCCGAAGTGATCGAGAAATGGGGCGTGCCGCCGGAAAAGATGATCGACCTGCAATCGCTGACCGGCGATTCGACAGACAACGTGCCCGGCGTACCGGGCATCGGCCCGAAGACCGCCGCCCAGCTTCTGGAAGAATATGGCGATCTCGACACTCTTCTCGCTCGCGTCGAGGAGATCAAGCAGGTCAAGCGCCGCGAGAACATCATCGCCAACCGCGAGCTCGTGCTGCTCTCGCGGCAGCTCGTCACGCTGAAGACCGACACGCCGCTCGACACGACGCTGGACGAGCTGATCCTGCATCCGCAGGACGGCCCCAGACTCATCGCCTTCCTGAAGGCCATGGAATTCACCACGCTGACGCGCCGTGTCGCCGAGGACTGCGCCTGCGACGCCGCTGCCATTGAGGCGGCGAATGTGCCGGTCGAATGGGGTGCGGAAGCGCATGGCCCGGATCTCGACAAGGGCGACGTCGCCGGCCCCGCCCTCGTGCTCGACGGCAACGAGACGGCGGCACAGGCGGCTGCGACGCTGCTACCGACCGCCGGCGCGAATGGCGCGACACCCGCCTCGCTCGCAGGGTCGCGTGCCGAGCGTTTTTCCGCAGCCCCCATCGACCATTCCACCTATGAGACGGTACGCGATCTCGCCGCCCTCGACCGCTGGATCGCCGATGCGCGCGACACCGGCCTCGTCGCCTTCGACACCGAGACGACCTCGCTCGATGCCATGCAGGCCGAGCTTTGCGGCTTCTCGCTCGCCATTGCCGACAATGCCAAGGACCCGACGGGCGTAAAAATCCGCGCCTGCTACGTGCCGCTCAACCACAAGACCGGCGTCGGCGATCTCCTGGGCGGCGGGCTTGCCGAGGGGCAGATCCCGATCCGTGCCGCACTGGAGCGCCTGAAGAGCCTGCTGGAAGACCCGTCGGTCCTCAAGGTCGCGCAGAACCTCAAATACGATTATCTCGTCATGCGCCGCCACGGCATCACCGTGCAGAGTTTCGACGACACGATGCTGATGTCCTATGCGCTGGATGCCGGTGCCGGCACCCACGGCATGGATACGCTCTCGGAACGCTGGCTCGGCCACAAGCCGATCGCCTACAAGGACGTCGCCGGTTCCGGCAAGGGAGCGCAGACCTTCGACATGGTCGATATATCCCGCGCCACGGCCTATGCCGCCGAAGACGCCGACGTGACGCTGCGCCTCTGGCATGTGCTGAAACCGCGCCTTGCGGCAAACCGCATGACGACCGTTTACGAGCGGCTGGAACGCCCGCTGGTGCCGGTGCTGGCGCGCATGGAAGAACGCGGCATCACCATCGACCGGCAGGTTCTCTCCCGCCTGTCGGGCGAGCTGGCGCAGGGTGCCGCCGGCTACGAGGAGGAAATCTACCAACTGGCCGGCGAGCGCTTCAACATCGGCTCGCCGAAACAGCTCGGCGACATCCTGTTCGGCAAGATGGGTCTGCCCGGCGCGTCGAAGACCAAGACCGGCCAGTGGTCGACCTCGGCGCAAGTGCTGGAAGATCTGGCCGCCCAGGGCATTCCGCTGCCGCGCAAGATCGTCGACTGGCGCCAGCTCACCAAGCTGAAATCCACCTATACCGACGCCCTGCCCGGCTTCGTCCATCCCGACACCAAGCGCGTGCACACGTCCTATGCCCTCGCCTCGACCACGACAGGCCGTCTCTCCTCGTCCGATCCGAATTTGCAGAACATTCCGGTCCGCACGGCGGAAGGCCGCAAGATCCGTACGGCTTTCATCTCGACGCCGGGCAACAAGTTGGTTTCGGCCGACTACAGCCAGATCGAACTGCGCGTGCTCGCCCATGTCGCCGAAATCCCGCAGCTGAAACAGGCCTTTGCCGATGGCGTCGACATCCACGCGATGACGGCGTCGGAAATGTTCGGCGTGCCGGTCGAGGGCATGCCCTCGGAGGTGCGCCGCCGCGCCAAGGCGATCAATTTCGGCATCATCTACGGCATTTCGGCCTTCGGCCTCGCCAACCAATTGTCGATCGAGCGGTCGGAAGCCGGCGACTACATCAAGAAGTATTTCGAGCGTTTCCCGGGCATCAAGGACTACATGGACCAGACCAAGGCCTTCGCGCGCGAGCACGGCTATGTCGAAACCATCTTCGGCCGCCGCGCCCATTACCCGGAGATCAAGTCGTCCAACCCCTCGGTGCGCGCCTTCAACGAACGCGCCTCGATCAACGCGCCGATCCAGGGTTCCGCCGCCGATATCATCCGCCGCGCCATGGTGAAGATGGAGCCGGCGCTGGCCGCGGCAAAGCTCTCGGCCCGCATGCTGCTTCAGGTGCATGACGAACTGATCTTCGAGGTCGAGGACGGCGAGGTCGAAAAGGCCATTCCCGTCATCGTCGATGTCATGGAGAACGCCTCCATGCCGGCGCTTTCGATGAAGGTGCCGCTTAAGGTGGATGCGCGCGCCGCGACGAACTGGGACGAGGCGCACTGACGAGCATCGCCACGCAGACGCGCGGCGGTTGCAATCTCTTAAGCCTGTTTGCGGAAGGCCGCGCGGCTTAACGCGGCCTTAACATCGCAGGCGCCTTGATCGGCGCGATTGGGCGCGATGGTGTCGCCCGGCAGCGTCGTCGCTTGAGCGGCTGCGGCGCTCGATCCCTTGCTACGGATGACCGCGATGAGCCTTGCCACCCTTGCCGCCTCGACTATCTCAGCGCCGCTGGCCGTGCAGGTCGTGCGCCAGTACATCCCGAACCGCGGCGGGCTGGAGGATGTCGTAGCGCAGCTGTCGCGCCAGCTTCTGTCGCGCGGTTTTCGCGTGCGCGTGGTCACGCTAGACCGGCTGTTTTCCGCCCCCGACAAGACCTTGCCGACTCGCGAGATCATCGATGGCGTCGAGGTCGTGCGCATCCCCTATTCCGGCAGCACGCGCTACCCGATCGCCCCGCAGGTCTTCCGCCACCTCTCGGACGCTGCGATCGTGCATGTGCATGCGATCGATTTCTTCTATGACGCACTCGCCTGGGGCTGGCTGGCGCATCGCAAACCGCTGATCGCCACAACCCATGGCGGCTTCTTCCACACGGCGAAATTCTCCGGCCTGAAGACGATCTGGTTCAACACGACGACGCGCCTTTCGGCGCTCGCCTATCGCCGCATCATCGGTTGCAGCGCGCAGGATACCCGCACCTTCCAGACGATTGCCGGTAGCCGTGTCGTGCGCATCGACAATGGCGCCGATACCCAAAAGTTCGGCGATGCCGGCGCCCGCGATGCCCGTCGCCGGCTGATCACCGTCGGCCGCTTCTCCGTGAACAAACGCCTCGACCGGCTGATGGACGCCATGATGCCGCTCGCCGCCGCCGACCCGGCCTGGCATCTCGACATTGCCGGCGTGCCCGGCGACCATTCCGCCGACGATCTGGCCGGCATGGTGCGCGCCCGCGGCCTCGACGCCAATGTCACTGTGCATATCGGCCTTCCCAACGAGGCTGTGCGCGGGCTGATCGGCGACACCTCGCTCTTCGCATCGGCCTCCGAATATGAGGGCTTCGGCCTCGTCGCCATCGAGGCGATGAGCGCCGGCCTCGTGCCGGTGCTGCACCCGAACGTCGCCTATACGGACCTCGCCGCCAGCCATCCGGAAATCCGGCTCTGCGATTTTGCCGACGCGCGCACGGCCGCCGACGGCATTGCAGGCGCCCATGCCATGCTGGCGCTCGATCCCGCCGGCTATCGCCGCGCGGCGATGGACGCGGCGGCAGCCTATTCCTGGGACCGCGTGGCGGATCGCTACGCAGACGTGTATCGTGCCACCCTTGGCGGGACCAAATACGGCGCGCCAGACGGGCTTCTCGCGGAACGTCCCGGCGCCTGACGCGTTCGGCCCCTTTGTTTTCACGCAGGTCCGGCAGCGCCAAGCCCGGAACGGAGACAGGCATGGTATCCTCGGGCCGCGCATCGGCACTCTCGAAACTGGTGGTGGCAGCCATGGTCTCGCTTGCGATCCCCGCCGAGGCGGGCGCCGCCTGCCTGCGCGGCGTCAATCTGGCTGGCGCCGAGTTCGGCAAGGGCCGCGGCACCTATGGCAAGGACTACGCCTATCCCTCCGCCGAGACGATCGCCTATTTCGCCGGCAAAAGGTTCAACGCCGTGCGCCTGCCCTTCCGGTGGGAGCGGCTGCAACCGCGCCTCAAGCGCGGCTTCGACAAAGCGGAGCGCAAGCGGCTTTCCGAGACCGTGAAGGCGCTGCGCGCCGCAGGCCAGACCGTCATCCTCGACCCGCACAACTACGCCTATTACGGCGACAACCAGATCGGCTCGGCCAAGGTGCCCGACAGCGCCTTCGCCGACTTCTGGAAGCGGCTGGCCGAGGATTACAAGGACGATGCCGGCGTGCAGTTCGGCCTGATGAACGAGCCCTATGACGTGACGGCGACGCAATGGCTCGCCTCCGCCAATGCCGCCATCGCCGCCATCCGCGAGACGGGCGCAAAGAACCTCGTGCTGGTGCCCGGCACGATCTGGACCGGCGCGCACAGCTGGGAAGCAGAGCGCGACGGCGGCGCCAACGGCACCGTCATGCTCGGCATCAAGGATCCCGCCGACAACCATGCCTACGAGGTGCACCAGTATCTCGACGGCGATTTTTCCGGCACCGCGGAAACCTGCGCGCGCCCCGACGATGCGGTGAAGGCCCTTGAAGGGTTCACCGACTGGCTGAAGCGCAACGGCAAGCGCGGCTTCCTCGGCGAGTTCGGCGGATCCGCCGACAAGGCCTGCCTCGACGGCTTGGCCCGCATGACGGCACTCGTCAACAAGGAACAGTCCGTCTGGACCGGCTGGACCTATTGGGCCGGCGGCGACTGGTGGCCGGCAACGGAAGCGCTCAATATCCAGCCGACCGCCGACGGCGACCGGCCGCAGCTCGCCGCCCTCATCGCCGGCGGCGGCCTGCCCGCAAAACCCGGCGCCTGCCCCTCCCTTCCCTGAGCTGATTTTTCAAGCCTCAACACCGGCTTTCCCACACGCTTTCAGAGTATGGCTAACGGAATGCCAACGACGCCCGCGCGTGCCATGACGATACAGGGGACGCCGCGCCGAACCCGTTGAAGAATCAGCGCTCTTCGGCCTTTCTTCACAAAGTCTGGAAAGGGAGAGTTTCAGGTTGATCCGCCCTGCGCCGCCGCTTCACAAAATCTTATCCATGTCCCTTCAGCCGATCTTATCAACCGTCGGTTATGTCTTTTCCGAAGAATAAGCCGCGAGCCAGCCCACCGGCCGGCCAAGAAACCGATGGAGAAGAACATGAAGCAGAAGATCCGTGATATCCTGGGCAAACATGGCGGTCTCCCGGTTCCGGTCGAGACGCTCGCCGACGATGCCGATCTCTATGCGGCAGGCCTGTCCTCTTTCGCCTCCGTGCAGGTGATGCTCGGCATCGAGGAAGCCTTCGACGTCGAATTCCCCGACAACCTGCTCAACCGCAAGTCCTTCCAGAGCGTGGACGCGATCACGCGGGCGGTTTCGAGCCTCGTCGGCAATGCGGAGGCCGCCGAATGACCCTTACCGTCGGTTCGAGCCTTGCGGAACGCGCCGAGCGCGTCTCCGCCGTGGCCGCAGCGCATGCCGACGATGTGGACGTCAAGGGCCGCTTCCCGCGGGAAGCCGTCGACGCGATGATCGCCGAACGGCTGTTGTCCATCCAGATCCCCGCCGCCCTCGGCGGCGAGGATGCCTCCGTTTCGCAGATCGCGGAAGTCTGCTCGCTGCTCGGCCAGAGTTGCTCGGCGGCCGCCATGGTCTTCGCCATGCACCATATCAAGCTGTCGAGCCTCGTCTCGCACGGTGCCGGCGACACCTGGCATTCCGGCTTCATGCGCCGGGTGGCCGACGAACAGCTGCTGCTCGCCTCGGCGACGACCGAAGGCGGCATCGGCGGCAACCTGCGCAACAGCATCTGCGCCATCGAAATCGACGGCGACACCTGCCGCCTGACGAAGGACGCCACCGTCATCTCCTACGGCGCCCACGCCGACGCGATCCTCATCACCTCGCGTTCGCACGCCGACGCCGCCTCGACCGACCAGGTCATGACCGTCTTCACGAAAGACCAGTACACGCTGGAGCAGACCCATGTCTGGGATACGCTCGGCATGCGCGGCACCTGCTCGGACGGCTGGCTGTTCAAGGGCGAGGCGCCGAAGGAACAGATTCTTCCCAAACCCTTCGCCGAGATCGCCGCGCAGTCGATGCTCGCCACCTCGCACCTGCTGTGGAGCGCGGTCTGGTACGGCATCGCCGTTAACGCGGTCGCCCGCGCCCAGGCTTTCGTCCGCGCCGCCGCCCGCAAGAGCCCCGGTGTCGCACCGCCCGGTGCCCTGCGTCTGGCGGAAGCCTCCAACCTGCTGCAACTCGTCAAGTCCAACACGATCGCCGGGCTTCGCGAATACGAAGCGGCCAAGGCGGATCCGGACCGGCTCTCCTCGATGGGCTTCGCGGTTGCGATGAACAATGTGAAGATCGCCTCCTCGGAAACGATCCTCTCCATCATCAACCAGGCCATGCTGATCGTCGGCATCATGGGCTACAAGAACGGCACGCCGTTCAGCCTCGGCCGGCATCTGCGCGATGCGCATTCCGCCCAGCTGATGATCTCCAACGACCGCATCCTCGGCAACACGTCCAACCTCCTGCTTGTTCACAAGCAAGACACCAGCCTGATCGGGTGACACCATGGATATGCAGACTTCGCTTCTCGACCGGCTCTTCGATTCCGGTCTGCTCATCGATACCGGCGTCGAAGGCCTTTATGGCCGCTCGGGCGCCTTCGAGGATGTGATCGCCCGCTTCGAGCGGCTGATCGATGCCTTCGGCGGCGCCGATGGTGCGGAAGCCATGCGCTTCCCGCCCGGCATGAACCGCGCACATTTCGAAACCTCCGGCTACATGAAGAGCTTCCCGCAGCTCGCCGGCACCGTGCACGCCTTCTGCGGCGGCGACGGCGACCATATGAACCTGCTTCAATGCATGGAAGTGAACGGCGACTGGACCGAGGACCAGAAGGCGACCGACATCGTGCTGACGCCGGCGGCCTGCTATCCGCTCTACCCGACGATCGCCAAGCGCGGCCGCCTGCCGGCCAAGGGCGGCCTCTACGATCTGCAGTCCTACTGCTTCCGTCATGAGCCCTCCAACGACCCGGCTCGTCAGCAGCTGTTCCGCATGCGCGAATATGTCTGCATGGGCACGCAGGAGCATGTGACCGAGTTCCGCCAGACCTGGATGGATCGTGGCCTCGAAATGATGGCCAAGGTCGGCCTCGACGTGACCATCGACGTTGCCAACGACCCGTTCTTCGGCCGCGCCGGCCGCATGATGGCCAACAACCAGCGCGACCAGAACCTGAAGTTCGAGCTTCTGATCCCCGTCACCTCGGCCGCCAAGCCGACGGCCTGCATGAGCTTCAACTACCACCAGGACGCTTTTGGCGCGAAGTGGGGCCTGAACCTCGAAAACGGCGATGTCGCGCATACCGCCTGCGTCGGCTTCGGCCTGGAACGCATCGCGCTCGCACTCTTCGCCCGCCACGGCATGGATATCGCGCTGTGGCCGGCGGATGTCCGCAAGACCCTGGGATATCAGGACTGACATGGCTGCCGTCTTCGCCGGGGCCAATCCCGAGACCTACCGGCCGCATGCCCTGCACGACGCGGAGCGCATGTGGCCGGAGACGAATTGCTACGTCGACCTCTGGATCGAGGTGCTGCATGCCTTCGGCACGTCGCCGGAGGCCATGCTCGGCTTTTCGCTGACCCAGGATTTCGAGGGCGACCAATTCACCTTCTTCAAGGTGCCGCTGGAAGACCTCGAAACGCTCTACGGCATCCGCGCGACGGAACTCGCCATCTTCGACACAGTGGAAAGCCACGTCGCGACTCAGATCGCCCGCGGCCGTCTCTGCCTTATCGAGATGGACAGTTTCTACATGCCGGACACTCGCGGCGTCGCTTACCGTCAGGAGCACGGCAAGACGACGGTCGCGATCAACCGGCTGGACCTTGAGAACAAGCAACTCGACTACTTCCACAATGCCGGCTTCTTCCGGCTGGAAGGCGAGGATTTCGACGGGCTGTTTCATCTGAACGACGGCCCCGACGATCTGCCCTTCCTGCCCTATACGGAATTCGCCAAATTCCCGGAAAAGCGGCCCGACGAGGCGCATCTGCGCCGTGAAGCAAAACGCCTGCTCGCCTTCCATTTCGCCCGGCGCCCAGTGGAAAACCCGGTCGCGGCCTTCGCGAAGGTGTTTCCCAAGCAGGTCGAGGCGGTGGCGGATCGTCCTTTCGGCTTCTTCCACAAATACGCCTTCAACACGCTGCGCCAGCTCGGCGCCAATTTCGAGCTGGCCGGCAGCCATCTCGACTGGCTCGGTCTTGAGGGCGGCGACGCCGCGCGCAAAATCTCGGAAACGGCGAAGTCGGTGCAGTTCCAGCTCGCCCGCGCCGTGACGCGCCGGAAATTCGATCCGCTGGCGACGGCGCTCGACCCGGCAATCGAGGCGTGGGATACTCTGATGGCTGATTTGGCCACCCGCATCGACTGAAGGAAGACGAAATGTCCGAGACCGGAAAGGCGCTTTCCACCGGCTGGCGTATGGCGTTGACCCCGGCCAATGCCGCCGCCGACCCCGCCGCGCTGGAAAGCCTTTCCGATCTCCTCGACGCGCCCGTGCCCGGCACCGTCGCCGGCGCTCTCGAACGCGCCGGCCGCTTCGACCGCACGGCGCCCGAACCGCTCGATCACCTCGACGCCTGGTACGTGCTCGACCTCTCGGGCGAAGCGCCGGGTGAGGCGACCCTCCATTTCGACGGGCTCGCGACGATCACCGAGATCTGGTGGAACGGTACGCTTCTGCTCTCCTGCGACAGCATGTTCGTGCGCCACACGCTTCCCGTCGCGCTGACCGGCAAGGATCACCTCGCGCTTTGCTTTCGTGCGCTGAAACCGCATCTGGAAAAACGCGGCCCGCGTGCCCGCTGGCGGCCGCAGATGATCACGCCGCAGGGCATGCGCCTCGTTCGCACCACTCTGCTCGGCCGTATGCCCGGCTGGTGCCCGGAGGTTCACGCCGCAGGCCCTTGGCGACCCGTGCGCCTGTCACGGCCGACGCCCGCTGTTCCCTCAGATATCCGTCTCTCCGCCCGGCTTCTCGAAAGCGGGAAAGGCCAACTCGAAATCGGCTTCACACTCGACAGTGCGACCGCACCGGTCGTGGAATGTGCCGGCGTTTCCGTCGAAGCGATCCCGAACGGCGACCACAGTTTCAGCGCCAGCCTCACCATCCCCGGCGTCGAGGCCTGGTGGCCGCGCACCCATGGGACGCCGGTCCTGCACGACATCTGGCTCTTGGTGGACGGCACGCGTCAAAAGCTCGGCCGCACCGGCTTCCGCCGCATCGAGATCGACCGCGGCGCAGATGGCCGGGACTTTGCCCTGCACGTCAACGGCACAAAGATCTTCTGCCGAGGCGCGGTCTGGACCAATGCCGATATCGTCGACCTGCCCGGCACGCGCGACCGCTACGAGCCGCTGCTGAAGCTCGCCGCCGACGCCCACATGAACATGCTGCGCATCGGCGGCACCATGGCCTATGAGACGCCGGACTTCTTCGCGCTGTGCGACGAACTCGGCATCCTCGTCTGGCAGGATTTCCAGTTTGCCAATTTCGATTACCCGGCAAACGATCCGGCCTTCGGCGCGAATGTGCAGCAGGAAGTTTCGCAATTCCTCGACGCAACCGCCGCATCCCCATCGCTCGCCGTGCTCTGCGGCGGCAGCGAGATCGACCAGCAGGCGGCGATGCTCGGCCTGCCGCAAACGGCCTGGGCCGGACCGCTGACGCTCGACATCCTGCCGGCGCTTGTCGCCACGCACCGCCCCGACGTACCCTATGTCGAGAATTCGCCCAGCGGCGGCGCCATGCCCTTTTCGCCGAATGCCGGCGTTACGCATTATTACGGCGTCGGCGCCTATTGCCGGCCGCTGGAGGATGCGCGCCGCGCCGAGGTGCGCTTTGCCGCCGAAAGCCTTGCCTTCGCCAATGTGGCGGAGCAGGAAACGCTCGACGCGCACCTGCCGGTTCCCGCCGTGCACGATCCGCGCTGGAAGGCCCGTGTGCCGCGCGACCGTGGCGCCTCCTGGGATTTCGAGGACGTGCGCGACCACTATCTCGGCCTGCTCTACGAAGAGGACCCCGCCCGTCTGCGCCGCGAGGACGCTTCGCGCTATCTCGATCTCTCCCGCGCGGCCGTCGCCGAGGTGATGGAAGCGACGTTTGCCGAATGGCGGCGCGAACGATCGACCTGTAACGGCGCGCTGGTCTGGACCTATCAGGACCTCCTACCCAGTGCCGGCTGGGGCATCGTCGATGCGACGGGCCTGCCGAAATCCGCCTGGCATGCGCTGCGTCGCGCTTTCCGCCCCGTGCAGGTCACGCTGTCAGACGAGGGCACGAACGGTCTCGACGTGCATGTGCGCAACGACAGCGCCCACGAACAGCAACTGACACTGGAGCTCGCCTGCCTGCGCCACGGCCGGCAGACCGTCGTCTCCGGCAAGCGCGACATGGTACTTGCCCCACATTCCGCCCTGACGCTGATGGCGACCGATCTGTTCGGTGCCTTCTTCGATACGACCTACGCCTTCCGCTTCGGCCCGCCCGCCCATGACGTCACGGTCGCCCGGCTGGTCGGTGGCGAGGGGCGAACGGTGGCCGAAGCCTTCCATTTCCCGCGCGGCCGGGCGAAGGCGATGGCGCCGTCGCTGCTTTCGGCGGAGCTGCGGCAGGATGCGGAGGGCTGGCTGCTCGATCTCTCGACGGACCGCTTCGTCCAGTCCGTCGCCATCGAGGCAGAGGGCTTTCTGGCCTACGACAGCTGGTTCCATCTGGCGCCAGGCAGGATCAAGTCTATCAGGCTCTCGCCGCGCACAGGCACTGACCCCGCGGCAAAGCCGCAGGGTACCGTCCGCGGCATCGGCGCGGAAACCGTCCTTTCCTTCTGAGATCAGCCGGCCTTCAAGGCCGCATTGAGCAGCAGCGCGCGATAGGCAGCCTGCGCCTGGGGCGGCGACAGGTTGTGATCGGCGTCAGGGATCGTCTCGACCGTGACATTGCCGTGGTGCGAGAGACCCCGGCGTCCGAAATCGAGTTTTAAACGCTCCAGCCCGACATCGCCTTCGCTGTAGATCAGCAGGACGGGAACTTTGCGGACTGCGAGGTCGTGGAAATCGCCATGCGCCGCCAGGCTCAGTCGGCCAGCGCGGGTGAAGCGGCCGAAAAGACCGGGCGCCAGCGCGACGAGCCGGCGAATCACCTGCAGGCCGACATTGGTGAGCGCCCGGCCGAGATTGATCTCTCCGGCAAAAAGCCGGCGGAAGGTCGCCGGATCGAACAGGCGCTGGCGATAATCGTCGAGCGAACGCGGATTGACCTTGAGCGCCTCATCCACCGACATGTCCGGATCCCAGCGGAACGTATAGGCATTGACCGGCACGACGGCAGCGATACGGCGGTCATCGACAGCGGCGCGGAAGGCGAGATAGGCGCCGCTGCACCGCCCCGCCGCAACGACCGGCCCGAGACCGCGTTCCGCAAGAAGATCGAGCGCGGCGCGCGCATCGGCAAGCTGCGCATCGCTGTATTGCACCTGTTCGGGTGCTGCGGGTACCGGCGGGCTGTCGCCGACATTTGCGGCATCGAAGCGCAGCGAGGCAATACCGTTTGCGGCAAGGCGCCGCGCCGTTTCCGTCACGCCCCGCGCCCAGCCGGCCTGCCGGTCATAGGCGGTGCCGAACAGCAGGACCGTTGCGCCGCGCCGTGGACCGTCCGGCAGGCAGAGCGTACCGAACAGGCGGGCATTGTCGCCGAACCGCAGCGGCTCCTCGATGAAACCGTCGCCGGCCAGATGGACCGCGCCCGGCAAAGGCTCCGATGCGTCCGCGTTCGCGCCTTTATAGGCAAGCTGCGCAAGCCATTCCGCAACGCCCTCGATCACCGCCAGCGGCTGGTGCGCCAGCGTGGGGTTGGAAACGAGATCGTCATAGCCGGAATAATCCAACCGGGAGACCGTGGTGCCCAGCGTGGCGAGATGGCTGGCGAATGCCGCATCCTTCTCCCGCCCTGGCCGCTCCACGACGAGCGCCCTGGCGAAAGGCTGGGATTCCAGCCGCTCGAGATTGAGGCCGCGCACGGTCTCGGCGATCTTTTCCGGCAGGACGAGGCCGGCAATGGCGGTGCCCGTCGTAATACGCTGCTCCTGCCGCAGGCCCAGGCCTTCATCGACCATCTTCGACCAGGCGGAGAGTTCGCGCAGGTAGAAACGGCCGCTGACGACGGGCGCCATCAGCACGGCGGCTTCGGCACCGAGCACCGTGCCCAGCCGCGCGGCAAAGGTGGCGCCGAGACCATGGCCGATCAGCACCAGCCGGCGGGCGCCGGAGAAGCGGCGCAGCGTGCGGGCGGCCTCGACGATGCTGTCATCCCAGGCGCCGAGACCGGCCGGCTCGACAAGATCGAGCGCATCGCCCGTGCCCGGATAATCGAAGCGCAGACTGGACAGACCGAGCGCTGCTGCGCGTTCGGCGAGTAGGCGCCAGAGTTTGCGCGTGCACATCTCCTCGAAGCCCCAGGGGCTGAGAAACAGCACGGCGGCATCCGAGAGCAGGCTACCGGCAGCCGGCGGCGTGTAGAGGCCGACGGTTCCGCCGAAGACGACGGGATGCGCCGCCTCACCGGAATGCCAGGCGGATCTGGTGACCTGCTCAGCCATTGCCTCGCTGTTCTCCTCGCTCCGATACATGCGTCCCCCTCATTCCCCCGCTGGCTGGGCGGCCGGTATCGGCACCACGAAGGCCAGCAGCCGGCGCGCGATGCGGCCGGGTTTCATCGGCAACGATTTCAGCATGCCGTCGATGACCGCGCCATCCTCCGGCGGCACGGCGCGCAGCAGGCGCAGCAGCGCCGCATAGGCGACGGCGCCGGCCAGAATGCCGGCAGCCACGCCGACAAAGCCGCCGATCTCCTCGGCGACCGGCCAGGCGGCGAGGCCGCAGCCCGCCCCCGCCAACGCCACCTTGATCAGCACGCCCGGCAGCTGCGCCGACATGGCGCCGCGGCCGACGCCGGTCAGAAGCAGCACGGCGATAACGGCAAAGACCACGCCGCGCACGGTCGCAGCCCCTGCCCCGCCCCAGGTCGGCACGACGAGAAGGCAGCCCACGACCATCAGCGTGGCGCCGATGCCCGAGGCGGCAAGCCGGATTTTCACCCGGTCCATGGAATAGAGATATTGCGTGATGAGCTGGCCGAGCACATAGGCCGGAGACCCCGCCGCGAGGATCGCGACGACCAGCCCGGCCTCGGCAAAGGGGGCGCCATAGACCGCCGTCACCAGCGGATGGGCGATGGCCGCAAGGCCGAAGCACAGCGGAAAGGTGATATAGGCGAAGCTGCGCACCACGCCGTCGAACACCGCGACATGCACCGTGCCGCCGGAGGCTTCGCGCCGCTCGGCATAGTAGGGCAGGAGGCTGCCCGTCAGCTGCACGGGGAGCTGCAGCGCCAGATTGGCGAGCGACAGCGCCACGGCATAGTAGCCGACTTCGCCGAGCGAGCGGAAATGCTGCAGGAAGAACAGTTCCGGGCGGCTCAAAAAGATGGCGCTGACGACATATTCGAAGAACAGCACCGCCGAGGTGGCGAGCAGATACCGGCGGCGGTAGCCGGCATTGTCGCGGCGCACGCCGAACAGGCCGAGCGTGTAGAGGAACTGCACGCACTGGCCGGCAATGTAACCGAACAGAGCCCCATCGATGCCGTAGAAGGCCGCTCCGGCGATGACGAAACTCATCTGGAGCACGGAGGAGAGCGCCGTGATGCGGAAGAAGGTACCGACGCGCTGTTCGCCGATCAGGAAATTCTTGGAAAACGATCCAATCGACTGGATGAGCAGCAGGGCGGCCGTGAGCACGACGATGCCCGTCGTGACATCGGTACCGTAGAGCAGCGGGGTCTTGAAGGAGAGACCGAAATAAAGCGCGACGAGCAGCAGCGTGGAGGCGATGACCGGCAGCGCGAGATAGGCCGCAAAGCCGCGCCGGCCCACCTCATCGACGCCGCGCGCCTTGAGTTGCGGCAGGAGGCGGAGAAGCAGCACGCCCGTGCCGAGCTCGGCGACCAGCGCGCCAGTGGCGCCGATCCACAGCGCAAACGCAATCGTGCCATTCGCCTCCGGCCCGAGCAGGCGCGCCACGAGGATCGAACAGGCAAAGCCCGTCACCAGCAGCAGCATTCCCGCCGCCGCGTTCATGATCGAATTGGACATAATGCCCTTGCTCATCGGTCGTTCCATCCGCCGCATGCGACCGCGGAAACGCCGCGGTTCTTCAGCGGGGAACGCTAGAGCGAAACCCTTAAGATATCGTCGTTCCCGAGGGGGCCGAGCGCCAGCCGGACCAGCGGCCGGCCAGGATTTCCCGCGAGCGGCGGGCACGCGCGGAACGGCCTGTCAGCGCAAAAACCGCCATGCCGGCGATGGGGCGCAGGAGATGGGGCAGGTAGTCCAGAAAGCGGTAACCATGTTTGCGCATGACGTAGCCGAGGCCGGCGCCGTAGATGCGCATTTTGCGCGCACCGTCGGGCGTTTCGGCGAGCAGGCGGTCATCGGGATGGTGGCCGGCGAGTGCAGGGTCGTAACGGCCCTTCGCGCCGTTCGACAGGAGGTTCAGGGCGAGATCCTGCACCTCATAGGCGCCCCAGGGCGTGCCGGAACCGGGACCGATGCGCGCATCGAACCCACCCGCCTTGGCAAAGGCTTCGCGGCGGACGAACAGCATCCATTCGATCAGCGTCGTCCAGACATTGTCCCGCACGATCGGCTGCGGCTCCAGTGAAAACCGCCCCATGATGGTCTCGCCTTCGGCATTGACGGCACGGCCGCAATAGAAATCCGCAGGTTCCGCGGCAGAGATGGCATCGAAACGCTTCAGGAGATCGGCAGGATACCAGCAGTCGTCGTCGGGGAAGATCAGCCATGTGCCACGCGCCTCGGCAGCGCCCAGATTGCGGGCGCGGCAGACGCCGGGACGGTCGGTCCTGAGATGGCGGATCATCAAGCGGTCGGCCCAGGCGGCAACGATGGGAACGAGGCGATCGTCTCTGTTCTGGTCGACGAGGATGACCTCGAAATCGCGCCGGCCGAAGGCGGCAAGCGAGGCGAAAAGTGCGTCCAGTTCACTGGAACGGCCGAGCGTGGCGACAACCATCGACAGGAGGAAAACCGGATCGTCCGGAAACATGAGCAGGCCTTGCAAACGGTCGATGATGGCGCCGACGGGGCGGTCTTCCGCCGTCTCACGCAATTTGTCTACAAAACCTTAACACAGGATGAACGCTACTGGCGAAAGCCGGCCGATGCGTTCCGTTCCCGATCGGGTCGGCAAAACCCGACTACAGGAAATCATCCATCATTTCCTGTAGGCTGGCCGTCAGAAGAAGACATGCAGCGGCCACTGCACTGGGCGGCGCGCGGAGGAAAGGCGGCTGCCTTCAAGCGGCAGGCGCTCCTCAGTGACGCTGCCAGCCGTGTCGGCCTGCACGGATTTTTCTTCCTTCGGCTGGAAGCCGACCGGATAGAGGTTGAAATAGCCAAGCGTCACGCCGCCGAGATACATCATGTGCAATTCCCGTTTTTAACGTCCCGGCAAGCATCATGGCGAAATCGTGGCGACTGTCAATAGTCTATAGAATTGGTGCATTATTCTACACTTGCCGTCGAGGCCTCCGAACGGCTAGGAGGCGGTAACCCGAATGGACGCCGCCCCCTTGTACACGCTGGACCAGACCGAGCATTTCGAGCAGGAGATCCGCAAGAGCCGGTTCCTGGCAATCGCCTGCCCGGTCGAGACCGAAGCCGAGGCAAAGGCACGCTTGGCGGAGGTTTCCGACCTTTCGGCGAACCACAATTGCTGGGCCTGGCGCATCGGCCAGGCCTATCGGTTCAGTGACGACGGCGAGCCGAGCGGTACGGCGGGCAAGCCGATCCTGCAGGCCATCGACGGCCAGGCGCTCGATCGCACGCTGGTCGTCGTCACGCGCTGGTTCGGCGGCATTCTTCTCGGCAGCGGCGGGCTGATGCGCGCCTATGGCGGCACGGCATCCCTTTGCCTGCGGGCGGCGACCAAAACGGAATATGTCGAGCGCGCGGCGCTCTCCGTCTCGCTCGGCTTTTCCGATCTGGCACTGGTGAAGGCACGGCTTGCGGCGCTGCCGGGCTTGATGATCGACGACGAGGTTTTCCATGACAGCGGTGCGCGTCTGTTTTTCCGCATTCCCTCGGAGCGGGCGGAAGAGACACTGCGGCTGATCGTCGATCTGACAAGCGGACGCGCCGAAATCGGCGAATAGGGCCGTTTTGCCTGTCCGGTAAAATAAAATCGCCTTTCCACCCGGAGGCGGCTTGGCGGAACGGTTTGGCGCAGAGCGCGGGACTTGCCGAAAGCCGTGTTTGCGGCAGCAAGAACGGCGCAAAGATGCGCTCGCCGGTCCCCAGCGGCGGCACCCTGCCGCTATAGGCAAGCCGGGATTTTCGGTCTATCTAACCGCCCGGATACACGTTTCGCGGGCTCTGCCTGCGGCCCCGCACGACAGAGAGGACCACCCCCATGAGCCTTCGCATCAACGACATCGCTCCTGATTTCACCGCCGAAACCACCGCCGGCACGATCAATTTCCATGAGTGGATCGGCAATGGCTGGGCCGTGCTCTTCTCGCACCCCAAGAACTTCACTCCGGTCTGCACCACCGAGCTCGGCGCCATGGCCGGCCTCGAAGGCGAGTTCCGCAAGCGCGGCGTCAAGATCATCGGCATCTCGGTCGATCCGGTCGAAAGCCACGGCAAGTGGAAGGCCGACATCCGCACTGCCACCGGCTTCGACGTCGACTATCCGCTGATCGGCGACAAGGACCTCGCGGTCGCCAAGCTCTACGACATGCTGCCGGCCGCCGCCGGCGATAGCTCGGAGGGCCGCACGCCCGCCGACAACGCCACGGTTCGCTCCGTCTTCGTCATCGGCCCGGACAAGAAGATCAAGCTGATCCTCACCTATCCGATGACCACGGGCCGCAACTTCGCTGAAATCCTGCGCGCGATCGATTCGATCCAGCTCACCAGCAAGCACCAGGTTGCAACGCCGGCCAACTGGCAGCAGGGCGACGACGTCATCATCACCGCCGCCGTCTCCAACGAAGACGCCATCGCCCGCTTCGGCTCGTTCGACACGGTTCTGCCCTACCTGCGCAAGACCAAGCAGCCGGCCGCTTAAAGTCCGCGCCTTCTTCTCCGTCATGCTCGGGCTTGACCCGAGCATCCACCCGCTGCGGGTGGGGCGTCGATCCTCGCGTCAAGCCCGAGGATGACGTTGGTGGGGAGGCAACGGAAAAGAGAAAACGTCAAAACAAAACAGCCCCGGCAAGCCGGGGCTGTTTTCGTTCGGGCTATTGAATGAGGATCGCCCTGAAGTCGTTGACATTCGTCCCGGTCGGGCCGGGCACGAAGAGGTCGCCGAGCGCGTCGAAGACCGTCCAGCTGTCATTGCGCGACAGGAATTCAGCGGCGTCCTTGCCCTTGTCGGCGAGGCGCGCGACGGTGGTGCCGTCGGCGAAGGCGCCGGCATTGTCTTCCGAACCGTCTATACCGTCCGTATCGGCAGCAAGGGCGTAAAGGCCTTCGAGGCCGTCGGCGGCGCAGGCGAAGGAGAGCAGGAATTCACCGTTGCGGCCACCCTTGCCCTTGCCCTTGATCGTCACGGTGGTCTCGCCGCCCGAGAGGATGACGACGGGCTTTGTGAACGGCCGGTCGCGGCGCACGACTTCAGCGGCGATGGCGGCGTGCACGCGGCCGACTTCGGAGGCCTCGCCCTCGATGGCATCGGAGAGGATGACAGCCTCGATACCGGCCTTGCGGGCGGCTTCGGCAGCCGCTTCGAGAGACACGGCGGCGGAGGCGACCAGCTTCACCTCGTTGCGGGCAAAACACGCGTCGCTCGGCAGCGGCGGCTCGTCCTTGCCGTCACGAATATGGCGCATGACGGCTTCGGGCAGGTCGAGGCGGTAGCGCTCGATGAGGCGCAGCGCGTCGGCGCGCGTGGTGGCGTCGGCGATGGTCGGGCCGGAGGCGACAAGCGCCGGATTGTCGCCGGGAATATCGGAAACGACCAGCGAGACGACACGCGCCGGGTGCGCAAGGGCGGCAAGCCGGCCGCCCTTGATACGCGAGACCTGCTTGCGCACGGCGTTCATGGCGCTGATCGGCGCACCGGAGGCCAAGAGCGCCTTGTTGACGGCGATCTCGTCGGCCAGCGTCAGGTCGCCGGCGGGTGCGGGCAGCAGGGCCGAGCCGCCGCCGCAGACCAGCGCGACGACGAGGTCGTCTTCGGTGAGGCCACGCACGGCGGCCATCAGCCGGCCGGAGGCGAGCAGGCCGCTGTCGTCAGGCACCGGATGGGCAGCTTCCAGAACCTCGATGCGTTCGCAGGGCACGGCATAGCCGTAGCGCGTGACGACGACGCCGGTCAGCGGCGCATCCCACAGGCGCTCGAAGGCCCGGGCCATCTGCGCGGCGCCCTTGCCGGCGCCGATCACCACCGTTCGGCCCTTCGGCTTTTCCGGCAGGTTGGCGGCCAGAACCTTGTCCGGGTCGGCAGCGGCGACCGCGACGGAGAACAGGGTTTCGAGAAAGGCGCGCGGGTCTGCGATAGCGGGCATCGGTTCCTCCAAATCTGCGGTGCGCAGGTCTTATAAAACATAACCCCTCATCCGCAAGCCGGCGCCGTCCCTCGGATGAGTAACGACGCGGCGGGATGAGGGGTCATGTCTCCTCCTCCGAAAGGGTGACCGGGCGGGGCTCCCCTCCCCGCCCGGTCAGGCCGTCATGCGACGGCGTGGTTCGCCATGCGCTCCAGCGCCGTGACGAGACCTGAGTGATCGAGGCCGGCATCGCCATGGGCGGCGCACTGGTTGAAGAGTTCCTGCGTCGAGGCGGTGTTGGGCAGCGAAACGCCCAGCGCCTTGGCGCCCTGGAGAGCCAGGTTGAGGTCCTTCTGGTGCAGCGAGATGCGGAAGCCAGGATCGAAAGTACGCTTGACCATGCGGTCGCCATGCACTTCGAGAATGCGCGAGGAGGCAAAGCCGCCCATCAGCGCCTCGCGAACGCGGGCCGGATCGGCGCCGGCCTTCGAGGCGAAGACGAGGGCTTCGGCAACCGCTTCGATGGTGAGAGCGACGATGATCTGGTTGGCGACCTTGGTCACCTGACCATCGCCGCAATCGCCGACGAGCGTGATGTTCTTGCCCATCAGCTGGAAGAGCGGCAGCGCCCGGTCGAAGCTTTCCTGCGAACCGCCGGCCATGATGGAGAGCGAGGCATTCTTGGCGCCGACTTCGCCGCCCGAGACCGGACCGTCGACATATTCGGCACCGGTTTCACGGACCTTCTTGGCGAATTCCTTGGTGGCGATCGGCGAGATCGAGCTCATGTCGATGACGAGCTTGCCGGCCTTGAGGCCGAGGGCGACACCGTTTTCGCCGAACAGAACGTCCTGCACTTCCGGGGTGTCGGGCAGCATGAGGATGATCGTGTCGACGGTCTCGGCCAGCGCCTTCGGGCTGTCGACGATCTGCAGGCCGTTATCGACCAGATCCTTGTGCGGCGGGATGAAGAACTTCGAGGTGATGACCGTGTGGCCGGCATTCTGAAGGTGGCGTGCCATGGGGGTGCCCATGATGCCGAGGCCGATGAAACCGATATTTGCCATGATTTTGTCTCCCAATCTAAAAGTATTGCTTGTTCAGCGACCGACTTCAGCGAGCCAGCCGAGACCTTCCTCGGTGGTCGTGCGGGGCTTGTATTCGCAGCCGATCCAGCCGTCGTAGCCGAGCGCGTCGAGCGTCTTGAACACGAAGCCATAGGCGATCTCGCCGGTGCCCGGTTCGTTGCGGCCCGGATTGTCGGCAAGCTGCACATGGGGGATTTTCCCCTGGTGCTTCTTGAACGTGCCGATCAGCTCGCCCTCGGTACGCTGCTGGTGGTAGAGGTCGTACTGGATGTAGAGGTTGTCGGAACCGACGTCCGCGATGATCGAGGCCGCCTGGTCCGGGGTGTTGAGGTAGAAGCCCGGAATGTCGAAGTGGTTGATCGGCTCGATCAAGAGCTTGATGTCGTGCTTGCCGAGTTCGGCCGCCGCCAGCTTCAGGTTGGCGACGAAGGTGGCGCGCAGCACGCTGTCAGATACGCCGGCCGGCGCTATGCCCGACAAGCAGTTGATCTGCTTGCAGCCGAGCGTCGTCGCGTAATCGATCGCCTTGGCGACGCCCTCGCGGAATTCATCTACACGATCCGGCAGGACCGCGATGCCGCGTTCGCCGCCGGCCCAGTTGCCGGCCGGCAGGTTGTGCAGCACCTGCGTCAGGCCGTGTTTGTCGAGTTCGGCGCGGATCGCATCCTTGTCGAAATCGTAGGGGAAGAGATATTCGACCCCTTCGAAACCCGCCTTGGCGGCGAGGGCGAAGCGCTCCATGAAGGGCGCCTCGTTGAAGAGCATGGTCAGGTTGGCCGCAAATTTCGGCATGGTCGTCTCCCTTTATTCCGGTGCGTTTCCAGGGAAGCCGCGGCGCGGCCTCCCCGGATTTGCCTGTCCTTAATCGAGCAGTGCGGCAAGCGTCGCGGTCGGTGCGTCTTCACCGCGCTCGGCCAGTTCCTCGAACTCGACGACGGCGTTGATGTCAGCGCCCATGGCGATGTTGGTGACGCGCTCGAGGATGAACTCGATGACGACGGGAACCTGGTGTTCCTTCATCAGCTTCTCAGCCGTGTTGAAGGCTTCCTGGAACTCGTTGGCACTGCGGACGCGGATCGCCTTGCAGCCGAGACCTTCGGCAACCGCGACGTGATCGACACCGTAGCCGGCTTCCGAATCGCCCGTCGCATTGATGTTGTCGAAGGCGAGCGAGACCTCGAAGTCCATGTTGAAGCCGCGCTGTGCCTGGCGGATGAGGCCGAGATACGAGTTGTTCACGACGACATGCAGGTAGGGCAGCTTGTGCTGGGCGCCGACGGCCAGTTCCTCGATCATGAACTGGAAGTCGTAGTCGCCCGAGAGCGCAACGATCTTGCGGTCCGGATCGGCGGCGCGGACACCGAGCGCTGCCGGCAGCGTCCAGCCGAGCGGGCCGGCCTGGCCGCAGTTGATCCAGTTGCGCGGCTTATAGACATGCAGTAACTGCGCGCCGGCGATCTGGGAAAGGCCGATGGTCGAGACATAGCAGGTGTCGCGGTCGAAGGCCTTGTTCATCTCTTCATAGACGCGCTGCGGCTTCAGCGGCATCTGGTCGAAGTGCGTCTTGCGCAGCATGGTGCGCTTGCGGTCCTGGCACTCGCCGGCCCAGTTGGACCAGTCGCGCAACTTGCCGGCAGCCTTCCATTCGGTCGCAACCTCGACGAAGACCTGCAGGGCAGCACCCGCATCCGAGACGATGCCGAGGTCGGGCGTGAAGACGCGACCGATCTGGGTCGGCTCGATGTCGACGTGAACGAACGTGCGCCCTTCCGTGTAGGTCGGGATGTTGCCGGTGTGGCGGTTGGCCCAGCGGTTGCCGATGCCGAAGACGAAGTCCGAGGCGAGCAGCGTCGCATTGCCGTAGCGGTGCGAGGTCTGCAGGCCGCACATGCCGGCCATCAGCGGGTGGTCGTCCGGGATCGCGCCCCAGCCCATCAGGGTCGGGATGACGGGGACGCCGGTGATTTCGGCAAGCTCGACCAAGAGGTCGGAGGCATTGGCATTGATGATACCGCCGCCCGCGACGATCAGCGGGCGCTGGGCCGCGTTGAGCATCGTCAGGGCCTTTTCGGCCTGGGCGCGGGTCGCGGCCGGCTTGTAGGGCGTCAGCGGCTCGTAGGCGTCGATGTCGAACTCGATCTCGGCGAGCTGGACGTCGATCGGCAGGTCGACCAGAACGGGACCGGGACGGCCCGAACGCATCGTGTGGAACGCCTTCTGGAAGACATAGGGAACGAGGCCCGGTTCCATGACCGTGACGGCCCACTTGGTAACGGGGGCGGCGATCTTGGCGATATCGACCGCCTGGAAATCTTCCTTGTCGAGGCGGGCGCGCGGCGCCTGGCCGGTGACGCAGAGGATCGGGATCGAGTCTGCCTGGGCCGAATAGAGGCCGGTGATCATGTCGGTGCCGGCGGGACCGGAGGTGCCGATGCACAGGCCGATATTGCCGGCGCGGGCACGGGTATAGCCTTCGGCCATATGGCTTGCGCCTTCGACATGACGGGCGAGGATGTGGCGGACCGTGCCGCGGGCCTTCAGCGCCGAATAGAAGGGATTGATTGCAGCCCCCGGAACGCCGAAGGCGCAATCGATGCCTTCCTTCTCCAGAACCAGAACCGCTGCATCGACAGCACGCATTTTTGCCATGGGTTTTTCCTCCGTCTCTTGGGATGGAAGGTAGCGGATTCCGTTCGACGTGCAATCATAAAATGGAAATCGATCCCATCAGATGGAAATAAACATTTTCAACGAATCTGGAACAATCCCCTGAGGCGAGATATGGAATGATGCGGCGACGAGGGAGAAAATCATGGCGGAGCATCAGGAAAAGACACGCGGGCGGCCCGGCCGAAAACCGGCGGCAGACGCCGCACCGTCTTCAGTACAGGTGCTGGACAGGAGTCTGAAACTGCTGGATCTCGTGGCGCAGGCGGATGGCGCGGGCCTGACCGACCTTGCCGACCAGTCCGGCATGGCGCCCTCCACCGTACACCGGCTGCTGACCTCGCTTGCCCAGCACGGCATGGTGACCCATGACGGCGAGACCGGCGCCTGGACGATCGGCGTAAAAGCCTTCGAGATCGGCACCGCCTATCTGCGTTTCCGCAAGCTCGGCACGATCAGCCGTCCCTTCCTCAAACAATTGATGGAAGGCTGCGGCGAGACCGCCAACATCGCCATCGAGGACGACGGCGACGTGGTCTTCATCTCGCAGGTCGAAAGCCATGCGCCGATGCGCGCCTTCTTCCGTCCCGGCCGGCGCGGGCCGATCCATGCCTCGGGCATCGGCAAGGCGATCCTTTCCACCTGGCAGGATGCCCGCATCGAAGCGCTGCTGGCCGGCCGCACGCTCGCCCATTTCACCGACAAGACCCGCGACAGCGTGCCCTTGCTGCTCGCCGATATCGAAAAAATTCGCGCCCGCGGCTTCTCCATCGATGACGAGGAACACACGCTCGGCATGCGCTGCGTCGCCGCGCCGATCTATGACGAATATGGCGAGGCCGTCGCCGGCATTTCCGTCTCCGGGCCGGCGGTGCGCCTGCCCGACAGCAAGGTCGATGCGCTCGGCCCCGTCGTGCGCGCGGCGGCGGAAGGATTGACCAAGGCGATGGGCGGGCGGGTGAAACGCGCTTGACTTCACCGGCACGAGTGCCAGTCTTGCGGCGATATCACGAAAGGATTTGCCGATGACCAAAGCCCGTTTTGCCGTTGCCGCAGCGCTGTTTGTTGCAAGCCCGGCTTTCGCGAAAATCCCGCTCGTCAATGCCACTTGCCCCGGCAATATCGAGGTGCATGCCGACGAGGGCGGGCCGATCTATATCAATGGCAAGGAAGCGAAACTTCACGTCTTCAACGACAATTACTACGAGGCCAAGGGCCACGGGGTGACGGTCTCGCTCTCCATCAACCCGGATGGTTCGGCCGCCGTCTCCTATACGGGACACGGCGGCGCGAATGGTGTCTGCATCGTCAAATAATCAGGTGTTTTCGAGCAACCGGCTTGCCGCCGCTGCGCGCTTGCCCTTGGCCTTCATAGGCTTGCCGGCGACATAGACTTCGGCCACACAGCGGTCGTCACCCATGGTCTGGAGGATGAACAGCTCTTCCAACAGGGATTTCGCGGTGCGCATGCGGTATTCCATCGCCGATTTGCCGCTGGAATCCAGCACGACGATATCCGCCTCCGCCCCCGCATGCAGCGAACCGATCTCGTTCTCCAGGCCGAGCGCGCGGGCATTGCCGAGCGTCATGCGATAGAACGAGTTGAACGGCGTCAGCTTCTGGCCCCGGAGGTGCAGCACCTTGTAGGCCTCGTCCATCGTTTCCAGCATGGAAAAGCTTGTGCCGGCGCCGACATCGGTCGCGACCGACCAGCGGGCACCGGCCTTGTCGAACCGGTCGCGGTCGAACAGTCCAGAACCCAGGAACAGGTTCGAGGTCGGGCAGAAGACGCCGACACTGCGGGTTTCGGCGAGAACGCCGATTTCGCGGTCGCTCAAATGGATGCAGTGGCCGAGCAGCATGCGCTCGTTCAGGAGACCGTAACGGGCATAGATGTCCGTATAGTCCTTGGCCTCCGGATAGAGCGAGGTCGCGAAGGCGATTTCGTCGTGGTTTTCCGAAAGATGGGTCTGGACGTAGCAGGTCGGATGTTCGGCGACGAGCGCCTGGCTCATCTCCATCTGCTCCGGCGTCGAGGTGATGGCGAAACGAGGGCTGATCGCATAGAGCGCGCGGCCGCGGCCGTGCCACTTCTCGATCAAGGCCTTGGTCTCGTCATAGCCCTGTTGCGGCGTGTCGCGCAGCGCGTCCGGCGCGTTGCGATCCATCATCACCTTGCCGCCGATCATGCGCATGCCGCGCGCTTCGGCCGCCGAGAAATAGGCGTCGACGCTTTCGGGATGCACCGAACAATAGGCGACGGCGGTGGTGGTGCCGTTCGACAGGAGCTCGTCCATGAAGCGGTCCGCCACGGCGGCCGCGTGGGCCTCGCTCGCGAATTTCTGCTCCTCGACGAAGATGTAGGTGTTCAGCCATTCGAGAAGCTGCGCACCGTAGGAAGCGATTGCCTGGGTCTGCGGGAAGTGCAAATGCGTATCGATAAGGCCCGGCAGAACGAGGTTCGGCCGGTGATCGGCCACCTCGACATCCGCGCCGGCAAGCTTGCTGATGTCAGCATAATCGCCTGCGTCCACCACCTTGCCGCCACGCACGAAGACGGCGCCGTCTTCGAAGTAGCGCCAGGCAGCCGTGTCGTCGATGCCCTGAGGCTCGGCGACGAAGGTCAGCACCCGTCCGCGGATCAGGCGCTCGGTCATTGGGTCTTCTCCCCGCTGACGGCACTCTCGTACCAGGCGACGAAGAGCTTGCGCTCCTCGTCCGAAACCTGGGTCACGTTGGCCGGCGGCATGGCATGCGAACGGCCGGCCTGCAGATAAATTTCGCGGGCATGCTTGGCGATATCGCCGTCGGTTTCCAGCGTCACGCCCTTCGGCGGCGTGACCATACCTTCCCAGCCCGGCTCCTTGGCGTGGCACATGGCGCAGCGGCCCGCGATCGTATCGCGCACCTTCGGGAAGGCTTCCGCCGTCACGAAGGGCTGCTGGGCGGCCGAGAGCTTAGCATCGGCCGCTTCACCGGTCAGGATCTTCGGCACCGTGGAGAGCCACATGATGGCGACGAAGAGCAGGGCGGTGACGAGCCAGGTCCAGGTCGGGTTGCCCGTGCCGGCATGGGTCGTGTTGAAATAGTGGCGGATCGTGACGCCCATCAGGAAGACCAGCGAGGCGATGATCCAGTTGAACTCCGTGCCGAAGGCCAGCGGATAGTGGTTCGACAGCATCAGGAACAGCACGGGCAGCGTCAGGTAGTTGTTGTGCGTGGAGCGCTGCTTGGCAATCTTGCCGTATTTCGGATCGGGCGTGCGGCCGGCGATGAGGTCGGCGACGACGATGCGCTGGTTCGGCATGATGATGAAGAACACGTTCGCCGACATGATCGTGGCCGTGAAGGCGCCGAGATGCAGGAAGGCGGCGCGGCCGGTGAAGAGCTGCGTATAACCCCAGGCGACCGCGACCAGGATGAAATACAGCGCCACCATCAGCCGCGTGTTGTCGTTGCCGAACGGCGACTTGCAGATCAGGTCGTAGATGATCCAGCCGAAGGCGAGCGAACCGAGCGAGATGGCGATGGCCACCGGCTTGGAGACGTTCAGCACGTTCGGGTCGATGAGATAGAGGTCGGCGCCCGCATAATAGACGAGACAGAGCATGGCGAAGCCCGAGAGCCAGGTGGCATAGCTTTCCCACTTGAACCACACGAGATGTTCCGGCATCGCGGCGGGTGCCACGAGGTACTTCTGGATGTGGTAGAAACCACCGCCGTGCACCTGCCATTCCTCGCCATGCGCACCCGCCGGCAGGCCGGGATGCTTCTTCAGGCCAAGGTCGAGCGCCACGAAATAAAACGATGAACCAATCCAGGCGATGGCCGTGATGACATGCAGCCAGCGCACCGCGAACATGACCCAATCCCAGGCAATGGCGTATTCGTACATGGGGATACCCTCCTCCCGATCTTCACGGAAATGAATGCCATCAAGTCATTTTCTAGGAAATCCCGGTGAATCACTAACACTTTCAAAAAAAACTAAAAGATGCCCCCCACTTTGCTCCGCACGCCGATGTGGTAGAAAGGGCCATGTCCTATCTCGATAATGTGCGCGTCTTCGTTCGCGTGGTCGAACTCGGTACCCTCTCGGCGGCGGGGCGCGACCAGCGCGTCACCCCCGCGGTCGCCAGCAATCGCATCAAGGAACTCGAACGCCATCTCGGCGTGCGGCTGTTCAACCGCACGACGCGCAAGCTGTCGCCGACCGAGCACGGCCGGGTGTTCTACGAAGGCGCGGTGAAGATCATCGAGGCCGTCAACGAGGCGGAAGCCGCCATCGCCGACCTCTCGCGCAACCCGAAGGGGTCGCTGCGCATCACCGCCCCGCTCGGCATCGGCCGCCGGCTGATCGCCTCCGGCATTCCGGAATTCCACGACAAATACCCCGATATCGAGGTGCGTGTGCGCCTGTCGGACCACAATGTCGATATCCTCGCCGAGGGCGTCGATGTCGCCTTCAAGCTGGGCGTGCTCGAGGATTCCAACCTGCGCATGCGCGGTATCCTCAAATGCGAGCGCGTGCTCTGCGCCTCTCCCGAGTACCTTGCGCGGCGCGGCACACCGAAAAGCGCCGATGCGCTGATCGCCGACAAGCATGAGTGTCTCCTGCTGCGCTATCCCGGCTCGAAGGAATATTTCTGGACGCTCGTCACCGCAGAAGGCCCGCGCAAATTCGAGGTCGGCGGCCCCTATGACAGCGACGACGGCGACGTGCTGACGCAATGGGCGCTGGAGGGTCGCGGCATCATCAACAAGCCACTGTTCGAGGTGAAGGCGCATCTGACCGACGGCCGTCTGGTGGAGATCCTCAAGGAAACCCCGCCCGCCTCCGCGCAGCTCGCCGCCATCTACCCGCACAAGCGGTTTCAGGACCCGAAAGTGCGCCTGATGATCGACTTCATGGCCGAGCGATGTCAGCGGCTGATCGGCAAGCTGCTTGGCGAGGAGCCGGCGGTTGAAACGGCCGACGAGGACTGAAGGCCTTTTTTGGCCGACCAGGTCAGCGCCGCCGTCATGATCTCCGATGCCGCAAGCGTCGCGATGACGGCCGGGCGCTTGTCCTTTACCGCCGTGCCGCCGATCGGGCAGACGAGGTTTTCGAACAGATCGGGATGGCCGATTTCGCGCGACAGCCAGTTGCGGAAGGTGGCGCGTTTGGTCTTCGAGCCGATCATGCCGACATAGGCGGCATCCGGGCGCTTCAGCGCTTCGGCGGCGATCAGGAAATCCAGTGCGTGGTCATGGGTCAGGATCACGAAACTGCTGCCGGCAGGCGCGTCGCGCACCACGGCCTCGGGCATCGCCGTCAGGCACGTCTCGATGCGCGGCACCGTCGAGGCGATGAGTTCGTCCTCGCGGGTATCCACCAGAATGACGCGGAGCGGCGCCAGCGACAGCGCCATGGCGAGCGCATCGCCGACATGGCCGGCACCGAAGACATAGACATGCGGGCGCGAGGCCATTTCGCGATCGCTGCGGGCAATGAGGTCACGCGCAATCAGCGGCGTCACCGCCGTGAAGGTCAATCCGACCCGGCCGCCGCAGCACTGGCCGATTTCCGGGCCGAGCGGCACGTTCATCGGCTCGGCGGCGACGTTGAAGCGCAGCGCCCGCCGCGCATGGTCGATCGCCATATATTCGAGCTGCCCGCCGCCGATCGTCGCGAAGATGCCGCGTTCCGACACCAGCATGAAGGCATCCGTGTCGCGCGGCGTCGAGCCCGCCGCGCCCGTCACTTCCACCAGGATCGAAGCCTGCGCCCGGCGCAGAAAGTCCCTGATATCTTCGCGCGCGGCGGGCATGGTCTCACCCCTTCTTCTGGGCCTTGAGCCGCTCGATGGCCATCAGCACGCATTCGGGCGTTGCCGGCGCATCGAGCTGCGGGCAGATCGTGTGGTCCGCCACCGCCGCCACCGCATCCGACAGCGCATGCAGCACGGCAAGGCCGAGCGGCAGCGGCGGCTCGCCGACCGCCTTGGAGCGATGGACCGTCGGCTCGTAGGCTTCCGACCAGTCGGTGAGGTTGACGTTGAAGATCTTCGGGCGGTCCGAGGCGAGCGGGATCTTGTAGGTGGAGGGCGCGTGGGTGCGCAGCCGCCCCTTGCCGTCCCACCACAGTTCCTCCGTCGTCAGCCAGCCCATGCCCTGGATGAAGCCGCCCTCGATCTGGCCGATATCGATGATCCTGTTCAGCGAACGGCCGGTATCGTGCAGGATGTCGGTGCGCTCCACGACATATTCGCCGGTCAGCGTATCGACGGAGACTTCCGAGCAGGCCGCGCCATAGGCGTAGTAGTAGAAGGCGTGGCCGCGACCCTTCGAGCGGTCCCAATGGATCTTCGGCGTCTTGTAGAAGCCGGCCGCCGAGAGCTGGATACGCGCCATATAGGCCTGTTTGACGAGATCGTTGAACGATATCTCGGCATTGCCGATGCGCACGCGGTTCGGCAGGAAGACCACCTGGTCGCGCGGGATCTGGTATTTTTCCGCCGCGAAATCGATCAGCCGGTCCTTGATCTGGCGGGCGGCATCCTGGGCGGCCATACCGTTCAGGTCGGCGCCCGAGGAGGCGGCGGTCGGCGAGGTGTTCGGCACCTTGGCCGTCGTCGTCGCGGTGATCTTCACCCGTTCCAGATCGATCTGGAACTCTTCGGCCACCACCTGCGCCACCTTCAGGTGCAGGCCCTGGCCCATTTCCGTGCCGCCGTGGTTCATGTGCACGGAACCGTCCGTATAGACATGCACCAGCGCGCCGGCCTGGTTGGATTCCGTCTTGGTGAAGGAGATGCCGAATTTCACCGGCGTCAGCGCGAGACCGCGTTTGACGAAGCGGCTGTTGGCGTTGAATTCCCGGATCGCCTTGCGGCGGCCGGCATAGTCGGCGCTCTCTTCCAGCTCGGCGACGATGCGCTGGATGATGCAGTCCTCGACCTTCTGGTGGTAGGGCGTGAGGTTACGCTCACCCTCCACGCCCATGGCGTCATAAAAATTCAGCTTGCGGATATCGAGCGGGTCCTTGCCGACGGCGAAGGCGACCTCGTCGATGACGCGCTCCGCACCGACCATGCCCTGCGGGCCGCCGAAACCGCGAAACGCCGTGTTCGACACCGTGTTGGTGTGAAGCAGCGACGACTTGGCATGCACATGCGGGAAGAAATAGGCGTTGTCGCAGTGGAACAGCGCCCGGTCGCCCACCGGGCCGGAGAGGTCCGCCGAGAAACCGGCCCGGAGGGCGAACGTGTAGTCGATCCCGAGGATACGGCCTTCGTCGTCGAAGCCGACATCGTAGTCGATGGCGAAATCGTGCCGCTTGCCGGTCGCGACCATGTCCTCGTCGCGGTCGAGGCGAACCTTGACGGCGCGGTTGAGCTTCTTGGCGGCGATCGCGGCGAGTGCGGCGCACTGGTTGGCCTGCGTCTCCTTGCCGCCGAAGCCGCCCCCCATGCGGCGCACTTCCACCGCAACCGCATTGCTCGGCACGCCGAGCGCATGCGCAATCATGTGCTGCGTTTCGCTCGGACCCTGCGTCGAGCAGTGGACGAGAACCTCGTCGTCCTCGCCGGGTATGGCGAGCGACACCTGCCCCTCAAGATAGAAATGGTCCTGCCCGCCGAGCCGCATGCGGCCCTTCACCCGGCGCGGCGCGCTTTCGAGCGCTGCGGCCGCATCACCACGCTTAAGCGTCAGCGGCGGGAAGACCTGGGGATGCGTCGTCTGGTCGAGATTCCAGATATCGATATTGGCCGGCAGTTCCTCATATTCGATCTTGGCGAGCCGCGCGGCGCGACGGGCCTCCTCGCGGGTTTCCGCGATGACGCAGAAGATCGGCTGACCGTGGAACTGCACCTTGCCTTCCGCCAGAACCGGGTCGTCATGCATGCCCGAGGGCGAGATGTCGTTGACGCCGGGAATGTCTTGATAGGTCAAAACGTCGACGACGCCGGGGGCAGCGCGGACGGCCGAGAGATCGACGGATTTCAGGAGGCCGTGCGCGACGGTGGACAGGCCGAGGCCCGCATGCAGCGTGCCGGCCGGCTCGGTGATGTCGTCGATATAGACGGCGGTTCCGGCGACATGCTTGTGCGCGGAATCGTGGCGCACGCTCGCATGGACGCCGCCTTCGATTTTCTCAGCCTTGAGATCGGGGGTGTGCTTGTTCATGGCTCACGCAGCCTCGTATCTGGACACTTGCGCGGATGCCGCGCCTGAGGTCGTTTCCGTGTAGAACCGCAGCAGCAGGTTTTTCGCCACCAGTGCGCGGTATCCGGCGGTGGCGCGCATGTCGGTCAGCGGGGCGTAATCCTCCGCATATTTCTCCATGGCCGCTTCCACCGTCGCCTCGGTCCATTTTTGACCGAGAAGCGTCTTTTCCACGGCGAAGGCACGCTTCGGCGTCGCCGCCATGCCGCCATAGGCAATGGTGATGCCGGTGACGGTGCCATCGGCCGAAAGCGCCAGGCGGAAGGCGCCGAGCGATGCCGTGATGTCCTCGTCGCGGCGCTTCGTCACCTTATAGACGGCGAACTTTTCACCCGCCGCCGGTGCCGGCACATGCACGGCCTCGACGAATTCGCCGGGCTGGCGGTCCTGCTTGCCATAGGCGATGAAGTAGTCTTCGAGGCGGATGGTGCGCCGCTCGGTGCCTTTGCGCAAGGTCAGTGTGGCGTTGAGCGCGATCAGCGCCGGCGGCGTGTCGCCGATCGGCGAGCCGTTGGCGATGTTGCCGCCGATCGTGCCCATGTTGCGCACCTGCTGGCCGCCGATGCGCTCGATGAGCGGACCGAGCGCCGGCACATGGTTCGCCAGCGTCTTCAGCGCTTCCGTATAGGTGACGCCGGCACCGATGGTGACCGTATCCCCCTCGACCGAGATGGACTTCAGCTCGTCCAGCCCGGCGATGAAGACGACGGGCGAGATATCGCGCATATGCTTGGTGACCCAGAGACCGACGTCGGTGGAACCGGCAACGACCGTTGCAGTCGGCGCAGCCTCCAGTACGGCGGCGAAATCATCGAGATCGGCGGGAACGACGAAGCGGCTCTTGCCGTCGCCGATCTCGACGCGAGCGCCGTCCTTCAGTGCCTTGAGGCGCGCAATCATCGCGTCGCGCTCGACGAGCAGCGGATCCTTCTCCGTGCCGCCATAGCTGGAAATGGCGCGGGCGGCGCGCAGGATCGGCTCGTAGCCGGTGCAGCGACAGAGATTGCCCTGCAGCGCCGTCTCGATCTCTCGATCGCTCGGGTTCGGCGTCTGCATCCACAGCGCATAGAGCGAGATGACGAAGCCAGGTGTGCAGAAACCGCATTGCGAGCCGTGGTAATCGACCATCGCCTGCTGCACCGGATGCAGCTTGCCGTCGCGGGCGGCAACATGCTCGACCGTCACGACATGACAGCCGTCGAGCGAGCCCATGAAGCGGATACAGGCGTTGACGCCCTCATAAACGAGGCCGCCGGAAGGAGTGAGCCGTCCGACGAGCACGGTGCAGGCGCCGCAGTCGCCTTCGGCGCAGCCTTCCTTGGTGCCCTTGAGCAGTTTGGAGAGGCGCAGCCAGTCGAGCAACGTCTGGTCGGGGGCGACGTCGCGCAGCGACACGTCCTGACCGTTGAGGATGAAGCGCAGTTCGGAGCGGATTTTTGGGGCCGCCATGGCATTAGCTCCCGCGGTAAGTGGAATAGCTGAAGGGCGAGACGAGCAGCGGCACATGGTAATGCGCGCCCTCGTCGGCAAGGCCGAAACGGATCGGGATGATATCGAGGAACAGCGGGCCATCGCCATTGCGGCCGAGATAGTCGCCAGCATGGAAACGCAGTTCGTAGGTGCCGGATTTCATGGTCTCACCAGCGAGAAGCGGCGCGTCGCAACGGCCGTCGTCATTCGTCTGTGTGGTCTTGATCAGGTGGAAGGTTTCGCCTTCGACCCGGTAGAGATCGATGCGCAGGCCTTCCGCAGGCTTGCCGCGCGCCGTATCCAGAACGTGGGTCGTGAGCCGCCCGGCTCCCTGGCTATGAGACTGCATGTTTTCCTCCCGAGCACACTACGCCTGCCATCACTATCCGTCACCCTTTATCCACTGAAAAGCGGTGAGATCGTTCGAGACTTTCAAATTTTCCTGAGGAATGTAACGCGCAAATTTCAGGTTAGCATTTGGCAATCGAAAGCGTTTGGAGGAGCGTTCCATGCGATATTGCCGCGACATGCACGGATATGGTCAGACCCCGCCGAAGGCTCAGTGGCCCGGTGATGCGCGCATCGCCGTCCAGTTCGTCCTAAACTATGAAGAAGGCGGCGAGAACTGCGTGCTGCATGGCGACGCGGCTTCCGAAGCCTTCCTGTCGGAGATCGTCGGCGCCGCCCAATGGCCGGGCCAGCGCCACTGGAACATGGAATCGATCTACGAATACGGCGCGCGCGCCGGCTTCTGGCGCCTGCACCGCCTTCTGACGGAAAAGAACGTGCCCGTCACGGTCTATGGCGTGGCAACGGCGCTGCAGCGCTCGCCCGCCCAGGTCGCCGCAATGATCGAGGCCGGCTGGGAAATCGCTTCGCACGGCCTGAAATGGGTCGAGCACAAGGACATGAGCCCCGAGGACGAGCGCGCGGCCATCGCCGAGGCGATCCGCCTGCACACACTGGTGACGGGCGAGCGACCGCGCGGCTGGTATACCGGCCGCTGTTCGGTCAACACGGTCGATCTCGTCAGCGAGGCCGGCGGCTTCGACTATATTTCCGACACCTATTCGGACGACCTGCCATACTGGCACGAGCACAACGGCAAGCAGCAGCTGATCATTCCCTATACGCTCGACGCCAATGACATGCGCTTCGCCACGCCGCAGGGCTTCAACAGCGGCGACCAGTTCTTCACCTATCTGAAGGATTCGTTCGACGCGCTCTATGCCGAGGGCAAGGCGGGCCACCCGAAGATGATGAGCATCGGCCTGCATTGCCGCCTGATGGGCCGCCCCGGCCGCGTCATGGCGCTCGCCCGCTTCATCCACTACATCCAGAGCCATGAGAAGGTCTGGATCCCCCGGCGCGTCGATATTGCCGAACATTGGGCAAAGACCCATCCGCCGCAGCCGCAGGCCGAGCGCCCCTCACAGATGCCGAAGGAGGCGTTCGTCAAACGCTTCGGCGATATCTACGAGCATTCGCCCTGGATCGCCGAGCGCGCCTGGGCTGGCGAGCTTTCGCCGGCCAATGACACCTCCATCGGCCTTGCCGCCGCGCTCGCCTTCCAGTTCCGCGCCGCAAGCGAAGAGGAACGCCTCGGCGTTCTCGTCGCCCACCCGGATCTCGCCGGCAAGCTGGCGCAGGCCAAGCGCCTGACGGCGAGCTCAACCGACGAGCAGGCCTCCGCCGGTCTCGACGCCCTGACGGACGAGGAGCGCGCTCGTTTTACCGATCTCAACGACCGCTATGTGAAGACGTTCGGCTTTCCCTTCATCATCGCCGTGCGCGACAACACCAAGGCAAGCATCCTCGCCGCCTTCGAAAAACGCATCGCCCATGGCCGCGACACCGAATTCGCCACCGCCTGCAAGCAGGTGGAACGCATCGGCTACCTGCGGCTCAAGGCGCTGCTGCCGGACTGAGAGATACGACCATGTCGACGGCCGCCCTGCCCGCCTTCGCACGCGGAACGATCAATCTTGCCTCAGCGGGTCTCGGGGCGAAGGGGCTTTGCGCGACGGACGAGTTCTTCGGCCCGCTGTCGCGCATGCTCTCCGACGAGCCCGCCGTCTACCATGCCGGCGTCTATGACGCGCATGGCAAATGGATGGACGGCTGGGAAACGCGGCGGCGGCGTGGGCCGGGGCATGACCACGCCGTGATCGCGCTGGCGACCGCAGGCCGCATCCGCGGCTTCGATGTCGATACCGCCTTCTTCACCGGCAACTACCCGACGGCTTGCGCCATCGAGGGCTGTCTGGCGCCCGATGGCCCAGACGAGGCATCGGAATGGGTGGAGCTTCTGGCGCCAAGCCCGCTCGGGCCGAGCGCCCAGCATTTCTTCGACTGTGCCGTGGACGGCCTGTTCAGCCATGTCCGGCTGCGGATCTATCCCGATGGCGGGGTGGCGCGGCTGCGGGTCTATGGTATTCCCGCGCTGGCGCCCGCCGAAGGGCCGATCGATCTCGCTTCCGCGCTTTCGGGCGGGCAGGTCATTGCATTTTCCAACGGTCACTACGGCCATCAGCGCTTGCTCGCGCCCGGCCGTGGCGTCAATATGGGCGATGGCTGGGAAACCAGCCGCCGCCGGCAGCCGGGTCACGAGTGGATCGTGGTCAAGCTTGCCGCACGCGCGACGCTCGAAAGCATCGTCGTCGATACCGCCCATTTCAAGGGCAACTACCCGGATGCCTGCTCCATGCAGGCCGCCGATCTGACGGGCACGACGGGGGACCTCCCCACCCTTGTCACCGCCGCGTCGATGTTCTGGCAGGAAATCCTGCCCGAGCAGAAATTGGCCGCCGACCGTATCCATACGTTCGATGGCCATCTCGTGAAGCAGGCGGGTGCCGTGACGCATGTCCGCCTGAACATTCATCCGGACGGCGGCATCAGCCGTCTGAGGGTTTTTGGCCACACGGCCGAGGGAGGAAAGACATGAAGACCATCGAAATCAGAGAGCTGACCCGCGAGGCCTTCGCGCCCTTTGGCCAGGTCATCGAACAGGAAGGCGCGCACAATTTCCCGATCAATGCGGGCAAGTGCACGCGCTTCCACGACCTCGCCAACATCGAGACGACGGGCGAGAAAGCTCGCCCGATGATCAGCCTGCTGCGCGGCGAACCCTATCCGCTGCCGCTGGAACTGAAGATGGTGGAGCGCCATCCGCTCGGCAGCCAGGCCTTCATTCCGCTTGGTGACGCCTCCTTCCTCGTCGTCGTCGCCGAGGAAACGGAAACCGGCCCGGCCGAGCCCATCGCCTTCCGCACGGCACCCGGCCAGGGCGTCAATATCGGCCGCAATGTCTGGCACGGTATCCTGACGCCGCTCGACAAGACCTCGGATTTCGCCGTGGTCGATCGCGGCGGCGAGGGCGTCAACCTTGAGGAACATTTCTACCAGGAATCCTTCCTGGTCCGCTGATCCACCACCGGGGAAACGCGGATCCGCCGGCCCGCCTCCACGGGCCGGCATTTTCGTCTTTACGGATAGCCGATCCGGTCGCGCCTGCAACAGGCAGCCAAAACGCAAACGGGCCGCGCTTTGAGCGCGGCCCGTTCCGTTTGGATGGATAGCTTGTCGTCTATTCCGCGAAGAAGGCGAAGCGGATGACGAAGAGGACCGCGACGATCGCCGTTGCCGGGTGGATGTCCTTCCACTTGCCGGTGAAGAGCTTCATGACGACATAGCTGATGAAGCCGAAGGCAAGGCCGTTGGCGATCGAGTAGGTGAAGGGCATGGCAAGCGCGGTCAGCGCAGCCGGTGCCGCTTCCGTCAGGTCTTCCCATTCGATTTCCGTCAGTTCGCGCATCATCAGGCCTGCGACATAGAGCAGGGCCGGAGCCGTCGCGACGCTCGGCACCGAGCCGGCGAGCGGCGAGATGAAGAGAGCGGCGAGGAACAGGATCGCGACGGTCAAGGCGGTGAGGCCCGTGCGGCCGCCGGCCTGGACGCCCGAGGCGCTTTCGACGTAAGCCGTGGTGGAGCTGGTGCCCATCAGCGAGCCGGCGACGATCGCCGTGCTGTCGGCGAGAAGGGCGCGGCCGAGGCGGCTCTTCTTGCCTTCCTGGATCAGGTTGGCGCGCTTGGCGACGCCGATCAGCGTGCCGGTCGCATCGAACACTTCGACGAGAACGAAGACCAGGATGACATGCACCAGGCCGCCATGCAGCGCCCCCATGATGTCGAGCTGCAGGAACGTCGGCAGCATTGACGGCGGGGCCGAGACGATGCCCTGGAACTGGCTGACGCCGGTGACCCAGGAGAGGATCGTCACGGCGAGAATGCCGATCAGGATCGCACCCTTGATGCGCAACGCATCGAGCACGGCGATGATGAAGAAGCCGAGGATGGCGAGCAGCGGGCCGGTCGCCTTGAGGCTGCCGAGGCCGACGAGCGTTGCCGGATTGTCGACGACGATGCCGGCGTTCTTCAGCGCGATAATGCCGAGGAAGAGGCCGATACCGGCGGCAATGGCGCTGCGCAGCGAATGCGGAATGCCTTCGATCAGCCAGCTGCGCACGCCCGTGACCGTCAGGATCACGAAGATGAGGCCGGAGATGAAGACCGCGCCCAGCGCCTGCTGCCAGGTGAAGCCGAGGGCGGCGACGACGGTGAAGGCGAAGAAGGCGTTGAGGCCCATGCCGGGCGCCATGCCGATCGGCCAATTGGCGACGAGCGCCATGACGAGCGAGCCGAGCGCGGCCGCCAGACAGGTGGCGACGAAGACGGCATCCCGGTCCATGCCCGTGGTCGACAGAATGTCCGGATTGACGAAGATGATATAGGACATGGTGAGGAAGGTCGTGAGACCCGCCACCACTTCGGTGCGCACGGACGTGCCGTGCTCACTCAGCTTGAACAGCTTTTCGAACATGTTTTCTCCCCCTGGCGCTGCCTGAGGCGCGCCGTGCTGAACCTCCGGGCAAATGCTCCTCCAGCAGCCCGGAACCAAGCCGACGCTTCGCACCGCGAACCGCCTGCCCGCGAGACACCCCCGCGTCCGCGCGCCGCTGTCCGCCGGAAGCCGGCCGCGGTTGATCACAGTTTCGTCATATTGCTTGCTGGAGCAGAATTTTGCCAGCGGGGCATTTCCCCGGATTTGCGCGAAACTCTTTCACGATTAGCCCGTTGGGGCCGGGGTCACGTCACTCGCAGACGTCAACCCATTCGCCCTTGACCAGGCTTGCCATGCGGTCGGGCGCGATACGCACCGCCGCATTCGTCGCGCCCGCCGCCGGAACCACCTCTTCGAAGGATTTCAGCGACACATCGCAGTAGACCGGAACGGGCGCCGGCAGGCCGAAGGGGCAGACGCCTCCCACCGGATGCGACGTGACGGCCAGCACCTGCTCGGCGTCGAGCATGCGCGGCTTTGCAGCGAAGCGATCCTTGAATTTCCGGTTGCTCAGCCGCGCCGTGCCGGCCGCGACCAGAAGCACGGTCTCCTCGCCGATCCGCAGGCAGATCGTCTTGGCGATCTGTTCGGGCGCAACGCCGTGCGCCTCGGCCGCGAGCGTCACGGTCGCCGAGCTCTGCTCGGTGACGAGAACGTCGATGTCTGGGGCGTTTTCGGCGAAGAAGGCGCGGACGGATTCGAGAGACATACCCCTGTCATAACCAGTCCGGCGGCCTTGATGCAAGAGCCGCCGGGAAGCAATGCATGCGATGCTTTGATCAGGCGTAGATGCCGCCCGTCGGATTGGTGCCGACGGTGGAGCCGGGCAGATAGGTCGTCGCCTTGCCATAGGTGTTGATGACGCCGTTCGTCTCGGCAATGTAGCGGCTGCCCGTCGCCGCACCCGAGACCGTCAGGTTCGAGAGGGCGATCGAGGCGCAGTTGCTCGCCGCCAGAAAATGCGTGAAGGCGGGCGTGCCCGTCAGCGTGATCGTGCGGTTTGCCCCGACCACATAACCCATGCCGATATTCATGTGCCTGCGCCCGCCGCCGGAGATCGTATAGTCGTCCTCGATGGCGATATGGCAGGGATTGTCCGCAAAGATGTGGTCCGCGTTGGCGCCGACAGCGCCGAATTCGAGTTTGCCCGTGCGCAGATAGACCCCGTTGCCCACGGAGAGCGCGTTGATGAGATCCGTGGCGATGACGAAGCGCAGGCCGGCGACACGCACCTGCGCGCCGTTGCGAAAGCTCAGCCCCGAACTCATGACGACCGAGGCCGGCGTCGTCTCGTTGCCCTTGATGATCAATGTGCCGCCGCCCCACAGGGGTCGGCCGATGGTGGCGCCGGCGGCATAGGTGCCGTTCGCCAGCTGGATCGTCACGTCGAAACTCGCGCAATCCAGCTTGTGCGCCTCGTCCACGGCCTTCTGCAGGGTCGCAAACGGCAGACCGGCGCTCAGACCGGTATTGGTGTCGCTACCGGTCGTCGCGACATAGTAGGTGCGCGCTGCGGTCAGCTGGATGCGCAGACCCGTCGCGCCGGCGGGGAAGGAAACACGCCCCGAACTGCGGTCGACGGTGATGGCATCGAGAAAGGTGGAGCCGTTCGGGCTCACCTTGAGGCGGAAATCGTCGCTCCCGATGGCGCCGATCTCGGCGCGCGACGAAAACCCCGTCTGGAACAGCACGGACGCGGTGTCCGCCGACGTCGCCTTGTTGATTTTGAGCTGGTGGCCCATGCCCTCGTGGGAGAACAGCGAGGTGTCACCGGCCAGCGCCAGCCGGTTCGGCGGGTTCACGATCGCATTGAGGCCGAGCCTGTCCGGCAGGGCGACATTAAAGGCCGACAGCGCCCAGTCGGTGGCGCCGAAGGTGAGAAGCACGCCTTCATCGACGGCATGGGCAAGCCAGCCGGTGCGCGGCATGTAGAACATCCAGACATCGTCCTGCCAGGCGGCGACATGCTTTTCGCGGCCCGCCCATGCGCCCGTCGCACCCGCCGGCACGATGTAGCGCACGCCCGCGGCCGGCGATGTCGGTGGCGTGGCGACGCTCCGGCTCATCACCGCAAGCTGCACGACCGCGTCAAGCGCCTTGATCGCCTCGTTGTGGGTGACGTGTTTCTGTGCCTGGGAGGGAAGGATGTAGGGCAGGTTGAGATTCTCGGTTGCGTCCATGATCGTCGGTTTTCCAGTTTGCGTTCGCACGATTTTAGGTGGCGGCGGCAAAGCGGGGAAAATCAGCGGGGATATTCGACGGACGCCGTTTCGAACGGAGCGCGCAGGATGGGACGGTTCGAGATGTGCCTCCGGCGAATATCCGCAAACGCTTATCAATCTGATACGCTTATGAAACGCGCACGTTGACTTTTGTCAGCGCTAATGACTAATGTCAGAACACCAAACGAAAGAGCCGTAATGCCTGTCCGACCGAACGACCAGATCATTCACAAGGCCGCCTGGCTCTACTACACGCACGGTCTGCGGCAGGATGAGGTCGCGCAGCGGCTCGGCATCTCCCGCGCCTCCATCGCCATGTATCTGCGCAAGGCGCGCGAGATGGGAATTGTCACGATCTCGACCTCTTCCGAGCTTTTCTCCGACGACGTGCTGGCCCGCGAGCTGGAAGACGCGACGGGCCTGACCACGGCCTGGCTGGTGCCGGAAGACCGGCAGGCGATGGACCCGGCAGCGGAAATGCCCGTCGTTGCGGCTTCAGTCTTCCTCGAACTGATCAACAAGGGCGACCGGATCGGCGTGGCCTGGGGCCGCACGGTCTATCACATCGCCGACGTCATGCCTTTCGCGGATCTGCGCGGCGTCACTGTTGTACAGCTCTGCGGCAATCTCGGTGCGCCCTATTCCTATCGGCCGGACCAGTGCACCACGGAAATCGCCCGGCGGCTGAATGCCGAGGGCATCAATTTCTATGCACCGCTCGTACTCTCCTCCGAGCGCCTCGCCGAGGAACTGCGCGGCGAGCCCGTCATCAAGGAGCAGCTTGCGACGATCTCGGATTGCAATCTCGCGCTCTATTCCGTCGGCGGCATCGAGGATGACAGCCACCTCGTCAAATGCGGCGCGCTGTCGGCGGCCGACATGCATGCCATGGGCGAGAAGGGCGCCGCCGGCGTCATCGCCGGCCAGTTGATCGATCATGACGGCCAATGGATGGACTGCAACCACAACAGGCGCTGCATTTCCGCCGATCTCGATTCCATCAGGGCGATCCGGAAGCGCATGCTCGTCGTGCAGGAAGACAACAAGTTCGAGCCGTTGATGGCGGCGCTGAAGGGCGGCTTCGTCTCGCATCTCATCGTCACCACGTCGATGGCGCGCCGCATTCTGGAACGCTGGGAAAAGGGTGGTTCGGGCAAGGCTTGAGCCAAGACTGTTTGGGTCCGCCGACGCCGGCCGGGCCGGTTTATCGGGAGGCTTATACGATGGAAAATCTCTGGCGCGACGACGAAGCGGAAAAGGTCGTCGCGAGCTATGCCGCAAAGGGCGTCAACCGCGATCTGGCGCTGCGCACCTACACGACCCGCCTGCTCGGCGGGGAACCGCGGCTCGTGCTGCATGGCGGCGGCAACACCTCCGTGAAGACCGAGATGACCGACCTCGTCGGCGACACGCATGCGGTGCTCTGCGTCAAGGGCAGCGGCTGGGACATGGGTGTCATCGAGCCGGCGGGCCTGCCCGCCGTGAAGATCAGCGCGCTCCTGAAGAGCCGCAAACTCGAAAAACTCTCCGACGAGGATATGGTAACGCTGCTGCGCGCCAATCTCATCGACCCCGCAGCACCGAACCCCTCCGTGGAAGCGCTGCTGCACGCCTTCCTGCCGCACAAATTCGTCGACCACACCCATTCGACCGCCATTCTCGCGATCGCCGATCAGGCGAAGAGCCGCGAGATGAGCGCCGAACTCTTCGGCACCAAGATGGGTTTCGTGCCCTATATCATGCCCGGTTTCGCGCTCGCCAAGGCGGCCGCCGAAGTGTTCGAACAGGACCCGACGGTCGAGGGCCTGATCCTCGACAAACACGGCATCTTCACCTTCGGCGACACCGCCCGGGAAGCCTATGACCGGATGATCCACTACGTCACGGTCGCCGAAAATCACGTCAAGAAAAACGGCCGCAACGCCTTTACGCCGGCCACCCTGCCCTCAGAGCTCGCAAGCCCCGCCGACATCGCCCCCCTGCTGCGTGGCGCCGTCGCCGTCGACAAGGGCGAGGGCCGCTACGACCGCATGGTCAGCGTCTTCCGCGCCTCTCCGGCCATTCTCGATTTCGTCAACGCGGCTGAAATCCGGGACATGGCGGCGCGCGGCGTCTCGACGCCCGACCTCTCCATCCGCATCAAGACCGGCCCGATGGTGCTGCCGGCACCGGCAAGCGATGATCTCGCCGGCTACCGCGCGGTCATCGATCAGCACGTCGCGGTCTTCGCCGCCGACTATGCCGAATATTTCCGCAGCAACGACGCCCGCGACGACGTCAAGCGCACCATGCTCGATCCCATGCCGCGCCTGACGCTGGTGCCCGGCCTCGGCATGTTCGGCCATGGCCGGACCTTCAAGGATGCGACCATCGCCGTCGATGTCGGCGAGATGTGGATCGAGGCGGCGCGGGACGCCGAATCCGTCGGCCGTTTCGAGCCGGTAAGCCGTCCCGATCTCTTCGATCTCGAATATTGGTCGCTGGAACAGGCGAAGCTCGCCGGCGCCAAGCCGAAGCCGTTCACCGGCCAGGTCGCCATCGTCACTGGCGGTGCCGGCGCCATCGGCGCGGCCGTCGTCAAGGCCTTCGCGGCCGAAGGTGCCCATGTCGTGGCGCTCGATCTCGACGGCGAGAAGGCGGCAGCGGTCGCCAAGGCGGCCGGCAACAATTCGATCGGCATCGCCTGCGATATCACCGACCCCGTCTCCGTGCGCGCCGCCTTCGACAAGGCCGTCGCCACCTTCGGCGGCGTCGATATCGTCGTGTCCAATGCGGGTGCGGCCTGGGAAAGCCCGATCGCCACCATGGATGATGCGCTGCTGCGCAAGAGCTTCGAGCTGAATTTCTTCGCCCACCAGACCGTGGCGCAGAATGCCGTGCGCATCATGAAGGCGCAGAAGACCGGCGGCGTGCTGCTGTTCAATGCCTCCAAGCAGGCGGTCAATCCGGGCGCGAAATTCGGCGCTTACGGCCTGCCGAAGGCCGCGACCCTCTTCCTGTCGCGGCAATATGCGCTGGAACACGGCGCCGACAACATCCGCGTCAACGCCGTCAATGCCGACCGCATCCGCTCCGGCCTGCTCAATGACGAGATGATCGCCAACCGTGCCGCCGCCCGCGGCCTCTCCGTCAAGGACTATATGGGCGGCAACCTGCTCGGCCTCGAAGTGACCGCCGAAGACGTCGCCCGCGCCTTCGTGCACCACGCGCTTGCCGAACGCACGACTGCCGACGTCACCACCGTCGACGGCGGCAATATCGCAGCGGCAATGCGCTGATTTCCAGGACGTGGCAGGTAACTGCCCCGTTTTCGTCTTGACCGGACATGCAAAAAGGGGCGGCCCGATGGGCCGCCCCTTCTTCATTCCATCACCCAAAAATCAGGGCTTCGGCATCCATGCGGGCATGGCGACGTCGGCATGGGCGAACTGCGGCAGCTTGGTGCCAAGCTCTTCCATGTTCTTGATGTCCTGATCGTTGAGGTCCTTCTGGGTGATCAGCGTCGGCGGCACGATGACCTGCTTGCCCGGGTCCTCACCGGCCAGCAGCATGGCAAGCGAGCGCACCGAGACCTGACCGACCACGGCCGGGTTCGTCGCGGCCGTCGCGGCCCAGGCGGAGCCGGATTCGCGCATGGCGGCGATGTCCGAGGTCGAGATGTCGGCCGAGTAGATCTTGACGCTGGAGGACAGGCCCGCTTCGTCGACGGCGATCTTCACGCCCTTGGCGAATTCGTCATAGGGAGCGAACATCACGGTGATATCAGGATTGGCCGAGATGACCGAACGCGCCTGATTGGCGACCGAGTTGGCGATCGGGTTGTCCATCGTGCCGAACTGGGCGGCCTCGTTGATGCCAGGATATTTCTTCTTGAATTCCTTCCAGGTCTCGTCGCGGCGGTCGAGCGGCGCGATGCCGGCGACATAGACGTAACCGGCCTTGAAGCTTTCGCCATTGTCCTTGATCGCCTGTTCGAGGGCGAGGCGGGCGAGGTCACGGTCCGACTGCTCGACCTGCGGGATCTTGTCGTTTTCGACATTGACGTCGAAGGCGACGACCTTGATGCCGGCATCGACCGCACGCTGGGCGGCTTCCTTCATGGATTCCGTCAGGCCGTGCTGGATGATGATGCCCTGCACGCCGAGCGCGATGGCCTGGTCGACCATGTCGGCCTGGAGGGCCGCGTCCTGGCGGCTGTCGAAGACCTGCAGCTGGACGCCGAGCGCCTTGGCCTGCGCTTCCACGCCGGCGAGGTACGACTGGAAGAAGTCGCCGGTCGAGAGATAGCGCACGAGCGCGATCTTCACGTCGCCGGGCTTGTCGAACGGCTTGGGCATATCCGCCGCAAAGGACGGCACGGCAAACGATGCCGCAGCCATCAGCCCGAGCGTCAGCTTGCCCAGGGTTCTACGCGTAAAATTCATGTCAGTCTCCTCCACTGGTGAACTTTGGTTATCCGCCGAGGCTCCCCCTCAGCGTTTGCCTCTTTTCGAGAGCGCAAAGGTGAAGATCAGGGCGATGACGAGCACGGCGCCCTTGACGAAATCCTGGGTGTAGTAAGGCGCGTTCATCATCGTCAGGCCCTGCAGCAGGATGCCGACGAAGAGTGCGCCGATCGCCGTGCCGAAGGCGTTCGGCTTGGCGGCGCCGAGCACGGCGAAGCCGATGAGTGCTGCCGCGACGGCATCGAGCAGCAGGTTGTTGCCCGAGGCGATATCGCCGCGCCCGAGGCGGGCGGCGAGCAGGATACCGCCGATCGAGGCGAAGACGCCGGAGATGATATAGGCCGAGATCTTGTAGGCATTGACCGGCGCACCGGCGAGGCTCGCCGCGCGCTCGTTGGAGCCGACGGCATACATCATGCGGCCGAAGCGGGTATATTCGAGGAAGAACCAGATGACGATGGCGAGCACGATCAGCACGACCACCGAAACCGGCACGAGATTGGGCAGGATCAGGTCGAAGCGGTGGCGGCCGAGCGCCAGGAAGGCCGGGCTGAAGGCGCCGGTCGCCGTCGAACCGTCGGGCAGCGTCATGCCTGTCGCGATCGAGCGGCCCTCGGTCGGGATGCGCTGGAGGCCGAGCAGCAGGAACATCATGCCGAGCGTCGCCAGAAGATCCGGCACGCGCATATAGACGATGATGATGCCATTGATCAGGCCGACGAGCACGCCGACGGCAAGGCAGACCAGCGTCGCCGTCAGCGCGTCGCCGCCCATCACCACCATCACATAGGACGAGGCCATCATGGCCGTGGTGGCGACGGAGCCGATGGAAAGGTCGAAACCGCCGACGACCAGCGTCGCCGTGACGCCGAGCGCCAAGATGCCTGTGATCGACACGGATTGCAGGATGAAGACCGCGCTCTGCGGTGAGGCGAAGCCGCCGGTCACCGCCGAGAAATAGAGCACCATGCCGGCGAGCAGCACGAGGAAGCCGTATTTGATCGCGGTTTCCCGGATGTTGAAGGCGGCCGGCGGGACGGCGCCGGTGGAATTGCTCTGTTCGCTCGTCATCATGCACTGACCTGTTGATAGAATTGCCCGGCGATCTGCGAGAGCAGCCGCTCGACATCGATGTCGGCATTGCGGTGCTCGCCGACGATGGTCTGTTCCGACATCACCAGGATGCGGTCGGCGACCTCGAAGGCCTCGTCGAGTTCCGTCAGGAAAAGAATGGTGCTGCGCCCGGCGGCGGACGCGCGCAGTTTCGCGCCGATGTCGCGGCGGGCGGCAATGTCGACGCCCTGGAAGGGTTCGTCGAGGATCAGCAGGCGCGACGGCTCGGACAGCCAGCGCCCGACCATGACCTTCTGCTGGTTGCCGCCCGACAGCGTCTGCATCTCGTCGCGCTCGCTGCGGCAGACGACGCCGAGTTCCGCGATCTGCCGGCGCGCCTTGGCCTTCTCCGCCCGGCGGCTGGCAATACCGAGGGACGACAGCCTACGCAGGAACGGCAGACTGATATTCTCGTAGATATTGAAATCCGGCACGATGCCGCTGATCGCGCGGTCCTTGGCGACGAGGAAGACGCCCTGCGCAATCGCCTGCCCCGTCGACTTCGGCGCATAACGCTTGCCGTCCAGCGTCATCTCGCCGGCCGCCGGTGCGCGGGCACCAAACAGCGTTTCGGCGAGCGCCGTCTTGCCGACGCCGACAAGGCCGGTGACGGCGACGATCTCGCCATCGCCGAGATCGAAATCGAAGGGCCGCGTCTGTTCGGACAGTTTCAGGCCACGCACGCTGAACACCGGGCGACCGGCCGCGCGCACCGCGACCTCGCCGGCGGAGACCTTTCGGCCGAGCATGGCATTGACCGCGCCTTCGTAATCGAGCTCGGGCCCTTCGAAACGGCCGGTGATGCGGCCGTCGCGCAGAGCGAGGATGCTGTCGGCGAGGCGGCGGATATCCGACATGCGGTGCGATATATAGAGAATGGCGACGCCGCGCACCTTGAGGCGATCGACGAGATCGAACAGGCGATCGGCCTCCGCGCTCGACAGCGACGAGGTCGGCTCGTCGAGGATCAGCACCTTCGGCTCATGCGCCATGGCGCGTGCGATCGCCACCATCTGGCGGTCGGCCAGCGTGAGGTCGTTGATATTGGCCGTAAGGTCGATGGCAAGGCCCATGCGCGAGGCGACGGCAGCGGCCTCGCGGCGCACCCGGCGCGGATTGAAGAACAGCCGCGCGCCGCGCCCGTTCAGCCGGTCAAGCGTCAGGTTGGTCGCGACGTCGAGATCGGCGACGACGCCGTCATTGATGTTCTGGTGCACGGTGACGACACCAGCGCGGATCGCCTCGGCCGGCGTCGCCGGATCGAAGGCGGTACCCGCCAGCGTGATCGTGCCTGCGTCCCGCGTATAGACGCCGGAGAGGATGCGCACGAGCGTGGATTTTCCGGCACCGTTGGCACCCATCAAAACCGTCACTGCGCCTGCCTTGAGGTCGAGGTCCACACCCTGGAGAACCGTGACCGGCCCAAAGGATTTGCGCACGCCCTCAATGCGAAACACTGCCTGTTCGCTCATTTCCGCCTCCCAATGACGCCACGTTAGGATAGGCTCTCATCAAATGTCAAGGCCGTTGACATTTGACAGAATGATGCCTTAGCTGTGGGCAAGAACGGCATGGCGGCAAGCGGAGGCGACCGCCCCATGTGCAGGAGGAGAACACAATGAACAATCCCGTCTTCGAGGCGCTGAGCGCCGAGACATTGCCGGAAAGGCTTGGCTGCAACGCCGCCCTCACCGAGAAGATCGGAAGCGATACGTCCCGCTGGACGGTCAAGGAAGTCGGTGACGGCAACCTCAATCTGGTCTTCATCGTCACGGGCGAAACGGGCGCCGTCATCGTCAAGCAGGCGCTGCCCTATGTGCGCCTCGTCGGCGAGAGCTGGCCGCTGCCGCTCAAGCGCTCCTTCTTCGAATATCACGCGCTGAAGCGCCAGGGCGCACGCGATCCCGGTATGGTGCCGGAGGTCCTGTTCTTCGACGAGGCGCAGGCCATCATCGTCATGGAGTTCCTGACGCCGCATGTCATCCTGCGCCGCGCGCTGATCGACGGGCGCGAACTGCCTGACATCGGCCGCGACCTCGGCCTCTTCGTCGCCCGCACCCTCTTTCGCGGCTCCGACCTTTCCATGGTCACGCGCGAGAAGAAGGCGGATGTCGCGCTGTTCTCCGACAATGTCGAGCTTTGCGACATCACGGAAAACCTCGTCTTCTCCGATCCCTATTTCGAGGCCACGCTTAACCGCCACACCACGCCGCAGCTTGATCCGCTCGTTGCCGAACTGCGGGCCGACCGTGACCTCAAGGTCGAGGCGCAGCGACTGAAACACCTCTTCTCCGCCAAGGCCGAAACGCTCTGCCACGGCGACCTGCACACCGGCTCCGTCATGGTGACGGATGACGAGACCCGCGTCATCGACCCGGAATTCGCCTTCTACGGCCCGATCAGCTTCGACGTCGGCATGCTGATCGCCAATTTCTGGATGAGCTATTTCTCGCAGGCCGGCCATGAGGCATCATCAGGCGCGCGCGACGGCATGCGCGCCTACCTGCTCGACACGATCGACACGCTGTGGGAAACGTTCCGCGCGGAATTTGCCCATCTCTGGCGCACCGAGCGCAAGGGCATCCTCTATCAGGCCAGTCTCTTCGAGGACCGCAACGACCCGCTCGCCGCCGAGCAGGCGCTCAACATCGTCATCAACGAAATCTGGCGCGAGATGCTCGGCTTTGCCGGCATCGAGATCCACCGCCGCATTCTCGGCCTTGCCCACAATGCCGATTTCGAAACCATCACCGACCCCGACCGCCGCGCGCCCTGCGAAAGCAAGGCGCTGAAGTTCGGGCGTCACCTCGCCGTGAACCGGCAGCGCATCCACAGCCTCCGCGATATCCGCGAGACGGTGGAGCGGCTTGAAAAGGAGATCCTCGCGTGAAAGTCGGAGAACGCCACTACCATACGATCTGGCTCAACGAGGACGGCCGCGCCGTCGATATCATCGACCAGCGCTGGCTGCCACATGAATTCCGTGTCGTCACGCTGAAGACCGTCGCCGATGTCGCCGTCGCCATCAGGGACATGTGGGTGCGCGGCGCGCCGCTGATCGGCGTCACCGCCGCCTATGGTATCGCCATCGCCATGGCCAAGAACCCGTCCGACGCGCATCTCGATGCCGTCTGGGAAGAGCTGAACGAGACGCGCCCGACCGCCATCAACCTGCGCTGGGCGCTGAATGCGATGCGCGGCTATCTGCGCCCGCTGCCGGAAGCCGAGCGCGCTGCCGCCGCCTATGCGCGCGCCGCCGAGATCGCGGAAGAGGATGTCGAGCTCAACCGCGCCATCGGCGCCAACGGCCTCGACGTCATCCGCAAGATCGCCGCCAAGAAGAAGCCCGGCGAGCCCGTGCGCATCCTCACCCATTGCAATGCCGGCTGGCTTGCGACCGTCGATTACGGCACCGCGACGGCGCCGATCTACATGGCCGTCGAGGCGGGCATTCCCGTCCACGTCTATGTCGACGAGACCCGCCCCCGCAATCAGGGCGCCTATCTCACCGCCTGGGAAATGAACGGCCATGGCGTGCCGCACACACTGATCGTCGACAATGCCGGCGGCCATCTGATGCAGCATGGCGATATCGACATGGTGATCGTCGGCACCGACCGCACCACGGCGAACGGCGACGTCTGCAACAAGATCGGCACGTACCTCAAGGCGCTCGCCGCGCGCGACAACAACGTGCCCTTCTATGTCGCGCTGCCCTCGCCCACCATCGACTGGACGGTGCATGACGGCGTCAAGGAGATTCCGATCGAGGAGCGCACCGCAGACGAGGTGAGCTTCGTGCAGGGCCGCGCCGCCGATGGCTCGATTGCGAGCGTGCGCATCTCGCCGGAAGGCAGCCCCGCCGCCAACCCCGCCTTCGACGTGACGCCCGCCCGCCTCATCACCGGCCTCATCACCGAGCGCGGCATCGCCACGCCCTCGCCCGAGGGCCTGAGGGCGCTCTTCCCGGAACGGAGCTGAGACGATGAGCCTGCCGAACCAGAAAACCACCGAGGAAATCGCGCTCGGCATCCGCCGCCGCGTGTTCTTCCACACAATGAAGCACAATGGCGGTTATCTCAGCCAGGCCTGCTCGGCCGCCGAAAGCCTTGCGCTGCTCTACAACGAGCTGCTGAAGCTCGGCGAACCGACCTTGCCCAAGGTGCCGCTGCCCTTCCGCGGCGTGCCCTCGGCGCACAACCCCGATGCCTTCACCGGCGCCGGCTACCATGGCCCCATCGGCCCGGACTATGACCGCCTCTTCATCTCGCCGGCGCACTATGCGCTCGTCATCTATTCCGCGCTGATTGAGACCGGCCGCATGGACGACCATGCGCTCGACCATTTCAACAAGGACGGCGGCTCGGTCGAGATGATCGGCGCCGAACACAGCCCCGGCATGGAAGTGACGACGGGCTCGCTGGCGCAGGGCCTTTCCATGGCCTCGGGCGTCGCCTGGGCGCGACTCAGGAAAAAGGAGCCCGGCAAGGTCTGGGTCTATATGTCGGACGGCGAATTCCAGGAGGGCCAGACCTGGGAATGCCTTGCGGCGATGAGCTATCACAGGATCGACAATATCCGCGTCATCGTCGATGTGAACCGCCAGCAATGCGACGGGGCCATGTCCTCGGTGCTCGATCTCGGCGATCTCGCGTCCCGTGTCGCCGCGTTCGGCGTCACCTGTCGTTCGGTGGACGGCCACGATCTCGGCGCGCTGCGTGCTGCGGCGGAAAGTGCCGAAGCCGGCAAACCGCTCGTCATCCTCGCCAACACCTCGCCCTATCAGGGCATGGATTTCCTGAAGAAGCGTTTCCCGCGCCTGCACTATGTGCGTTTCAAGAGCGCGGAGGAGCGGCTGGAAATGCAGGCCGCGCTCGCCGTCGAACTCGGCATCGATCTCACCGCGATGGAAGGGGCCTGACCATGGTCGAAATCGTCAACCGCCCCTATGCGAAAGCCTTCGAGGCCTTCGCCACCGCACGCCCTGAAGTTCTTTGCCTGTCGGCCGACCTCACCTCCTCCTGCGAGGTCGACGGTTTTCGCGACCGGCATCCGGACCAGTTCCTGTCGCTCGGCATGGCCGAGCAGAACATGCTGTCCTTTGCCGGCGGTCTTGCAATGCAGGGCTTCCGGCCGTTCATCCATACGTTCTCGGTGTTCCTCTATCGCCGGCCCTATGACCAGCTGATCAACTCGATCGCCTATTCCAACCGCAAGGTCCGGCTGATGGGCTTTCTGCCCGGTATCACCACGCCGGGTGGCATCACGCACCAGGCCATCGAGGACATCGCGGTGCTGCGCGCCGTGCCGAACATGACGATCCTCGAAACGGGCGATGCCACCGAAGTCGAAACCGTTCTGGAAGTCGCAGACAGCATCGACGGTCCGGTCTATGTGCGCATCCTGCGCGGCGAGGTGCCGCGCCTGTTCTCGACGCCCTTCGAATTCAACAAGCTGCGCACGCTCTCGGAAGGGGATGACATCCTCGTCGTCTCCTCCGGTGTGTGCACCGAAGAGGCATTGCGCGCAACGGGGCCGATCGCGGCACGCGGCATCGGTGTCCACCACCTGCACGCCTCGACGCTGAAACCCTTCGACCGGGACGGCTTGCTGAAGGCTGCACGCGGCAAGAAGGGTATCGTAACCCTGGAGAACCACACGATCGTCGGCGGCCTCGGCTCGTTGGTCGCGGAAATCCTAGCGGAGGAAGGGCTCGGCGTCCGCCTCAAGCGCCTCGGCCTCAACGACACCTTCGCGCATGGGGCCTCGAAACCCTATCTCATGAAGAAATACGGCCTCGATGCCGGGGCGCTCGTCGCGGCCATTGAAAGCCTTGTCGGCAAGACGCTCGCCATCGGCGAGGAAGAGCTGGCGGAAGTCCGTCTCGACCACGTGCATTCCGCCCAGAAGGCCGAGGCGCTCTGATGGCGGCGCGCTTCACGGTCACCTATTTCGTGCGTGCCGCCGACGAGGCGGAAGCCAGGGCGCGCGCGCTCGATATCGCGCTGGAACAGACCGTGGAAATTCCGCGCAATGTCGTGCCGAAAGGCTATATCGAGGACGAAATCCTCGGTCGCCTGGAAAGCCTGCACAGGGATACCGAGGACCGACAGGGTTTTCTCGCCACGATCTCCTATTCGGAAGACGATGTCGGCGGCGATTTCCTGCAATTCCTCAACATCGTCTTCGGCAACAGTTCCATCAAGCCGGGGCTCAAGGTGGAGGATATCGGTCTCTCGCCCGGTCTCCTTGATCTCTGCAAGGGACCACGCCACGGCATTGCCGGCCTGCGCGCCCGCGCCGGCATTGGCGAAAAGCCGCTTTTGATGTCGGCCATCAAGCCGGTCGGCCTGTCGACTGCGCAGCTTGCCCGCCTTGCCCATGATTTCGCGCTCGGCGGCATGCATTTCGTCAAGGACGACCATGGGCTCGTCGACCAGAAGACCGCACCGTTCGATGCGCGGCTGAAGGCCTGCATCGAAGCGGTCGGCGAAGCCAATGCGAAGAGCGGCGGGAAGACGAGCTTCGTGCCCAACATCACCGGCCCCGCCACGGCGATCATCGAGCGCGCGAAACAGGCGCAGGCGCTTGGCGCCGGCGGCGTCATGATCGCGCCGGCGCTCGCCGGCTACGATATCGTGCGCACGCTCGCCGCCGATCCGGATTTTTCGCTGCCGATCGTCTCGCACCCGGCCTTTTCCGGCGCCAATGTCGTCTCGCCCGATTGCGGTTTCTCGCACCGCGCCTTCTTCGGCACGCTGCACCGCCTGATGGGCGCCGATGCCGTGGTCTATCCGAATTTCGGCGGGCGCTTCGGCTTCACGCGCGAAGAATGCCAGTCGATCGCAACGGCCTGCGCCGTGGACATGGGCGGGCCGAAAGCCATTGTCGCCGCGCCCGGCGGCGGTATGACCTTTTCCCGCCTGCCCGAAATGCGCGACGCCTACGGCAATGACGTGATGTATCTGATCGGCGGTGCGCTGCTCTCCGAACCGGACCTCATCGGCGCCTGCAAACGCCTGGTCACCGCCGTCGAAGCGTGACGCGTCAGGATTTGCCCGCGCCGGTCAGCTCGGTTCTTGCCAAAAGCCGCACGACCCAGTCAACAAAGACGCGTACCTTGTTGCTGAGGTGGCGGTTCGGCGGATAGACGATGTAGAGCGGGACGGGCTCGATATGCCAGTCGGGCAGCACCGGGACGAGCTGGCCTCTGGCAATGGGTTCGCGCGCCATGAAACAGGCAAGCGGCGCGACACCAAGCCCGGACAGCGCTGCGGCCAGATAGCTGCGCGCATCGTTGACCGAGAGAATGTAGCGGCTATTGATCTCCAGCGTCTCGCCATCCCGCGTGAATTCGAAGGGCATGATTCGGTTGATCTGTGCCAGGAAGTAGTTCACGCAGTGATGCGCCGCCTCCAAGTCGGAGGGATGCTCGGGCATGCCGAAGCGTTCGATATAGGCGGGCGCAGCACAGGCCACCAGGCCCATCTCCCCAACACGACGCGCGATCAGCGAGGCATTGCCCGGTGATCCCGCGCGCAGCGCACAGTCGACATTCTCCGCCAGATAATCCACGGTGCGGTCGCCCACCCCGAGATCGATGTTGATATCGGGATATTTCTCATGGAAATCATTGAGTTCGGGAATGATCAGCAGGTCTGCGAAAGCGCCTGACATTTCCACGCGCAGGCGCCCGCTCGGGCTCATGCGGGAATGCGACAGGCTGCCGTCCAGTTCGTCGATTTCGGTGACGATCTGGTTTGCCCGCTCGTAATAAAGCGCCCCGTCCGTCGTCACCATCACCCGGCGCGTGGTGCGGTTGAGCAGTTTGGTCTGAAGATGCGTTTCGAGATTCTGGATCAGGTTGCTGACGGTTGCCTTGGGCATGCCGAGCGCGGCGGAAGCGCCGGTGAAGCTACCCGTCTCCACCACCCGGAGGAAGACGCGCATCGCAGAAAGCTGATCCATGGAACATTCCCACGTTGGAAGCTATGATTGTTCGAAATTTTGGACAGTGAAATCCGTTTTACCACACTTATCCGGGCAAAATGACTGACGATATAAATGGTGAGGGACCAGCTTATTTCCAAGCGGCCCACAGGACAAAATCGATGCCGGTAGAGATCAAGGATGTGACGTTCGACAAGGTGGCCATCGGCCCCGTGTCGGTGCGCGTCTATCAGGGCGCCGAATATGCAAAGGGCGCGCCCGTCCTGCTCTATTTCCACGGCGGCGCCTTCACGGAAACCGGGCTCAAGCATTGCCCGCTTGCCGAATGCATCGCCTCGACCGGCGCCATCGTCGCCGTGCCTGACTATAATGCGCTCGGCGGCGGCATCTTTCCGAAGCCGCTGGAAGTCGGCTTCTCGATCTTCTCCTATCTCGCCAAGAAGCGCGCCGGCCTCGGCGACCGCAAGTCGCCGCTCCTGATCGGCGGCGAGGAGGCCGGCGGCAACATCGCGGCCGGCGTGGCGCTCAAGGCGCGCGACCACTTCGCCGACGAACTCGACGGCCAGGTCCTGCTTTCGCCGCTGCTCGATCCCTTCATGGCCAGCCGCTCCTTCCGCGAGGCAGACGCCATCGGCATGCGCCAGCGCTGGGCGGACGGCTGGAGCCACTATCTCAGCGGCGGCGTGTGCCACCCCTATGCCGCGCCCTGCCTGTGTTCGCGTCTATCCGATCTTGCCCCGGCGCTCGTGCTGACGGCCGCGGACGATCCGCTGCACGACGAGGCGCTGGGTTACGCCGATCGCCTCTCTCAGGCCGGCGTCAAGGTTCAGCAGCATGTCCTTCCCGCGGGAACAGGCTGGCCGACGATCTACAGCGGGACATCCAATGGAACCGGGCCCTGGGCCAGCAGCCTTGCCAGCCAGTTTTCCGGTTTTGTTCAAAATATTAGCATTCACTGATTTTACGAAACCCAAAGCATAGCGTGGCCTGAGGCCACAAGGAGAAAACAATGTTATCGAAGCGCAAACGCTGGGCCCTCACGGGCACCGGCCTGGGATTGCTCGCGTCCATTTTTGGCGCGGCTCTAATGGTTCAGGTTCCAAGCAAGCCCGCTAAGGCCGAAGCTGCGGCGACGGCCGAAGTACCAGCCGTACCGGTCACCGTCGCGGTGGTCGAGAACAAGAATGTCGTGACCTGGCAGGAGTTTTCCGGCCGCCTGGAAGCCATCGACCGCGTGCAGATCCGTTCGCGCGTCGCCGGCGCCATCCAGTCCGTCGACTTTCGCGAGGGCGCGCTGGTGAAGGCCGGCGACCTGCTTTTCACGATCGATCCGCAGCCTTTCCAGACTGCGGTCACGCAGGCCGAGGGGCAATATGCCTCGGCCGAGGCCCGCGTCAAACTCGCGAAGACCCAGCTCGAGCGCGGCGAACGCCTCGCCCAGAGCAACAGCGTCTCGCAGAGCGATATCGACCAGCGCCAGAACGCGCTTTCGGAAGCTGAGGCGAGCCTCAAGACCGCACAGGCGACGCTCGACGCCGCCAAGCTGGAGCTCAGCTATACCGAGGTTCGCGCGCCGGTTTCCGGCCGTGTTGGCAAGGTGGAGATCACCACCGGCAACCTCGTCGCCGGCGGCTCGGCCTCCCCGGCCCTGACGACGCTGGTCTCCGTCGACCCGATCTATGCCGGCTTCAATGTCAGCGAAGAAACGGTCGCCGCAGCCCTCGCGGCGCTCCCCGCCTCCGAAGGCGCGCTTCAGCCGATCGAGCAGATCCCGGTCGAAGTCGGCACGCTCGCCGACGAGGGTACGCCGATCCACGGCAAGCTCCAGCTCATCGGCAACGAGGTGGACGCGGCAAGCGGCACCATCACGGTGCGCGCCGTCCTCGACAATCCGGGCGGCAGGCTGATCCCCGGCCAGTTCGTGCGCATCCGCATGGGTGAGCCGAAGCCCGAGAGCAAGATCCTCGTCAGCGAAAAGGCCGTCGGCACCGACCAGGACAAAAAGTTCGTCTTCGTCGTGGACAAGGACAACAAGGTCACCTACCGGCCGATCGTGCTCGGCAGCCTTTCGGGCGGCGAGCGCATCGTTGAAAGCGGGCTGGCCAATGGCGACAAGGTCGTCGTCAACGGCCTGCAGCGCGTGCGCCCCGGCGTCGTGGTCGATCCGCAGGAGCAGGAAAGCGTCGCCTCCGTGAAGTAGCGAAGGCCGGCGGGGCGCTGGCGCGCCCTGCCCCGTAACCCAAACAAATCAATATCCGTCGGCGGAGCCTTGCCCGCCGGACAGGACCGCTCGTCCGAATTTCATCCTGGAGAGGGTGCCCCATGAACATCTCCCGTTTCTTTATCGATCGCCCGGTCTTTGCCGGGGTGCTGTCGATCCTCATCGTGGTCGCCGGTCTGATCGGCATGCGATCGCTGCCGATTTCCGAATATCCCGAGGTTGTGCCGCCCTCCATCGTGGTGCGCGCCGTCTATCCGGGCGCCAATCCCGTCGTCATTTCCGAGACCGTCGCGACCCCGCTCGAAGAGCAGATCAACGGCGTCGAGGACATGCTCTACATGAACAGCCAGGCGACGTCGGACGGCGTGCTGACGCTGACCGTCACCTTCAAGCTCGGCACGGACCCGGACAAGGCCCAGCAGCTCGTGCAGAACCGCGTGTCGCAGGCCGAACCGCGCCTGCCGGCGGAGGTGCGCGCGCTCGGCGTGACAACCGTCAAGAGCTCGCCCGACTTCATCATGGTGGTCAACCTCGTCTCGACGACCGACCGCTATGACGTGACCTATCTGCGCAACTACGCCACGCTCAACATCAAGGACCGGCTCGCCCGCATCGAAGGCGCCGGTCAGGTCCAGGTCTTCGGTGCCGGCGACTATGCGATGCGCGTGTGGATCGATCCGCAGAAGGCGGCCGAACATGCGCTGGCCGCCAGCGACATCAGCAACGCGATCCGTGAACAGAACGTGCAGGCCGCCGCCGGCATCATCGGCGCGTCCCCGACACCCAACGAGGTGAACCTCCAGCTCAACGTCAACGCCCAGGGCCGCCTGCGCACGCCGGAAGAGTTCGGCAACATCATCGTCAAGACGGGCGCATCCGGCGAGATCACCCGCCTGCGGGACGTCGCCCGCGTCGAGATGGGGGCGGCCGACTACACGCTGCGCTCGCTGCTGGACGGCCAGCCAGCCGTCGCCATCGCCGTGCTTCAGGCCCCCGGTTCCAACGCCATCGAGATCGCCGACACTGTGCGCGCGACCATGGACCAGCTCCAGCTCGCCATGCCCGACGGCGTGAAATACGAGATCGTCTACGACACCACCGAATTCGTGCGCGCCTCCATCGACAAGGTCGTCGATACGCTGCTCGAAGCAATCGCGCTCGTCGTGCTCGTCGTCATCGTCTTCCTGCAAACCTGGCGCGCCTCGATCATCCCGCTGCTCGCCGTGCCCGTCTCGATCATCGGCACCTTCGCCGTGATGTATGCCTTCGGCTTCTCGGTGAACGCGCTGACGCTGTTCGGCCTCGTGCTCGCCATCGGCATCGTGGTGGACGACGCGATCGTCGTCGTCGAAAACGTCGAACGCAACATCGAAAACGGCCTTTCCCCGCGCGAGGCGACCTACCGCGCCATGCGGGAAGTCTCCGGCCCGATCATCGCGATTGCGCTCGTGCTCGTCGCCGTCTTCGTGCCGCTCGCCTTCATCAGCGGCCTTTCAGGCCAGTTCTACCGCCAGTTCGCCCTGACCATCGCCATCTCGACCGTCATCTCGGCGATCAACTCGCTGACGCTGTCGCCGGCACTGGCCGCCCTTCTCCTTAGGGATCACCATGCGCCGAAGGACTGGCTGACGCGCCTCATGGACAGCCTGTTCGGCTGGTTCTTCCGCGGCTTCAACCGGGCGTTCGGCGCGGCGTCGAACGGCTACGGCCGCACCATCGGCGGGCTCGTCACGCGCAAGTCGCTGGTCATGATCGTCTATCTCGCCCTCGTCGGCGCCACCTACACGGTGTTCAACGCCGTGCCGGGCGGCTTCGTGCCGGCGCAGGACAAGCAATACCTCGTCGGCTTCGCCCAGCTGCCCGATGGGGCCACCCTCGACCGCACGGAAGAGGTCATCAAGAAGATGAGCGAGATCACGCTGGCGCAGCCCGGCGTCGCCCATGCCATCGCCTTCCCCGGCTTGTCGATCAACGGTTTCACCATCGGCTCCAACTCGGGCATCGTCTTCGCCGTGCTCGACGATTTCGAAGAGCGCAAGACGCCGGAGCTCTCCGGCGGCGCGATCGCCATGCAGCTCAACCAGAAATTCGCCGGCATCCAGGACGCCTTCATCGCCATGTTCCCGCCGCCGCCGGTCAATGGTCTCGGCACGACGGGCGGCTTCAAGCTGCAGATCGAGGACCGCGCGGGCCTCGGCTACGGCGCCCTCAACGAGGCGACGCAGGCTTTCCTCGGAAAAGCCTACCAGACGCCGGAACTGGCCGGTCTGTTCTCCAGCTTCCAGATCAACGTGCCGCAGCTCTATGCCGATCTCGACCGGGCCAAGGCCCAGCAGCTCGGCGTGCGGGTGACGGATGTGTTCGAGACGCTGCAGATCTATCTCGGCTCGCTCTATGTCAACGACTTCAACGCCTTCGGCAGGACCTACAGCGTGCGCGTCCAGGCCGATTCCGCCTTCCGTGCGAAGCCGGAGGATATCGGCCAGCTGAAAGTGCGCTCTCAGTCCGGCGAGATGATCCCGCTCGCCGCCCTCCTGAAAGTGGACGCGACGACGGGGCCAGAGCGCACCACGCGCTACAATGGCTTCCTCGCCGCCGATATCAACGGCGGCCCGGCGCCCGGGTTCTCGTCGGGCCAGGCCCAGGCGGCCGTGGAAAAGATCGCTGCCGAGACGTTGCCCGCCGGCATCGATTTCGAGTGGACGGACCTGACCTACCAGCAGATCCTCGCCGGCAATTCGAGCATATACGTCTTCCCGCTCGCGCTGTTGCTGGTCTATCTCGTTCTGGCCGCCCAGTATGAGAGCCTGACGCTGCCGATCGCCATCATCATGATCGTGCCGATGGGCGTGCTCGCGGCACTCGCCGGGGTCTGGTACACGGGGGGCGACAACAACGTCTTCACCCAGATTGGCCTCGTGGTGCTGGTGGGCCTCTCAGCGAAGAATGCGATCCTGATCGTCGAGTTCGCCCGCGAACTGGAATTCGAGGGACGCACGCCGATGCAGGCGGCGATCGAGGCCAGCCGCCTGCGCCTGCGGCCGATCCTCATGACCTCCATGGCCTTCATCATGGGCGTCGTGCCGCTGGTGCTCTCGACGGGGGCGGGTTCCGAAATGCGCGCCGCCATGGGTCTCGCCGTCTTCTCCGGCATGATCGGCGTCACGTTCTTCGGCATCTTCATGACGCCCGTGTTCTACGTCCTGCTGCGCCGCCTCGCGGGCAACCGCCCGCTCGTCCAGCACGGCCGTTCGACAATGGCCGACGACGCGGAAGGTGTGCCGGCCGTGCGGCACTGACGATAGCGGCGCAGGGAAGAGCCGGGGCCTAGACCCACCATCGGGCAGGGCGGTTCTGCTCACGCAAAAAAATCCGGGGTCGCAAACGCGGCCCCGGATTATCGATATCTTGTGCCGGACGGCGAGAGAGGCATCTTGCGTGTTGAGTTTTCCCTGGTGAAGGACGAGGATCAGCCGTCCTTTCAGCTTGGAGTTTCCCATGACCTCAGTTGCAGTTCTCGTCGGCAGCCTCCGCAAGGAATCGTTCAGCCGCAAGATAGCCAAGACCTTTGCCGCACTGACGCCCAGCCTGACCTTCGATTTTCTCGATATCGGTGCTGTCTCGTATTTCAACCAGGATCTCGAGGCCTCACCACCTGCGGACTGGACGACGTTCCGCACCGCGATTTCGGCCGCCGATGCCGTGCTTTTCGTGACCGCCGAATACAATCGCTCGGTTCCCGGCGTGCTGAAGAACGCCATCGACGTCGCGTCGCGGCCCTATGGCCAGGGCGCGCTGGCTGGTAAACCGGCCGCGATCATCTCGACCTCGATCGGCGCAATCGGCGGCTTCGGCGCCAATCATCATCTGCGCCAATCGCTGAGCTTCCTGAACATGCCGGTGCTTGGGCAGCCCGAGGCCTATATTGGCGGCAGCGGCGGATTGTTCGACGATGCCGGTCAGCTGACGAACGACGGCACGCGCGATTTTCTGGTCAATTTCGGAAAAGCCTTCGAGGCGCACATTGCGCGCAATTTGCCGCGTTAGGTCTTCCGGACCATAAAGGCCCCGCAGTTTTCACGCGCGGGGCTTTTATATCCTGTTGCGGGGCCTGACGGCCCGCACCGTCTGCGCAACATTCTCCGCAACAAAAACCGCATGCTCCGTCACTTGCGGCAGCCCCATCAGTTCGCCGAACGTACCGCGTGCCAATGGGCCTGCAACGTAAAGGGTCTCTGCCGCACTTCCATCCGCACCGATGGCACGGCTTTGCGCGTCGACGGCGATGCCGAGGCCGACGGCGTCCGGTTGCAGGTCTCCCGCTTCGGCGAGGCTTGCCAGAAAGGGCTGGCTTGAAAGGACCGAGGCATGGCCCGGGCCGGTGGTGATGACCACGCTGTCGACCCGCCTTTGGAACGGTTTCCCGCCATGGCGGGAACGAAAGTCCACGACGATTCCGCCGTCCGCCGAACGGTTCACAACCGATATGGCGGCTGCATGGAAAGCGAGTGTGCCATCTGCCAGACGCCGGTCGATGATCGCTTCCAGCTGAGGTGCGATGCGGAAGCGGTGCACGTCCCAATAGGGCCGCAGGAAACGCACGAGGCGCCGGCGCTCGGCGACCGGCAAGGCGCGCCAGATATCGCCGCCCTGCCCACGAAGCCGATCGAAAACCGCGTGCCAGCTCACCCCTGCGGCCTGCGCTTCGGCGAGGGTATTGCGGACCCGTCGAAGCAAGGCGCGCGCCGAGCACGCGGGCGGATCGAGGAAATCGCCGAACGGTTCCTGTGCGGACAGATTGTGCCCGCGCGAACGAAGCCCGCGGCGCGAGACGGCGGTGATGAGCCCACGATGGCCGCCGGCATCGAGCGTTGCGATCACATCGGCCGCCGTCAGCCCCGTTCCCACGATCAGCACCCTGTCCTCCACACCGATGCCGGAGAGGGCGCCGGGCACGGTGGCATCGGGAACGTAACCGGCATGGCCGGCAAGAACACGATCGACAGCGGCAGGCGGCTGCGGGCTGGGGTGCGTCGTCGCGAGAACGACGATATCGGCCTCCAGCACCGAACCGTCTTCCGCCGCGATGTTCCAGAGGCCGGCGGGAGACCCTGTCAGCGCCCGAACACGGCTGCGGCGATGCTCGATCGCGCCGCGGGCGACAAGGGGAGCAAGGCTGTCGGCGACATAACGGCCGAAGGCGGAGCGGCGCGCAAAGGCGTGCCCATCTGGCGTAATGGCGTCCGGATCATCGGCAAGGGCGCCGCTGCTTTCGAGCCAGCGCTGAAAATGATCGCCGTCCTCGGGCACGAGCGTCATGCGCGACGCCGGCACGTTGATGCGGTGCGCCCGTTCATCCGTATCATAGGCGAGGCCGCCACCGAGTACCGACCGGGGTTCGAAGACGACGATCCCAGCGGCACCGCCGGCAAGCTTGCCTGCGAGATGACAGGCACAGGCCGCCCCCGTGAAGCCGCCGCCGATGATGGCGACGACGGGCGTTGCACGGCTCTGGTCCACAGTCACGTCCGGAAGGGACATCGGCATTGACACTGCTTTACGCGCCGATCGATTTCAGCGCCGGAATACGTTCGGCATCGCGCCGCTTCACGGCTTCGATATCCCGGTAGCCGTCGGCCGGATGGGTTTTCGGCAGATAGGGTCCCTCGCCGAACAGCTTTTCCCGCAATGTACCCTGCCTGTAGGCCGTCGGATAGGCATCGCGTTTCTGCAATTCCGGCACGATATGGGCAACGACGTCCTCGAAGCTGTCGGGCGTCACCGCATAGGCGAGGTTGAAACCGTCGACATCCGTATCGGCCACCCATTCCTGCAGGATATCGGCAATGCGCTCCGGCGAGCCGACGAAGACCGGTCCCATGCCGCCGATGCCGCCGAACTGCGCGAGCTCGTCGATGGTCCAGGACTTGTCGCCGCCGGCAATATGCTCGACGAAGGAGTGGATGGCGTTGGTCTCGATCTTCTCGACCACATCCGTGGGCGCATACTGGCCGAAATCGATGCCGCTCCAGCCGGACATGAAGGTCAGCGAGCCGTCATAGGAGACGTAGCTCCTGTAGTCCTCGAACTTCTTCTGCGCCTTTTCCTCGGTCTCGTCGGTGATGACGGTGACGAGCGTATAGATATAGACCTTCTTCGAATCGCGGCCGGCGGCGGCAATGCGCTGGCGGATATCGGCGACGTAGGCCTTCAGCACCGATTTCGTCGGCGCGGCGACGAAGATGCATTCGGCATGGGCTGCGGCAAACGCCTTGCCCGGACCGGAGGCGCCGGCCTGGTAGAGAACCGGTGTCCGCTGCGGCGAGGGCTCGGTGAGGCCGTAGCCCGGCACCTCGAAATACTTGCCCTTGTGGCCGATCTCGTGGACCTTTTCCGGATGGGTGAAGATGCGCCTGTCGCCGTCGCGCACCACCGCCCCCTCCTCCCAGGAGCCTTCGAGCAGCTTGTAGAGCACCTCGACATATTCGGCGGCGACCTCGTAGCGATTGTCGTGCCGGCGCAGGCCGCCCTGCCCGATATTCTTCGCGCCGCTCTCCAGATAGGAGGTGACGATGTTCCAGCCGATACGCCCCTTGGAATGATGGTCCGCCGTCGCGAGGCGGCGGGCGAAGGTATAGGGATGTTCGAAGGAGGTGGAGGCGGTGATGCCGATGCCGAGATGTTCGGTGGCGAGCGCGATGGGGGCCGCAAGCTGTAGCGGATCGTTCACCGGAAGCTGCGCGGCCTGATGGATGGCGTGGTAGTTCGAGCCCTTGTAGACATCGTAGTAGCCAATGACATCGGCAATGAAGATACCGTCGAAAACCCCGCGCTCCAATGTGCGGGCGAGATCCTGCCAATAGTCCAGGTCCTTGTATTTCCAGGACTTGTCGCGCGGATGCGCCCAGAGGCCGGGGGACTGGTGGCCCACGCAGTTCATGTCGAAGGCGTTGAAGCGGATGTGGCGTGCCATGGGTCTCTCCAGCGAACGAGGATGCCCGACGGCATCGACCGGGAGCGAAGATAGCGTCTTCCGCATTCAAATACAGAAATTCTATCTTTTATATAGATTAATTTCCGGAATGGCTTTTCTGATTACGGGCCGAAGTCTCGGGGAGCGGCATCCACGCGATCTCCAAACCGGTTGGATCACCAATAAAAAAGGCCGCAACCCCAAGGGGATTGCGACCAGGTGACCACCCCCACCACGAGGCTGGATTTCAGAGCGCGCCGTTCTTCGGCGGCGTGACGCCATTGAGGTGATAGTTGCCGACGACGTGATACTTCCAGCGCACCGGATCGTGCAGCGTGTGGGTGCGGGCGTTGCGCCAGTGGCGTTCGAGGTTGAGGCCGCGCTTGGTGGCGGAAGTGCCGGCCAGTTCGAAAAGCACGTTGGTGGCGTCGATGGCGAGCTCGCTCGTCAGCACCTTGGCGGCGGCCACCGCAAGCGTCGCGGCGACGGCATTGTCCGCGGTGAGATTGACCTGCGCCTGGTCGACCTTGCGCCCGGCCCGCTCCAATGTCGCCTCGGCCGCCTCGACGCGGATGGCGAGTTCGCCGATGCGGGCGATGGTCAGCGGATCGTCGGCGGCGCGCTCGACCCCGCTGCCGGTCCACGGCCGCGCCTTGTCGCGAACATAACCGATCGTCTCTTTCAAGGCCGCCCGCGCAATACCCAGATCGACCCCGGCATGGATAATCTGGCCGACCGAACCGATCGTACCGGGGCGCTCGAAACCTTTCTGATGCGGCACGACGGCATCGGCCGGCACATAGACGTCGCGCAGGATCGTCGTGCCGCTGCCCGTCGTGCGCTGGCCGAAACCGTCCCAGTCGTCGACGATCTCGATCCCCTCGGTCCCGCGCGGGGCGAAGGACATGGTGAGGCGGTCCTCCGCATCGAGCCCGAAGATCACCACCCAATGGGCAAAGAGCACGCCTGTGGAATAAAACTTCCGCCCGTTGATGCGAAAACCTGCGCCGTCGGGCGTAATGCGGGTGTTGTAATCGCCCACCGTCTTCGTGCCGACCTCGGAAAGCGCATTGCCGAAACGATCGCCGGCCAGTGCGCGGCCGAAATAGAAGCGCTTCTGCGCCTCGCTGCCATCATGGCGGAGCGCCTCGAGAATGTAGAAATGGTTCTGCGGGATCTGCCCGATCGAACTGTCGGCCTCCGACAGGATCGCCGTGACCTCGGCGAGCACGGAATTGGAAACGTCGATGCCGCCATAGTCTGCGGGAACGGTGATGGCGAGCAGGCCGGAGGCCGAAAGCCTGTCCAGCTCCTCATGCGGCAGCGCCCGCTCATAGTCCCGGCGGCTCGCGCCGCCAACGAACTCGGCGGCCAGTGTGCGGGCGACGGCCAACGCCTCGTCCTCGCTGGCGATACGGTGGGCCGTATCCTGGGGCTCGGCGAGCCTGATAACGCTGCTCATGAGAAATCCTTTCGAAAGACGCGGGATCGGGCGCAGGCGGCGGCCTTGCGATTGGCGAAGCTGATGGCGTTCATGTATTCTACAAATTAAATGGACTATTGGCCGGAGACAGGCAGAATTTTCCAAAGTTGCAGTCCATCGAGAAAGAAACCGCGCAGGCTGACGGCGCTACCGCGCCAAGGCCGTTTCTCACAGCGCGGCGCGCGTGCGAAAAGCGCCGGCGGGGTGACGGTCCGGCAATCGGTCGCCTCCACCGAACAGCCGGTTGCGCAGGCTACCCTCGCCATAGGCGGTCTTGTAGCGGCCGCGCTCCTGCAGCACGGGCACGACGAGATCGATGAAATCCTCGTAACTTTCCGGCGTCACCGTGCGCGCCAGGTTGAAGCCGTCCACCTCGCCCGCGTCGATCCACGCTTCCAGCGCGTCGGCAACCTGATCGGCATCGCCGACAACAAGCGGATAACGCCCGCCAAGCGCCATGCCCGAAAGAATGGTGCGTTTGGTCCAGCCGCGTTCACGCGCCAGATCGACGGAGGTCTGCACGAAATTGCCCTTGCCGTAGATAATCGGCTCGTCGAGGTCGTATTGCGAGAAATCGATGCCCGTGCCGGCGGAGAAATGGGCAAGACCCGCCTCCGGGCTCGCATGGCGCACATAATCCTCGTATTTTTCCCGCGCTGCCTTTTCCGTGCGGTCCACGACGACGGTGATGCCGGCAAAGATGCGCACATCCTCGGCCCGCCGCCCCGCTTCCACCGCGCCCTGCCGGATCGCTCGCGATGCCGTGCGGGCGACCGCCGTGTCGGGCGAGGAGATGAAGACGCATTCGGCATGGCGTGCGGCAAACTGCCGTCCGCGGCCGGACGTACCCGCCTGATAGAGGACGGGTGTACGCTGGCGCGACGGCTCCGAAAGATGATAGCCCTCCGCCTTGAAATACGGGCCCTCGTGCCGGATCTTCCGCACCCTGGCGGGATCGGCATAGACGCGCGCGGCACGGTCGCGCCGCACGGCATCGTCATCCCAGCTGCCCTCCCAAAGCGCATAGAGCAGGTCGAGGCATTCATCGGCCCGGTCATAGCGCGTATCGTGCTCGCCAAGCGCCGCCTGGCCCACGGCGCGCGCCGCACTGTCGAGATAGCCGGTCACGATGTTCCAGCCGATGCGGCCATCCGTCAGATGATCGAGCGTCGAGAGGCGCCGGGCGAAGATATAGGGCTCCTCGGCATGGACATTGACGGTCACGCCGAAACCGAGCCCCTTCGTCACCGCCGCCATGGCCGAGACCAGCATCAGGGGATCGTTGACCGGAAGCTGGATGGATTCGCGCAGCGTCAGGTCGACGGATTGCTGATAAACATCATAGACCCCGACGATATCGGCGAGGAACAGTCCGTCGAACAGGCCGCGCTCCAGCGTCGCGGCGAGCGACGTCCAGTAGTCCAGCCTGTTGTAGTCGCTCGACCGGTCGCGCGGATGGGTCCAGAGGCCATGGTTGATATGGCCGACGCAGTTCATGTTGAACGCGTTGATGAGGATTTCCTTTGCCATGGACCGGGTCAGATCCACGAATGCAGCGGCGGCTGCACGCCGTTGAGGTAATATTGCCCGACCGCGTGGAACTTCCAGCGCACCGGATCGTGCAGGGTATGCGTGCGCGCATCGCGCCAGAAGCGGTCGAGATTGTGCACGCCGAGCGTCGAGCGCGTGCCGGCAAGCTCGAACAGCTTGTTGGCTGCAGCCAGCGCCACCTCCGTCGTCAGAACCTTGGCCTCGGCGACCGCGATCTTCGCCTTGCCGATCGTCTCGTCATTGACGTCGGCAATCGTCGCGTCGAGCTCCCCGCCGGCGCGGTCCAGCAATGCCTCGGCGGCGTGCAGGCGGATCTTCAGGTCGCCGATGGCCGCGATCGTATAGGGATCGTCGCCGGCGCGGTCCGAGCCGCTGTCGATCCACGGGCGGGCATGGTTGCGCACAAGATCGATGGTCGCCTCGATGGCGCCGCGGGCAATGCCGGCATCGATGGCCGCATGAATGAGCTGGCTCTGCGGGCCGACGGCGCTCTGGTTCTCATAGACGATATGGGCGGGCAACACGCGGCTTGCGGGAATGGCGACCTCATCAAGGGTCACCGTGCCGCTGGCCGTGGTGCGCTGGCCGAAGGCCGACCAGTCGTTGACGACCTCCAGCCCCGCCGCGTCGCGATCCGCGACCGCAACAACGACATGACCCTCCTCGTCCAGGGCCACGATGGGCACGAGATGGGCGAAAAGCGCGCCCGTCGAATAGAACTTCTTGCCCGAAACCACGAAATGATCGCCCTTGCGGACAAGCCTCGTCTCGAAGGCCTCGACATTCTTGCCGCCGAATTCGGAGAAGGCATTGCCAAGGCGTTTTCCGGAGAGCACCGCACCGAAGAGTTCGCGCTTCTGCGCCTCGCTGCCCGTCTGCCGGATGACGTCGATGATCTCGAAACTGTTCTGGGCGATCTGCGTCAGCGAGGGATCGCCGGCGGCCAGCGTCGCGAAGACCCTCGCCAGCGTGACCTGCGAAACGCCGGCACCGCCATACTCCTTGGGAATGGTGATACCCCACAGCCCGCTCTGCGAAAAGAGATCGACCTCGCGGAACGGCAACCGCCTGTCGCGGTCGCGCTCCTTCGCCTCGGCGGCAAAGAGCGGCCGCAGCTGCTCGGCAACGGCAATCGCCTCCGCATCGTCGCGGATGACATGGGCCGGCGCCACCGGCGGATTGGGCAGCCAGCCGGGTTCGCCCGGCTCTGCAAGAGAAGAAAGACGTGTTGCGGTCGCGGTGTTCGAGCTCATGGTGTGCTGCCATCCTGTCGGAAAGAAAGGCCGGGCTGCGGCTGGCGCAGCCCGGCGGCGAAAGGCGGATATCAGAAGGCGGCGACCACCTGTCCCTTGTAGCGCTCCTGGATGAACTTCCGCGTTTCGTCACTGTTGAGCACCTTGGCGAGTTTGGCGACGCGCGCGTCGTCCTTGGTCTCGGGGCGCGTCACCAGATATTCGCTCCAGACGTTGTAGCCGTCCTGGCCGCGATCGACGAGCAGCGCCTTTTCGATGTCGAGCTTGGCTTCGAAGACATAATTGCCGTTGAGCGCGGCCAGATCGACCTCGCCCAGCGCGCGCGGCAGGAGGGCGGATTCGAGTTCGACGATCTTGAGGTTCTTGGGGTTCTCGACGACGTCCTTGATGGTCGGCAGCGTGTCTTCCGGCGAGGTCAGTTCCGGCTTGCCGGAAACCTTGATCAGCCCGAGCTTCTGGAGCAACAGCAGGCCGCGCCCACCATTGACCGGATCGTTCGGGATCGCGACCGTCGCGCCGTCCTCGAGCTTGTCGATCGCATCGATCTTCGTCGAATAGGCGACGAAGGGCTCGATATGAACGGGCACGATCGGCACGAGTGCGGTGCCACGCTCCTTGTTGTAGTCGTTCAGGAACGGCCTGTACTGGTAGTAATTGGCGTCGAGTTCGCCGGAGACCAGCTGGGCATTCGGCTGGATGTAATCCGTGAAGACGCGGATATCGAGATCGAGGCCATCCTTGGCAAGGATGGGCTTCACGAATTCGAGGATTTCCGCATGCGGAATGGCGGTGGCGCCGACGACGAGCGTGTCATTCGCCTTGGCAGTGCCGAAGGCGGCGATAGCGAGGCTGGCCGCAAGGGTAATGGATTTGAGGATGCGCATGGTATGCTCCGAGCGTTGGTTATTTGCGGGAAAAGTGGGTGACGAGGCGGTTGCCGCTCGCCTGGATGAGCTGGACGAAGACGATGAGGATCGCCACGCAGACCAGCATGATTTCGGTCTGGAACCGGTGGTAGCCGTAGCGGATCGCCAGATCCCCGAGCCCGCCGCCGCCGATGGCGCCGGACATCGCCGTGTAGTCGACGAGCACGATGGCCGTGACGGTGATGGCGGCGAGCAGGCTCGGCAGCGCCTCGGGCAGCACGGCGCGGAAAATCGTCTGCGTGGTGGAGGCGCCCATGGCGAGGCTCGCCTCGATGATACCGCGATCCACCTCGCGCAGGGCCGTCTCGACCAGCCGCGCGAAGAAGGGCGCCGTGCCGACGACGAGCGGGAAGATGACGCCGCGAATGCCGAGCGAGGTGCCCGTCACGATGACCGTTACCGGCATCAGCACGATGAGCAGGATGATGAAGGGCACCGAGCGGATGATGCTCAGCACGAAGGACAGGCTGCCATAGGCGACCGGCGCCTGGAACAGCTGCTGCCGCCCCGTCAGGAAGAGCAGGATGCCGAGCGGCAGGCCGAGCAGAACGGTGAGCAGTAGCGCACCGCCGACCATGGCGAGCGTCTGGGCAAGGGCTGCACCGATGTCGCCCCAATAGAGATTGTCAAACGACATGGCGCGCCCTTTCCTCGATTTCGGGCACCGGCGCCCCGCCCTGCAATTCCACATCGACGCCGCTGGCGCGCAGCCCGGCAATGGCGCCTGCCACATCCCGCCCGCTGAGCGAGACGATGAACTGCGCATAGGGCGTCTCGCGGATATGGCCGACGCGGCCGGCGAGGATCGCGTAGTCCACGAGGTTTTCGCGGGCGATACGGCCGAGGATCGGCTTGTGCGCGGACGGTCCCGTGAAGGTGAGGCGAACCGCTCGGCCGCCGAGATCGGAAGCGGCGGCGGCATCGAGCGAACCGCCATCCGGCTCCGCCTCACGCACCAGCCGCAGCGTCGCGGCATGGCGCGGATGCAGGAAGACGTCGGTCACCACGCCCGTCTCCACCACGCGGCCGCGATCCAGCACGGCGACGCGGTCGCAGGTGCGGCGGATCACATCCATCTCATGGGTGATGAGCACGATGGTCACACCGAGATCGCGGTTGATCTGGCGCAGCAGATCGAGCACGGCGCCGGTCGTCTGCGGATCGAGCGCGCTCGTCGCCTCGTCGCAGAGCAGCACTTCAGGCTCGCAGGCGAGCGCGCGCGCAATACCGACCCGCTGCTTCTGCCCGCCCGAAAGCTGGCGCGGATATTTCTGCGCATGCTCCGACAGGCCGACACGGTCAAGCAGCGCTGCCACCCGTTCGGCGATCTCCGCCTTGCCGTACTGGCCGGTGAGTTCGAGCGGATAGGCGACATTGCCGGCGACGGTGCGGGCGCTCAAGAGGTTGAAATGCTGAAACACCATGCCGATTGTCCGGCGCAGATCGCGCAGGCGCTGACCCTTGGCGTCCGTCACCCGCTCGCCGGCCACGAAGACCTCGCCGCCGGTGGGACGTTCGAGCAGGTTGATCAGCCGCACCAGCGTCGACTTGCCGGCACCGGAGGAGCCTATGATGCCAAAGATCTCGCCCTTGGCGATGGTCAGGTCGATGCCGTCGAGTGCCGCGACCGCGCCCTCCTTGCCGGCAAAGCTCTTGGTTATATTCTCGAGCCGGATCATCGCGCTCAGCCCGCGCTCGCGCCGATGCGCCACTGATAGGGCGGCGGCGTGCCGTTGACGGCGAAGTCGCCGATGATGCGGTGCTTGTAGATGCGCGGATTGTGCGAGGCGAGCGTGCGGGCATTGCGCCAGTGCCGGTCGAGGCCGGCAGGCTTCTTGGTGGCCGAAGCGCCGAGCGCGTCGAACAGCAGGGTCGAGGCTTCCAGGATCAGGTCGGAGACGACCGTCTGGGCTTGCGCGGCCTCTAGTTCGGCAATCGCATTCGCCTGTTCCTCGGCATCGGCGTCGTCGATGAAATGCGCCTCGAAGGCCCTCTGCAGGCTGGCGGCCGCCTGAAGCGTGATGGCGGCCGCGGCATAGGCGGCGGCGCGGATGCGGCCGACGACCTGTAAAACCTGCGGGTCTTCGCTGGAGCGGGCGGCCGCGGCATGGGTATAGGTGCGGCGACGTTCCGCGACGGCCTTCGCGACATCGGCTGTGATCGCCCGACCGATGCCGGCAAGCGTGGCGAGATGCACGAGCTGGTAGAAGGCGGCGGAATAGCGGAAGCGCTCGTCATCGATGACGATATCCTGCGGCTCGACCACGACGTCGCGGAAGGTCGTCGTGCCGCTCGCCGTCAGGGTCTGGCCGAAGCCATCCCAGTCGTCGACGACATCGACGCCCTCGGCGTGGCGGCGCACGGATACCGAGATGCCCTCGCCCTCCGCATTGGAGGCGCCGACATCGATCCAGTCGGCGAAGAGCGAGCCGGTCGTGTAATATTTCGCGCCGTTGAGGACGAGCCTACCGTCCTTCTCCGCGACATTGGTGGAGAAGCGGTCAAGGGATGCCCCCGCACCGATCTCGCTCCAGGCATTGCCGGTGATCTCGCCGGCACCGATGCGTCCGAGCCACAGACCGCGACGCTCCGGATCCCGGGTGTTGAGAATATCCTCGGTGAAGCCGAAATGGCCGCGCAATGCCTGCGTGATGTTGGAATCGGCCGCCGAAAGCTCGATCAGCAGGTTGAAGAACTGCGGCAGGCTGGCACCCTTGCCACCCGCCTCCACCGGCAGGCGCACCGCGCCGAAACCCGCTTCCTTGAGATGGCGGATCGCCTCATGCGGCAGGCCGCGATTGAGGTCGCGTTCGGTCGCACTCGCAGCGATCTCGGCAAAAATCGGCCGGAACGGTGCGGCCAGTGCTTCATAATCCTCACCCGGGCCAGCGCCCCAGGCGTTTTCGATCTGCGTCATGCTACCCTGCTTCTCGCTGCCGTGTCCGGGGAAGCCGGTCACCTTTGGAATTGGCCCTGAGAGTAGCGGTCGCCTTATAAAAATACAGAAATTCTATCTTTTATATGTATTTTAAAGTGGAATGGCGTTTCTTTTTGCAGACCGAGCGCAAACGAGGCGAAGCGTGCAAAATGAAAAACCCCGGCGCGAGGAGGTGCGCCGGGGCATGGGCCGATCGGAACGGAGCCTGGCGTCAGGCCAAGGCGATGGCCCGTTCCAGGTCGGCGATCAAATCGTCGGGATGTTCGAGACCGATGGAGAGGCGCACATAGCCGGGCGTCACGCCGGTCGCGAGCTGGTCTTCCAGCGAGAGCTGCGAATGGGTGGTCGTCGAAGGGTGGATCGCCAGCGAGCGGGCATCGCCGATATTGGCGAGGTGGTAGAAGAGCTGCAGGCTGTCGATGAAGCGGCGGCCAGCTTCGCGCCCGCCCTTCAGCTCGAAGCCGACCAGCGCACCGAAATAACCCGGCTTAAAATACTTGTCCGCCCGCGCCTTGACCGCCCCTTCCTGGAATTTCGGGAAGATGACGCGCTCGACCTTGGCGTGCCCTTTCAGGAACTCGGCGATCTTCACCGCATTCTCGTTGTGCTGACGCAGGCGCAGCGGTAGCGTTTCGAGACCCTGGATGAACTGGAAGGCGTTCTGCGGGCTGATCGCTGCACCGAGATCGCGCAGGAGCACGGCGCGGGCGCGCAGGATATAGGGGTGGAAGCCGATGGCCGCGGCCTTCTCGATCCAGGTCTTGCCCTGATAGCTCGCATCGGGCTCGGTGAGGTTCGGCTGGCGGGCCGGGTTCTCCGTCCAGGGGAAGGTGCCGCTGTCGACGATCGCGCCGCCGATCGAGGTGCCGTGGCCGCCGATATATTTCGTCGTGGAATAGACGACGACGGCCGCACCATGCTCCAGCGGGCGGATGACCAGTGGGGCGGCGGTGTTGTCGACGATGAGCGGAATGCCATGCCGGCGGCCGATGGCAGCCACTTCGGCGATCGGGAAGACCTCCAGCTTCGGGTTCGGCAGGGATTCGGCATAATAGGCGCGCGTGCGATCGTCCGTCGCCTTCTCGAAGGCCTCCGGGTCGCTTGCATCGACGAAGCGGGTCTCGATGCCGAAGCTTTTCAGCGTTGCGGCGAAGAGCGCCCAGGTGCCGCCATAGAGGCCGGCGGCACTGACGATGTTGTCGCCGGCGCGGGCGATGTTGAGGATGGCGAAGGCCGAGGCCGCCTGACCGGACGAGAGGGCGAGTGCTGCGGCACCACCTTCAAGCTCTGCAAGTCGCTGTTCGAACGCATCCTGCGTGGGGTTGGAAACGCGGGTGTAGAGATGGCCGGGCGCTTCCAGCGCGAAGAGCTTGTCGGCCCCCTCGGTGCCGGGCAGTTGGAACGAGCTTGTCTGGTAGATCGGCACGGCGACGGCACCGGTCGTGGGATCATAACGGAAGCTGCCGCCATGCAGCGCGATGGTTTCGGGATGGCGGCTCTTGAAGGTCGCGGTTCCCGCGGGAACCTGCACGATATCCTGCTCGGCAACCTCGGGGGCTTGATGGATCGTCATGACACTTCTCCTTGGATGATGCGCTTTCAGGCGCGCGCGGGACGGGCTGACAGAAGGACGCCGGCGACGAGGATGCTTGCTGCGGCCCAGAAGGCTTCCGGCGCATACCACCGGATGCCGTAGAGATGGTCGTTTGTGCAGAGCGCCTGGGCGAGCGCGCAGAGATCCGACGCGCCGGCGATGCAGGTCACGGCCTGGCGGACGGTGAGATAATCCGCCTCGACGACCTTGCTGAAGATCAGCCACCACCAGCCGAGCGACAGCAAAGCAAGGCCACCGCCGGCCGCTGCAACAGCGTGATAGGAAAGGCGCGCGCTAGACGTCATGGGAGATCCCCAGCTTTTCGAGCAGCTGGCTGCGCAGCGCCACCAGCGTGGCATCGTCGCGCCGCCGCGGATGGGGCCGGTCGACCCGGATTTCCGCGACGATCGAGGCCGGCCGGTCGGACAGAACGATGACGCGGTCGGCGAGCAGCAGCGCCTCCTCCACGTCATGCGTGACGAGCAGTGCGGTGAAGCCGGCGCTCTTCCAGAGCTCGAGCAATTCGTTTTGCATGCGCAGGCGGGTCAGCGAGTCGAGCTTGCCGAAGGGTTCGTCGAGCAAAAGCAGTTTCGGATCGTTGACCAGCGCGCGAGCAAGGGCCGCGCGCTGCGCCATGCCGCCCGAGAGCTGGTGCGGATAGAAGTCCGCGAAACCTTCGAGCTTGACGAGCTTCAGGACCTCGTCGATGCGATAGCCCTTCGTGTCGAGCAGGCGGCGGGCTTCGAGGCCTGTCGCGATATTGTCGCGTACCGTGCGCCAGGGAAACAGCGTCGCATCCTGGAAGACGAGGATGCGGTCGGGGTTCGGCGCGGTGATGGGGCGCCCATCCTCCAGCACCTTGCCGACCGTCGCGGTTTCGAGGCCGGCGGCCAAACGCAGCAGCGTGGACTTGCCGCAGCCCGACGGCCCAAGCAGGGCGACGAATTCGCCCGGCGCGATTGTCAGGCTGACATTGTCGAGAACCTGCAACGCCTTGCCATCGAGGTCGTAGCGGTGGGAAACACCTTTCACATCGAGCGCGATGCTTTCGACGGGAACGGCTTCTGCAAGAGCGAGCGCCATCAGAGGATCCCCTTCTGCCAGCCGAGCAGGCGGTCACGCGCCACGAAGAGCAGGCGCACGAGCCCGGCGCAGATCAGCGCCATGATGATCAGGGCGGCATAGACATTGGCATAGGCCGAATAGGCCGTGTTGAACTGGAGGTACCAGCCGAGGCCGAACTTGGCGCCGAGCATTTCGGCGACAACCAGCACGGCGAAGGAATAGTAGAGCCCCATGAAGAGGCCGACGAAAACGTTCGGCAGCGAGGCCGGGATCGCCACCTTGAAGATCAGGAAGCGATTGTCGGCGCCGAGCGTGCGGGCGACGTCATAGAAGGAGCGGTTGACCTGGCTGACGCCGGCCGCCGTGAGGATCGCCACCGGAATGCCAGACGCGAGCGCCACGAGGAAGATCGAGGCGTGGAAGGTCGAGGGGAAGATGAAGAAGGTGCAGGGGATCCAGGCGCTGGCCGGCACCGGGCCGATCAGTTTCAGAAGCGGCATGCCCCAATAGGCAAAACGCTTCGACCAGCCGAGCGCCACGCCGCCGGCAAAGCCGACGAGGATGCCCGAGAAGAAGCCGAGCCCCCAGAGCCGTCCGGTATAGGCGATGCAGATCAACAGCCGGTCCCAGTCCGTCATATAGACATGCAGCAGGCCCTGCGGCGGCGAGAAGAACGGTTTTGGAAGCCAGCCCAGCTTGGCCGTCAGCACTTCCCAGACGGCGAGCCACAGGCCGAGCACGATGAACCACGGCCCGTAGTGCACGAGCGTGCGGCCGACGCTGCCGAGCCTGTGCACCGTCACCGAAAGCGCGAGGAAAATCCCCGCGCCGACGAGCGCGACGGCGGCAAAAAGCTCGGTCGCGCCCCAGGTGATGACATCGGGCAGACCATAGGTCAGCGCCGCGGTGAGAGCCCACGTGCCGGCCGCGAAAAGCCCGTTGCGCCAGATGCCGGTGAACGGCAGGGCTAGGGATCGCCGCCCCGCCCCCTCGCCCGCACTCTCAAATGTATCCTCGACCGCAGCGCTCATGGCATCACGCGAAGATGTCGATGGTGATGCGGTTGGCGATCTCGGCCGGATCGGTGCCCGCATCGATGACGCCGGTGAGCTTCAGATCCTCGTAGCCGATCTGTACTTCCTTCAGCAGGTCCTTGCCGAACCAGTGGTCGTGATAGGTGAAGGCGGCGAGCACTTCCGTCAGGTCTTCGAGCGACAGGCCGGGCTTCAGCGTGTCGAAATACCACTTGGCGACTTCGTCCGGGTGCTTTGCCGTGTACTGGTGGATTTCGAGATTGGCGGCGGCGACGCGCTTGATGGCATCCTTGTTGGCTTCGTAATAATCGCCGTTGACGCCGAGCACGCAGCAGACGCGGTCCTTGAACGTGCCGGTCTGCGTATCGGCGACGCGGCGGAAGCCGTGTTTCTTCTCGTAGGAATAGGCCCAGGGGTCCATATGCGCGACGGCATCCGCCTCGCCCTTCAGCACGCCCTCCGCGACGAGATCGAAGGGGAAGACCTTCCAGGTGACATCGGTTTCCGGGTTGAGGCCGGCCTTGGCGAGCGCGACCGAGAAGGCGACCCGCGAGGGCGACATGACGTCGAAGGTGCCGATCGTCTTGCCCTTGAGATCGGTCAGCGTCTTGATGTCGGAATCCGGCTGGACGAGAATGCTCTGGCAGCCACCATGCGAGCCGGCGAACAGGCGCACGTCGAACCCCTGCTCGATGGGCTTCAGCCAATCGTAGAGCAGGCCCGGACCGGCCTCGGCCTTGCGGGTGGCCAGCGCCTGGATGAGCGTCTGGCCACTGGCGCCCTGGTAGAACAGTTCCACATCGAGGCCATGCTTGGCATAGATACCCTTGGAGAGACCGAAGCCGACCGGCGAATGGCAGGCCGCCACCTCGGTCCATTCCAGCTTGATGGGAATGAGATTGCCGGCGATGGCATAGCGCGTCGAGCGCGCGCCGATCACACCGGCGCCGGCGGCAACGGCCGTCACGCCGGCGGCTTTAATGAGATTGCGCCGGGAAAGGCCCTTGGAGAGAATGGATTCGGGTTGCTGGCTCATAGGTTGTCCCCTCAAACGATAATGGGACCAGCCTAGCGATATTGATAATAGTTTATAGATTTTATGGATTATTATGAGTGCGGTAGAGGAAATATTCTTTCACGAATGGGATGCCACATGAATTGGACATCCTGTGCACGCCACCGCCGGCTCATCTCGTCAACCTCGGGAACGCGCTGCCGGTCCAGACCGCTTATCGGACATTGGGGAAGGCATTTCAGCCAAACTGTGCCACGGTTCCACGCATCGCGGTTTGCGAATGATCGTGATCGATCCCGACGGAGCCGATTCCGGGAATGCCCGCAGGCCCGCGTCTCGTTTATCCGTTTTGAAAGTACCAGACTAGGCAAGCAGGGATCGGAGGGGATCCCGTCCGGCTGACTTTGTCGTCACCCCGATGCTTGCGCGTTCCACTTCACGCTCTATCAAAATCAGCCGACCAGGCCCGATGTCTTAGAAGCAATTTCTGCATCCATGGCGAAATTTGAAATGCCAGACTCTTAAATATACTAATTTTATAGATAATATAAAAATATCTTCTTTCGCCCGGCAGAACCACCCGGCGGCGGAAGCTCGTTTCTTTTTGAAAATGGGGACATTTCAATATGATAGTACAAAAAGCCTTCCGGCGGGTGATCCAGTCGGCTGCGGCCGCCGCCTTCCTTGCCACGACGATGCTCTCCGGTCTCGCCCATGCCGGCCCGACGCTCGACAAGATCAACCAGCGCGGCGCGATCAAGGTCGGCGTCGGCACCACGCCGGGCTTCTTCGCGCCTGACGGTGACGGCAAGTGGAAGGGCTTCTTCGTCGATTACGGCCGCGCGCTGTCGATCGCCGTCTTCGGCTCGCCCGACAAGGTGGAGTTCACCTCCTCCTCGCCGCAGCAGCGTCTGCCGGCCCTTCAGAGCGGCGAATTCGACATCCTGCTGTCCGGCGTGACGGTCACCGCCACCCGCGCCTTCAAGCTCGGCTTCCACTTCGGCCCGACGGTCTTCTACGACGGCCAGGGCATCCTGGTGCGCAAGGATCTCGGCGTGACCAAGGCCGCCGATCTCGACGGCGCGACCATCGGCGCGCAGAGCGGCACGACCGGCGAATTGAACGTCGCCGACTTCTTCCGCAAGACCGGCAAGACCTTCACGCCCGTCACCATCGAGGACACCGGACAGTTCATCGATGCGCTGGAATCCGGCCGCGTCGACGCGATCACGCAGGACTCATCCGATCTCGTCGGCAAGCGCACCCAGCTGAAGAAGCCGGACGATTACGTCCTGCTGCCCGAGCGCCTCTCCAAGGAACCGCTCGCGCCGGCAATCGCCGGCGGCGATGATCGCTGGCTGGAGCTCGTCAACTGGACGGTGAACGCCACCATCCAGGCCGAGGAATGGGGCATCACCTCGGCGAATGTCGATCAGTTCCTGGAATCGGAGGATCCGGCCATCCAGCGCTTCCTCGGCGTCGATCCGTCCTTCGCCAAGGATATCGGGTTGGATCCGAAATGGGCCTACAACATCATCAAAACCGTCGGCAACTACGGCGAGATCTATGACCGCAATCTCAAGCCGCTCGGCTGGGACCGTGGCTATAACAGCCTGTGGACCGATGGCGGCCTGCTCTATTCGCCGCCGTTCCGTTGATGTCTGACAGACGCGTGTTTCGCACCGCCATTATGCCGGGTCCCCCACGACCCGGCATAACAGGCAAGATCCGCGCCTGGTGGGGCGGCTGGCCAATCGGCCAGCTTGCCTTCCTGGCGGCGCTTGCGCTGCTTGGCTGGCTGTTCGTCTCGAACGTGCTCGGAACCATGGCGCGCATCGGCATCCTGCCCGGCTTCGGCTTCCTCTCCAGTTCCGCCAATTTCGAGATCGGCGAAAGCGCCATCGCCTTTCGCGCCGGCGATACCTATCTGAGGGCCATCACCGCCGGCCTCATCAACACGCTCAAGGTCTCGCTGCTCGGCTGCCTGCTCGCCACCATTCTCGGCGTCGTCATCGGCGTTGCCGGCCTGTCGCGCAATCTGCTGCTCTCGGGCCTCGTGCGCTGGTTCATCGAGATCACGCGCAACACGCCGCTGCTGTTGCAGCTCTTCTTCTGGATGGCGCTCGCCAAGGCACTGCCCGCGCCGCGCCAGGCACCCGCTTTGTTCGATGCAATCTTCCTCACCAATCGCGGTGTCTATATCCCCGCCCCCTCGCTGGAGGGCGCGCCGTTCGGCATCCTCGCGGCTTTTGCCCTAGTCGGTGCAGTTGGTGGTGTGCTCCTCCTCGCACTGCGCCTTTCCGGCCGGCTGACGCGCCGCACCGGTGCCTCCGCCATTATCCTGTCCACCGCAGCGATCCTCCTGCTGCTTACGCTCTCCGGCGCCCGGCCCGTTGCGCAGGCGCCGGCCCTTTCCGGCTTCAACATTCGCGGCGGGCTCAATCTCTCGCCGGAATTCGCCGCTCTCTTGACCGGCCTTGTCGTGAAGTTCTCCGCCCTCATCGCCGAAATCGTACGCGCCGGCATCCAGTCGGTCGGCGCGGGCCAATGGGAAGCCGCCCGCGCGCTCGGCCTGCATGACGGCCAGATCATCCGCCTCGTCGTGCTGCCGCAGGCGTTGCGCGTCATCACGCCGCTGACGACATCGAGCTATCTCGATCTCACCAAGGATTCGAGCCTGGCCGTCGCCATCGGCTTTCCCGATCTCGTCAGCATCATCAACACCACCGCCAACACGACCGGCCAGTCGATGGAAGCCCTGATCATCCTGATCGGCGCCTTCCTCACCATCAACCTCGCGCTTTCCGCTCTGATGAACGTCTATAACAACCGCGTCGCGCTGCGGGGCTCGACCCGATGACCGTAACGTCCCCTCGCCTCCTCACGACCCTGCGCACCGGCCTCTTCGGAACGCGCGCCAACACGCTGATCACGGTTGCAACGCTGCTGCTGCTGTCGCAGATCCTGCCGCCGCTGTTTCGCTGGGCGGTGCTCGACGCCACCTTCGTCGGCGACGCGGCGGCATGCACCCGCGAGGGCGCCTGCTGGGCTTTCGTCACGGCGAAGCTACGCTTCATCCTCTTCGCCTTCTATCCGACCGAACTCATCTGGCGGCCGGCGCTGGTCATCCTGCTTCTCGCCGCCATCCTCACGGCAAGCGCGCTGCCCCGTTTCTGGGGTCGTCCCCTGCTCGTCGCATGGCCAATCACCATCCTTGCCTGCTGGCTTCTGATGCAGGGCACGTTCACATCGACGCCCATCGCCTCGAACCAGTGGGGCGGCCTGCCGGTGACGCTCTTCGTCTGGGCCGTTTGTTTTGCCGCCGCAACGCCGATCGCCGTACTGCTGGCGCTGGCCCGCCGCTCGATGCTGGGCGGCCTCAGGACCTTTTCCGTGCTCTATATCGAGCTGATGCGCGGCACGCCGATGGTCGGCATTCTCTATGTCGCCATGCTCATCCTGCCGATGGCCCTGCCGGATGCGCTTTCCCTCGACAAGATGCTGCGCGCCATTGTGATGATCACGCTGTTCTGGGCGGCCTATATCGCTGAAGTCATCCGCGCCGGCCTGCAAGCCATTCCCTCAGGCCAGCGCGAGGCGGCCACCGCGCTCGGTCTCGGCTACTGGCGCACGCAACGGCTGGTCATCCTGCCGCAGGCGTTCCGCATCGTCATTCCCGGCATGGTCAATCTCGCCATCGGCTTCCTGCTTGCCACGTCGCTGCTTGCGGTCATCGGCATCTTCGACCTGCTCAATGCCGCCCGCGCCTCGGCCGCCGATCCGCAATGGCTGGGCTTCTTCAACGAGGCCTATCTGGTGGTGGCGATCCTCTACTTCGTCATCTGCTTCGGCGCGTCACGCTATAGCCGGTGGCTGGAGAAGCGGCTCGCATCCGGCGGGAAACGTCCCTGACCGGCAGCTCGGCGAAACGCCGCCGGCGACGAAAAATTCCAACAAGCGCCGCAGGACGGAATATAATTTCTTACTGAAACTATAGAATTTATTATTCTGGCCGCGACTGGACAGGCGACGCCCTGCCCTCCGATCGACAGACCGCACAGGCAGGATGGCCTCCATGACGCAGACCGACAAGCCCCTCGATTTCCTCTGGTTCATTCCAAGCTCCGGCGACGGCTCCTATCTCGGCTCCGACGATCTGGCCCGGCCGGCCGATCCCGGCTATTTCCGCGAAATAGCCGTGGCCGTCGACCGGCTTGGCTATTCCGGCGTCCTGATCCCCGTCGGTGCAGCTTGCGAAGAATCCTTCGTGCTGGCCGCGGATCTCGCCGCCCGCACCGAGCGCCTGAAATTCCTCGTCGCCATCCGTCCGGGTACCGCCACGCCCGCTTACTACGCCCGCCTCGCCTCGACGCTCGACCGCGTCTCGAACGGCCGCCTGCTGCTCAACATCGTTGTCGGCGGCAGCGCACAGGAACTGGCCGGCGACGGCATTTTCCTGCCGCATGACGAGCGCTACGACCACGCTTCAGAATTCTTCCAGGTCTTCAACGAGCTGATCGAGACGGGTCATTCGACACTCGACGGTAAATATATCAAGGCGATCGGCGCCAAGCTCGGCCTGCCGCCGGTGCAGCAGCCGCGCCCGCCGATCTATTTCGGCGGTTCCTCGGATGCGGCGATCGATTTTGCCGGTGGCCTCGTCGACAAGTACCTGACCTGGGGCGAACCGCCGGCACAGGTCGCCGAAAAGATCGCCCATGCCCGCAAGGCCGCCGCCGCCAAGGGCCGCGAGGCCTCCTTCGGCATCCGCCTGCATTTCATCGTGCGCGAGACGGATGACGAGGCCTGGGAGGCCGCCGACCGGTTGATCTCCAAGCTGTCCGACGACGCCATCGCCTCCGCGCAGGAAGTGCTGACGAAGAATTCCGATTCCGTCGGCCAGGCGCGCATGGTGGCCTTGCACAACGGCCGGCGCGACAAGCTGGAAGTCTCGCCGAACCTCTGGGCCGGCATCGGCCTCGTGCGCTCGGGCGCCGGAACGGCCCTCGTCGGCTCGCCGCAGACCGTCGCCGCGCGCCTGCGCGAATACCAGGCGCTGGGCATCGATACGGTCATCGCCTCGGGCTATCCGCATCTCGAGGAGGCCTACCGCGTCTCCGAACTGCTCTTCCCCGAGCTTGGTCTGCCCGGCCCGCGCAACCAGCTGCGGTCGTCCTTCGGCGATCACCAGGTCTTTGGCGGCGGCGGCCATGGCGGCAACGTCAAGCTGACGTCTGCCTCCTAGGAAAAGCCTGGTTTCTACCCCATCGATCATGGCCGGCAGCCGCGAGAACGGCGCCGGCCTAAGCCGTATGTGCCACCGGCAAACGGACGCCGGACGGGCTCAGATGATATAGTCCGGCTCGCTCAAGGTCTGGTCCATCGTAACGCCGGGCAAGGCCGAATGCGGCTTTCCCACGGGCCTTGCCGGAACGCCGACGACGGACGTACAGGGCGCGACGGGAAGGACGACGACGCTGCCCGCGCCGATCTTGGCGCCGATGCCCACCTCAATATTGCCAAGTATCTTCGCGCCCGCCCCGATCAACACGCCGCGCCGCACCTTCGGATGGCGATCGCCGGTCTCCTTGCCCGTTCCACCCAAAGTCACGTTCTGGAGGATAGAGACGTCATCCTCCACGACGGCGGTTTCGCCGATGACGAGGCCACTGCCGTGATCCAGCATGATGCCGCGCCCCATCGAAGCGGCGGGGTGGATGTCGATTGCGAAGGTTTCCGAAATCCGGCTCTGGATATGGCGGGCAAGGTGGCGCCGGCCCGTCGCCCAGAGCCAATGGCCCACCCGATAGGCCTGCAACGCGGAAAAGCCCTTGAAATAGAGAAACGGCGTCAGCACCTCGCTGTTGCTGGGATCGCGATCCTTCACCGCCTGAAGATCGGCCGCTGCCGCGCCGAGCAGGCCCGGCCTGTCCAGATAGGCGCTGTAGATCAGCGCCAGTAGTTCGTCGCGGTCGACATCATGGTCGGCGAGCTTGATCGCCAGGCGATGGGAGAGCGCGTGGCCCAGGCTTGCATGCATCAGCACGGACGATTTCATCGCCCGTGCCAGCGCCTGATCACGCTGCGCAGCCGCCGCCGCTTCCGTCCGCAAGGTTTCCCACAGCGTGGTAACCGCGCCCCGGGCGGCATCCTCGACGGGGAGGAAAACCACATTGCTTTGGTGTCCGGGCATGGCACGTCATCCTCCGTGGAAATGGATGCCCGCCCCTTAAGGGGCGGGAACACGTCGTCAGGCCTTGGCCGGCTTTTCCAGCAGATGCAGCAGGTCCGGATGATGCTTTGCTGCGACATCCGGATGCGAGCGCAGGCGGCTCTTCAGATGATTGACGCCGACCTCACGGAAGATCGGGTTGAGGGGATCGACCGTCACGCCGCGCTCGCCGCGTTTCAGCGCCTCCGGCAAGGGGATGACCGGGATGGTCGCGTCGTAGCGCGCGCCGAGGAAGAAGGCGACGGAGAAACGTTCCGTGCCGGAGGGCGGGGTGACGACATCATGCACGTCGGCACGCACGAAGCCGTTGGTGGCAAGCTCCAACAGCTCGCCGCTGTTGATGATGAACGTGCCCGGCACCGGCGGCGCCTCGATCCACACGCCCTCTTCGGTGCGGATGCGCAGCCCCGGCGTCGTGTCCTGCAGGAGCACCGTGACGAAGCCGCCGTCCTTGTGCGCACCCACACCCTGGTCGCTGCCGGCAGCCTCGCGGCCGGGATAGCGGATGATCTTGAGGAGCTGCGAGGGCGAGGGCTCGTAGATCTCGGCGAACGCGTTTTCCGGCTGGCCGAGCGACAGCGCGATGGCCTTGAGCACATCGATGCCGATGCGCGTGACCTCGGCCTGATAGCGCAAGAGCAGCGGCTTCAGTTCCGGCAGGGCTTCTGGCCACTGGTTCGGCCCATAGAGGCGGTTCCACGGCGTCTCCGGCCCGGCCTCGACCGCCGCGCCCTCCGTATTGATGTCGAGCTGCTCGCGCCAGTCCTGCTCGCCGCGGGTTCGCTCATAGCCCGCCCGGTTGTAGCCGCGGAAATGCGGCGACTTGACCATCTCAATCGAAAGCTTGTCCGCCTCCGGCAGCGCAAAAAACCGCTTCGAGGCGGCAATCACGTCGTCGATCAGGCTCTGCGGCACACCATGGCCGGTCAGATAGAAGAAGCCGTGATCGTGCAGCACCCGGGTCAATTCCCGGATGAAGCCCGCGCGCTCGTCCGCGTTGCCATAGAAGCGGGAAAAGTCGATGGTCGGCAGATGGACCGGTTTCGTATGGATGGTCATGGGTACTCCTCGATAAAATGATAGAGCCGGCCCGGGTGCGGGAAACGACACAGGCAGGCGAAAATGTCGGTCGGCGCGCCCGCGCCGCCGTCTCAAAGGATGGCCTATACCGCCTCCAGAATCTGGCGCTGGAGATCGACGGCGCGCGGGTCGGCGAGCTCCCGCCGGGGACGCTCGAGATCGATCCCGATGTCGAGCGCGACGGCGCCTTCGCTCAGCACGACGACCCGGTCGGCAAGCGCCACCGCTTCGGCGACGTCATGGGTTATCAGTACCGTGGTGAAGCCGCGTCGTACCCAGATATCCTCCAGCAGGCGATGCATCTCGATGCGCGTGAGCGCGTCCAGCGCGCCGAAGGGCTCGTCGAGCAGCAGGATCTGCGGCTCGCTGACCAGCGCACGGGCGAGCGCCACGCGCTGCCGCTGCCCGCCGGACAGGACGCTCGGCCAATCGTCCTCGCGCCCTTCCAGCCCGACATCGGCAAGCGTGCGCCGTGCCTTTTCCTGCCAGTCCGGCCCGCGGGCGATGCCGACATTCTCGATGACGCGCTGCCACGGCACCAGACGCGCCTCCTGAAACAGCAGGCGCACGGAAGGATGAAGGCGCTCGACCTTACGGCCGCCGATCGCTACACGACCGCCGCCCGGCGTATCGAGGCCGGCTATGAGGCGCATCAAGGTCGACTTCCCGCCACCTGACCGGCCGACCACGGCCAGGAACTGGCCCGCCGGGATATCGAGGGTTACATTTCCGAGCACGTTCAGCCGGCCAAAGGATTTCTCCACTCGCGACAGCGAAATCGGCAAGCCTGCCGCGCTGTCCGGCACGTAGAAATCGGCGGCGCTCATCGCTGCTCTCCCTGCCGGGCCTGATAGGCGGGATGCCAGACCAGCACGCGCCTTTCGATCGCACGGGTCGCCACATCTGCAAGCTTGCCGAGCAGCGCGTAGACTATGATGCCCAGCAGCACGATATCGGTCTGCAGAAATTCCCGCGCGTTCATCGTCATATAGCCGATGCCGCTGGTGGCGGAGATCGTCTCGGCGACGATGAGCGTCAGCCACATGAAGCCGAGCGCATAGCGCAGACCGACGAGGATGGAGGGCAGCGCGCCCGGAAGGATGATCCGCGTGATGAGCGCCTTGCGATCAAGCCCATAGACCGAGGCCATCTCGACGAGCTGTGGATCGATCGTGCGCACGCCATGGAAGGTGTTGATGTAGATCGGAAAGAAGACGCCGATGGAGACAAGGAAGATTTTTGCCGTCTCGTCTATGCCGAACCAGAGGATGACGAGGGGGATGAGCGCCAGATGCGGGATGTTGCGCACCATCTGGAGCGTGCTGTCCAACAGGGTCTCGGCCGGCTTCCAGAGACCGTTGACGACGCCCGCCAGGAAGCCGAGCCCGCCACCGATGAGAAGGCCGATCAGCGCGCGCTGGGTGGAAGCGAGCGTGTGGACGAGAAGCGAGCCGTTCAGCAGCGAGCGCCAGAAGGCGATGGCGACGGTCGTCGGCGCCGGCATGAGGCGGGCGGTGACGAGACCGGTGCGCGCGGCGATCTCCCAGGCCACCAGCAGCGCGAGAGGAAGAGCCCAGGGCGCCAGCGCAGTCCCCAGACCCCTGAAATTCAGCCTGCGGGTTTCGCCGGCAGCATAACCGGCCACCGACGTGTCCGCCATCAGGCACCACCCTTGCGCACGACGTCGGCGATCGAAATCCTGTTCGGGATCAGGCCGAGGCCGAAGAATGTATCGGCGATCGCCTGCTGCTGCTTGATCACGCTCTCGTCGATGGCCTTGACGCCAAAGGATTGGCGTTCCAGAGCGATGGCCAGCACGTCCTCGGGAATGCCGACGGAGGGCGCAAGCTCGGCGGCGGCGGCGGCCGTATTGGCCTTCGCCCAGTCGTCGATCTCGGCAACGGCCTCGATCACCACATCGACCGCCTCCGGATTGTTTTCAACGAAGGTCTTGGCTCCGAGATAGAACTGATGGTTCGGCACGATGCCTTCGCCGTTGCGCAGCTCGCGCGCTTCGGTCGCTACTTCTGCGGCCGCCTGGAAGGGATCCCAGATCACCCAGGCATCGACCGCGCCCTGCTCAAAGGCGGCTCGGGCATCGGCCGGCGGCAGGAAGGACGTCTTGACATCGCTATATTTGAGGCCTGCCTCTTCCAGCGCCTTCACCAGCAGGAAGTGAACGTTCGAGCCCTTGTTGAGCGTCACCGTCTTGCCCTTGAGATCTGCGACCGTCTTGATCGGGCTGTCCTTGGGCACGAGGATCGCCTCGCCGCGCGCTGCCGGCGGCTCGTGCGCGATATAGATAAGCGGCGCCCCCGCGGCCTGCGCGAAGATCGGCGGCGTCTCGCCGGTCGTGCCGAAATCGACGGCGCCGACATTGAGCGCCTCGAGGAGCTGCGGACCGGCCGGAAACTCCGTCCAGCTCACGGTGTAGCCGATCTTCTCCAGCTTCTCCTCGAGCAAGCCCTTGCCCTTCAGAAGAACGAGCGTACCGTATTTCTGGTAGCCGATACGGACCGTCTTGTCGGAAGCCTGAGCCGGCGCGCCGGGGAGAATCGGCAAGGCGAGGAGAGAGGCAAGAGCCATCGAGAAAATGCGACGGGAAATGATCATGGCGTCCCTCCAGATCAGGATGAATTAGATACATAATCTATAGATTTTCATCTTTTTCGAGGGCGGCTATTCCAACCTTTGCCGGCAGTGCTAGTTTTTTCTCCTAATGACTGCGCGCGACGGCATAACACGACACGCGTTGTTGCTTCAGTTCCCGAAGCTGT
>NZ_JBYOLC010000011.1:0-204058 GCF_057798995.1 Shinella sp. 20P9.1.1
GTGAAATGAACATGATTTGCGCCGTGAACGTTCCCCGGCCCGCTGTCGACTATGGCCGGCAAACCATAGTAGTTTGTCGCTCCCACCGCATCCCAGACAGCGATACCGATATGACCGATATTCCCGTGCTCGAAACCGGCCGCCTCATCCTGCGTGGCTTTCAACCCGGCGATCTCGATGCCATGACCGCCATGTGGGCGCTGCCCGACGTCGTGCGCTACATCGGCGGCGTGCCGCTAACGCGCGAGCAATCCTGGACGCGGCTGCTGCGCCATATCGGCATGTGGCACGTCATGGGCTTCGGCTTTTGGGTCGTCACGGACAAGGCCACCGGCCGCCTCATCGGCGAAGCCGGGTTTCATGAAATGCGTCGTGAGATGAGCCCCAGTATCGAGAATACGCTGGAAGCCGGCTGGGGCCTGCTGCCGGAAATGCATGGCCAAGGCTATGCCAGCGAGGCGCTGGGGGCCATGGCCGCCTGGGCTGCGCAGAACTATCCCGGCATGCCGATCACCTGCATCATCGACCCGGAGAATACCGCCTCACTGACGCTCGCTGCCCGGCACGGTTTTGAGGAAACCGCCCGCGCGGTCTATCAAGGCTCCGAGGTCGTAATCCTAAGCAAAACAGCCGCCCGATAGGCGATGTGCGCGCCCTACTCCAACATTAAGACTTTAACAAAATTAAGCATCTTTATGTTTATGAAGGGATTTTATAATCTACAAACCACTTTAAGCTCTTCGCGCCACACCAGAAGCGTTTTGCACTTTCCTGTGTTATCCTGTCGTCATCGAAACGGGAGTGTGCGCCATGAGATTACCTGTCGCCGTGTTTCTTTGCGTTTCCATGCCTTTGTTTGCGCATGCGGAAGAGCCCGTCGATACCGCGCAGGGCATCATCCAGAACCAGATCGCCGCCTTCCTGAACGACGATGCGAAGACGGCCTACTCCTTCGCCTCGCCCACGATCCGCGGAAAATTCCCGAACGAGACCGCGTTCTTCGACATGGTCAAGAAGGGCTATGCGCCGGTCTACCGTCCGGGCAACTTCGCCTTCGGCCGGTCCAAGGTCGCGGGCGACATGGTGGTGCAGGAGGTGCTGATTTCGGGACCTGACGGCAAGGACTGGACGGCGCTCTACCAGCTTCTGAAGCAGCCGGATGGCAGCTACAAGATCAACGGCGTGCACATGGTGCACGCCGCGCCCGGTCCGGAAATCTGACGCCGATTCCGTCAGAGCGGGGCGAGATCGCCCCTCGCCCATTCTTCCTGCGTCTCCGCCATGAAGTCGGCAAAGCGGCCTTCCTCGATCGCCTTGCGGATGCCGGCCATCAGGTCCTGGTAGTAGGACAGATTGTTCCAGGTCAAAAGCATGCCGCCGAGGGATTCGTTGGCGCGGATGAGGTGGTGCAGGTAGGCGCGCGAATAGTCGCGAGCGGCCGGGCAGTTCGATTCCTCGTCGAGCGGGCGCATGTCCTCCGCATGGCGGGCGTTGCGCAGGTTGATGCGGCCGCGACGGGTGAAAGCCAAGCCATGGCGGCCGGAGCGGGTCGGCATCACACAGTCGAACATGTCGACGCCGCGCGCGACGGATTTCAGCATGTCGTCCGGGGTGCCGACACCCATCAGGTAACGCGGCTTTTCGAAGGGCATGTGCGGGATGACCGTGTCGATCATGTCGAGCATGACCTCCTGCGGCTCACCCACGGCAAGGCCGCCGATGGCGTAGCCCTTGAGGTTCAGGTCGGCGAGCGCCTGCGCCGAGCGTACGCGCAGATGCGCGATGTCGCCCCCCTGCACGATACCGAACATCGCCTTGCCCGGCTGGTCGCCGAAGGCCACCTTGCAGCGTTCGGCCCAGCGCAGTGACATTTCCATGGCGCGCTCGATTTCCTTGGGCGATGCCGGCAGCGCCACGCATTCGTCGAGCTGCATCTGGATATCGCTGCCGAGCAGGCCCTGGATCTCGATGGAGCGTTCCGGCGACATATGGTGCAGAGCGCCGTCGATATGGCTCTTGAAGGTCACGCCCTGCTCGTCGAGCTTGCGCAGGCCGGACAGCGACATGACCTGGAAACCGCCCGAGTCGGTGAGGATCGGATGCGGCCAGCGGATCAGCTCATGCAGGCCGCCGAGGCGGGCGACGCGCTCCGGGCCGGGGCGCAGCATCAGGTGATAGGTGTTGCCGAGAATGATGTCGGCCCCGAGCTCGCGCACCTGGTCGAGATACATCGCCTTGACCGTGCCCACCGTGCCGACGGGCATGAAGGCCGGCGTGCGGATAGTGCCGCGCGGCATGGAGACCTCGCCGCGGCGAGCCTTGCCATCGGTGGCGAGAAGCTTGAACTGGAAAGTTTCGGTCATCGGTGGTCCCGGAAAAGCAGGCTGGAGTCGCCGTAGGAATAGAAGCGGTAACCGGTCGCAATCGCATGGTCGTAAGCACCACGCATCGTCTCGAGGCCGGAAAAGGCCGAGACGAGCATGAAGAGCGTCGATTTCGGCAGATGGAAATTGGTCATCAGGATATCGGCCGTGCGGAAACGGTAGCCGGGCGTGATGAAGATGCCCGTCGCACCCGACCACGGCTTGATCGTGCCGTCGGCGTCGGCCGCGCTTTCGAGCAGGCGCAGCGAGGTGGTGCCGACGGAGACGATGCGCCCGCCCCTCGCCTTCACGGCGTTGAGTGCTGCGGCGGTCTCTTCCGAGACATAGCCGATCTCCTCGTGCATGACGTGTTCGGTCGTGTCGTCGGCCTTGACCGGCAGGAAGGTGCCGGCGCCGACATGCAGCGTCACGAAATGGCGCTCCACGCCGAGCGCGTCGAGCTTTTCGAACAGCGCATCGGTGAAGTGCAGGCCGGCTGTGGGGGCTGCGACGGCACCCTCTTCACGCGCATAGATCGTCTGGTAGTCCTTGCGGTCCAGCTCGTCTTCGGCGCGCTTGGAAGCGATATAGGGCGGCAACGGAATATGGCCGACCATGGCGATGGCGCGGTCGAGATCGGGGCCGGAGGCGTCGAAATGCAAGGTGACTTCGCCGCCCTCGCCTTTCTGCTCGACGGTTGCAGAGAGTTCATCGCCGAAGGTGATCCGGTCGCCGAGCTTGATGCGTTTACCGGGCTTGGCAAAGGCCTTCCATCGATCACCGGCAATGCGCATATGCAGCGTGGCGGACACCTTCTGGCCGCCTGCCCCTTCGCGATGGCGGACGCCTTCGAGCTGGGCGGGAATGACGCGCGTATCGTTGAAAACAAGCGCATCGCCTGCCTTGAGCAGCGACGGCAGGTCGCCGACGGTATGATCTTCATAGAGCGTTGCATTGCCCGGCTGCACGACGAGAAGCTTTGCAGCCTCACGCGGTGTCACCGGACGAAGCGCGATATTGTCTTCCGGCAGATCGAAATCGAAGAGGTCGACACGCATAGCAGGCCTCAGAGAAAGCGGATCATCAGCGCGCCGGCGACGAGCAGGATGGCGCCGCCGATGCGGCCGACGGAGATTTCGCGCACGGCCATGCCGAGGAAACCGATCCGATCCAGCAGGATGCCGGCCAGCAGCTGGCCGGAGACGGCGAAAGCCATGACGGCGGCGGCGCCGATGCGCGGCGTCAGGAAGATGGCGGTGGTGACATAGACCGTGCCGAGCGCGCCGCCGGCGATGTAGAGCCAAAGGTCCGGGCCGCGCCAATCCGGCGAGCGGCCTTCGAAGGATGCGGTCGCTGCGACAACCACAGCCAGAATGATGGCGCCCGACAGGAACGAGACGTACGCAGCTGCCACCGGCATGCTCAGGCCGCGGCCGAGCATGGCATTGATGGGAGCCTGAATTGCGATGCACGCGCCGGCCGCGATGGCGAGCAGCGCCCAGAGGAAAGCAGCCATATCGCCGGTCCTTGAAAAGCGCACAAAGAAAAACCGCGCCCGCCGAAACGGACGCGGTCGAAATCGACGGCGTTCTATCAGGCCGCTACGTCGGCGGCAACCTTCATCGAGACGATGGTGTCAGGATCGCGCACCGGCTCGCCGCGCTTGATCTTGTCGATGTTTTCCATGCCTTCGATGACCTGGCCCCAGACCGAGTACTGCTTGTTGAGCCACGGGCTATCCGTGAAGCAGATGAAGAACTGCGAGTTGGCGGAGTTCGGCATCTGGCTGCGGGCCATCGAGCAGGTGCCGCGCACATGGCTCATGTTGGAGAATTCAGCCTTCAGGTCCGGCTTGTCGGAGCCGCCCATGCCGGCGCGGGCCGGGTTGAAGTCCTTGCCGCCGGTCTTGCCGTACTGCACGTCGCCCGTCTGGGCCATGAAGTCTTCGATGACGCGGTGGAAGACGACGCCGTCATAGGCGCCTTCACGCGCCAGTTCCTTGATGCGTGCCACGTGGCCCGGTGCGAGATCCGGAAGCAGCTGGATGACCACCTTGCCCTTGGTGGTTTCCATGATGATGGTGTTTTCCGGATCCTTGATCTCGGCCATGGTGTCTCTCCTTTAAAGTGTGATGCAAAAGGTGTGTCGGCCGTTCTGCGATTACAACGGCCGACACACCAAAAAGTGGATTATTTGCCGACGGTGACCTTCACCATGCGGTCGGGATCCGTCACCGAACCATTATTGGCATCGTCGCCGAGCTTGATCTTGTCGACGTTCTCCATGCCGGAAACGACCTTGCCGACGACCGTGTACTGGCCATTCAGGAAGTCGCCGGGGGCGAACATGATGAAGAACTGCGAGTTGGCGGAGTTCGGATCCTGCGAACGGGCCATTCCGACCGTGCCGCGCTCGAACGGGATGTCGGAGAATTCCGCCGGCAGATCCGGCTGGCTGGAACCGCCCGTGCCGGCAGCCTGGGCCTGATATCCATCGGCCATATCGCCGTACTGCACGTCGCCCGTCTGGGCCATGAAGCCCTTGATCACGCGGTGGAAGGCGACATTGTCATATTCGCCGGCCGCGGCCAACGCCTTGATGCGCTCGGCATGCTTCGGCGCCTTGTCGTTCAGCTCGATGACGACGGGGCCGTCCTTCAGCTGGATCGTGATGAAATCGGCAGCCTGAGCGACGAAAGCACCGGTGGCGGTTGCCAGGAACAGGGCTCCTGCAAAGGCGGTACGAAGAATGTTCATGATAGCTCCCTTGAGGGGTTCAGGATGATTGGGCTTCAGCCCTTCTGGCGGGCCTTGAGGGCCGCGAAGACGGGCGCTGGCACGAAGGCGCTGACATCGCCGCCCATGGCCGCGATCTGGCGGACCAATGTGGCGGTAATGGGCCGCGAGGCGACGCCGGCCGGCAGAAACACGGTCTGCACGTCGGCGGCCATCTGGCGGTTCATGCCGGCCATCTGCATTTCATAGTCGAGATCCGTGCCGTCGCGCAGGCCACGGATGAGGAGGCCTGCCTTGTGGGCGCGCGCCGCATCGACCACCAGATTGGAGAAGGAAACGACGCTGACATCCCCTGCCCGCTCCGGCAATGCCTCGGTGATGGAGAGACGGATAAGTGCGGCGCGTTCTTCGAAGGAAAACAGCGGTGTCTTGCCGGGATGGATGCCGATCGCGACGATGACCTTGGGTGCGACGTTCAGCGCCTGCACGAGCACGTCGATATGGCCGTTGGTGATCGGATCGAAAGAGCCAGGATAGAAGGCGACTGTCATCGGCAGGGTCCCGTTTGCCGCCTTTTGTCATGGTCCGCCGTGATCCGCAAGGGTGCCCGCCGTCGCATCCCGAACTGTCCCCTGCCAAGACGATGAACCCGGGATGAACGGGTCGTTCAAGAGCATTTCAGCTGCACCACGCATAAATACCAGCATGGACGTCGGGAACAAAGGTCGCAATCGCGCATTTCCCCGACCGAACACAACGGAACAAGTAACGCGTTTCCTTAGGCTGGAAGGAATACGAAAATGGCACTCGCTCTACTCTGCATGACCATGTTCATTGCGCTTAGCGTCGCGACGATCCATGCGCTTCGCGAAGAGGATCGCCCGGCCGCTTCGAAGCTCGCGGCGCGCGGCAAGTGGCTGCGCTGAGCGAGGACGCAGCCATGGTCGGTCTCACCATTCTCTTCACAGTCTTCATAAGCGTGGTCTTCACCTTCGACTTCACGCGCACGATCCTCGACCTGAAGCGGGATCGCGCGGTGCTGAAGGCCACAAAGCTGAAAACAGAAGCAGGCGGCTTCGGCGTCTAAAGCGCCCCCTTGTCGCCGACCCTGCGGGTGGCCTTTCCTCCGGGCTACCCGCAATAAATGAAAAGCCGGACGGTCGTTCCCTGCCCGTCCGGCTTTTTCGTGTCTTGATGTGGCGAGGCTGTTACGCCTCGCCCTCGCCTGCATCGCCGGCCTGGACGTCACCGTCGGCCACTGCCGCTTCCGCCTCGATCTCTGCGTCTTCATCGCCTTCCGGCTCGCTGATGCGTTCGACGGAGACCACCTTCTCGTCCTTGGCGGTCGAGAAGATCGTGACGCCCTTCGTGGCGCGGCTGGCGATGCGGATGCCATCGACCGGTACGCGGATGAGCTGCCCGCCGTCGGAGACCAGCATCAGCTGGTTCTTCTCCTCGACCGGGAAGGCGGCGACGAGTTCACCGATCTCATTGGTCTTGGAGGTGTCAGTGGCGCGGATGCCCTTGCCGCCACGGCCCGAGGTGCGGAAGTCGTAGGACGAGGAGCGCTTGCCGAAGCCCTTCTGCGAGACGGTCAGAACGAACTGTTCCTGCGCCTTGAGCGCCTGATAGCGCTCCTCGGAGAGATCACCGATCTCGCCGATCTCCTCGCCGACCAATGCGATATCCTCCTCGTCGACACCGCTCGCGCGGCGCTCGGTGGCGGAGCGCTTGAGATAGGCGGCACGTTCCCACGGTTCGGCATCGACATGGCTGACGATGGTCATCGAGATGATGCGGTCGCCGGCACCCAGATTGATGCCGCGCACGCCGACCGAGTTGCGGCCGGCGAAGACGCGCACGTCATCGACCGGGAAGCGGATGCACTGGCCGAGCGCCGTCGTCAGGAGAACGTCGTCCTGCTCGGTGCAGGTCTCGACGTTGAGGATCTCATCGCCCTCTTCCTCCAGCTTCATCGCGATCTTGCCGTTGCGGTTGACCTGGACGAAATCGCTGAGCTTGTTGCGGCGCACCGTGCCGCGGGTCGTCGAGAACATGACGTCGAGGTTTTCCCACGTCGTCTCGTCCTCGGGCAGCGGCATGATGGTGGTGATGCGTTCGCCGGGCTCGATCGGCAGCATGTTGATCAGCGCCTTGCCCTTGGACTGCGGCGTGCCGATCGGCAGGCGCCAGACCTTCTCCTTGTAGACGATGCCACGCGAGGAGAAGAACAGAACCGGCGTGTGCGTGTTGGCAACGAACAGGCGGGTCGCGAAATCCTCGTCCTTCATGGCCATGCCGGAGCGGCCCTTGCCGCCGCGGCGCTGCGCGCGATAGGTCGCGAGCGGCACGCGCTTGACATAGCCGGCATGCGAGACCGTCACGACCATGTCCTCGCGGGCGATGAGGTCCTCGTCGTCCATGTCGGGACCGCCCTCGGCGATCTCGGTACGGCGCGGCGTGCCGAACTCGTCGCGCACGGCAATGAGCTCGTCCTTGACGATGGTCATGATGCGCAGGCGCGAGGAGAGGATATCGAGGTAATCCTTGATCTCCTCGCCGATCTTGTTCAGTTCCTCGTCGATTTCGTCGCGACCGAGCGCCGTCAGGCGGGCGAGACGCAGTTCGAGGATGGCGCGGGCCTGCTCTTCGGAGAGATTGTAGGTCAGGTCTTCGTTGATGCGGTGGCGCGGATCATCGATGAGCTTGATCAGCACGTCGACGTCCTTGGCCGGCCAGCGGCGCTCCATCAGCTGCTCGCGCGCCGTCTGCGGATCGGGCGCGCGGCGGATGAGGGCGATCACCTCGTCGATATTGGCAACCGCGATGGCGAGACCGACCAAGACATGGGCGCGGTCGCGCGCCTTGCGCAGCAGGTACTTCGTGCGGCGGCTGACGACTTCCTCGCGGAAGGAGACGAAGGCGCGCAGCATGTCGAGCAGCGTCATCAGCTCCGGCTTGCCGCCGTTCAGCGCCACCATGTTGCAGCCGAAGGAGGTCTGCAGCGGCGTGTAGCGGTAAAGCTGGTTCAGGATGACATCGGCATTGGCATCGCGTTTCAGCTCGATGACGACGCGGTAGCCATCGCGGTCGGATTCGTCGCGCAGATCGGAAATGCCTTCGATACGCTTGTCGCGCACCAGTTCGGCCATCTTCTCGATCATCGTCGCCTTGTTCACCTGGAAGGGAACCTCGGTGATGATGATCTGCTCACGGTCGCCGCGCATCGGCTCGATGGTGGCACGGCCGCGCATGACGACGGAGCCGCGGCCGGTCTCATAGGCCTGGCGGATGCCGGCGCGGCCGAGGATCAGCGCGCCGGTCGGGAAATCGGGACCCGGAATGTGCTGCATCAGGTCGAGCAACTCGATCGCCGGATTGTCGATCAGCGCGATGCAGCCGTTGATGACCTCGGCGAGATTATGCGGCGGGATGTTCGTCGCCATGCCGACGGCGATGCCGCCCGCGCCATTGACGAGCAGGTTCGGGAATTTCGCGGGAACGACGACCGGCTCGCTCATCGTGCCATCGTAGTTGTCGCGGAAGTTGACCGTTTCCTTGTCGAGGTCGTCGAGCAGCGAGTGCGCGGCCTTCTCGAGGCGGCATTCCGTGTAACGCTGGGCGGCCGGCGGGTCGCCGTCGATGGAGCCGAAATTGCCCTGGCCGTCGATCAGCGGCAGGCGGAGCGACCAGTCCTGCGCCATGCGCGCCAAGGCGTCGTAGATCGCCGAGTCGCCGTGCGGATGGTATTTACCCATCACGTCACCGGTCACGCGGGCCGACTTCACGTATTTCTTGTTCCAGTCGACGCCCATCTCGCTCATCGAGTAGAGGATGCGCCGGTGCACGGGCTTCAGGCCGTCGCGCACATCGGGCAGCGCGCGCGACACGATTACGCTCATGGCGTAATCGAGATAGGACCGCTGCATTTCCTCGATGATGGAAATCGGCTCAATGCCGGGAGTCTTGCCGCCGGGTGTCGATTGTTCTGTCAATTTCGGTCACGATCGTTGTTCAGAATCAGATGCAATTTTATAGCCTACCGAGGCTGGAAGCGCCAATTTCACCAGGGGTTGTGAACAGGCTTTTCCCAGGAAATCCGCCAATTTGCGCATTTTCATGGCCACTTTCCGGCCACCCTTCCCTTCCTCTCCACGCTCGCCTAACAATGGGGCGGCAAGGCCGTCGAAAACGGCCGCTCAACGGCGAGGGGAACGCCTGACATGCTCAATATCGATCTCGTGGTCAACGCGATCACGACCCTGCTCGTGACCATCGATCCGCCAGGCCTCGCGCCGATCTTCCTCGGCCTCACGGTGGGCATGACGCGGCCGCAGCGCAAGCAGGTGGCGCTGCGCGGCTCCATCATCGCGTTTTGCATCCTCGCCGTCTTCGCGCTGACGGGAGCGGGCGTGCTGTCGCTGCTCGGCATCTCCATCGGCGCCTTCCGCATCGCGGGCGGCCTGCTACTCTTCTGGATCGCCTTCGAGATGATTTTCGAGCGCCGCAACGAGCGCAAGGAAAAGACCAGCGAGGTGGCGATCACCCGCGATCACATCCACAACATCGCCGTCTTCCCGCTCGCTTTGCCGCTGATTGCCGGCCCCGGCGCGATTTCCGCGACGATCCTGCTCTCCGGCTCCTTCCCTTCCGCGCTCGAACGCACCGCCCTCATCGGCGTGCTCGCGCTCTGCATTGGCATCCTGTTCCTGGCGCTGGTCATCGCCGACCGCATCGACCGCTTCCTCGGCAACACCGGCCGCGCCATCCTGACACGCCTGCTCGGCGTCATCCTGGCGGCGCTGGCGGTGCAGTTCGTCGTGGACGGTGTGAAATCGGCCTTCGCGCTTTGACAGCCTTTCCGGAGCTCGCACGGACCCACGGCGTCTAGGGATTGTCTGCAAACCATTTGGCGATAGCCGGCATATTTCCTCGAAACCGCCGGGCAAGAAGATGTTGAGCAGACCGACACGCTCGTCCGTCCGGTTCTCGAAGTCGTGCATCACGGTCGCCGGAATGCGCACGAAACTGCCGGCCGGCGCCTCCAGCCAGTCCTCGCCTGCCAGAATGCTCGCCACGCCCGAAAGCACGTAGAAGAGCTCGACATTGTCGTCATGGGAATGTGCGCCGGGTCCCGGTGTTTTCGGCTCCAGCCACCATTCGGAAACGCAATAGGCATTGTCCGTCTCGCCATGATCGGCCTTGAAGACCGCACTCATGCGCCCGAGCGGATAGGTTCGCCCCTCGCCCGGCCGGAGGAAAAGTACGTCCGTCCCGGTCTTTTCCATGCACCCGCCGCGCCTCCCGCGCACCCTTTCACCCCGTCCGCACCAAAGAAAAAGGCCGGCGCTTTGCCGGCCTTTGTCCGTTCTCAGAACGGAATGTCGTCATCCATATCGCGTGATAGCGAACCGCCGCCACTACCGCCCGAACGGTTGCCGCTTCCGCTGCTGCTGCCACCGCCCGAAGCGGGCCGCGAGCCGTAATCGTCGTAGCTCGGCGCGCCGCCACCGAAATCGTTGCCGCCCCGGCCAGCGCCAGCACCACCGCCTTCGCCGCGTCCGTCCAGCATGGTCAGCGTCGAGTTGAAGCCCTGCAGCACGATTTCCGTCGAATAACGGTCGTTGCCGTTCTGGTCCTGCCACTTGCGGGTCTGCAGCGCGCCCTCGATATAGAGCTTGGCGCCCTTCTTCACATATTGTTCGACGACCTTGCACAGGCCTTCATTGAAGACGACGACGGTGTGCCATTCGGTCTTCTCGCGGCGCTCGCCGCTGTTGCGGTCGCGCCAGGTTTCCGAAGTCGCGATGCGCAGGTTGGCGATCGGTGTGCCGGATTGCGTGCGCCGGATTTCCGGATCCGCACCCACATTCCCGATCAAGATCACCTTGTTGACGCTTCCAGCCATACCCGTACTTTCCGTTGTCGCGCCGGGCATCTGGCGCCCGACATCTTTTCACTACACGAATGCGGCATCTTATCGGCTGCCGCGCCGCCGCGCCGCCCCGCAAAAGGGATAATCCACAGATCAATTGCGAAATTTCGTTCTTTTTTTGTTCTAATAATTCCCTACACTCTTGTCAACCGAATCGGAAACGGGCACGGAATCTTCTGACCGCGCGATGGACAGGCCTCGATCAATCCCTACATAGGGGCCTACCCCTTTTAAGAATGCGCAACGACTTTTGACGCTGGATACCATGAGCGAACTCAAGACCATTTCCATTCGCGGCGCACGCGAACACAATCTCAAGGGCATCGATCTCGACCTGCCCCGCAACAAGCTGATCGTAATGACCGGGCTTTCGGGCTCCGGCAAATCGTCACTTGCCTTCGACACGATCTATGCCGAGGGCCAGCGCCGCTATGTCGAGAGCCTCTCGGCCTATGCGCGCCAGTTCCTCGAGATGATGCAGAAGCCCGACGTCGACCAGATCGACGGTCTGTCGCCGGCCATTTCCATCGAGCAGAAGACGACCTCGAAGAACCCGCGCTCGACCGTCGGCACGGTCACCGAGATCTACGACTACATGCGCCTGCTTTTTGCGCGCGTCGGCGTGCCCTATTCGCCGGCGACGGGCCTGCCGATCGAGAGCCAGACGGTCAGCCAGATGGTCGACCGCGTGATCGATTTCGGCGAGGGCACGCGCCTCTATATCCTCGCGCCCATCGTGCGCGGCCGCAAGGGCGAGTACAAGAAGGAACTCGCCGAGCTCATGAAGAAGGGCTTTCAGCGCGTCAAGGTCGACGGTCAGTTCTACGAGATCGCCGACGTGCCCGTTCTCGACAAGAAGTACAAACACGACATCGACGTGGTGGTCGACCGCGTCGTCGTGCGCGCCGATCTTTCCTCGCGCCTCGCCGACAGTATCGAAACCTGCCTGAAGCTCGCCGATGGCCTGGCCATCGCCGAGTTCGCCGACAAGCCCCTGCCGATCGAGGAAACCTCTGCTGGCGGCTCGGCCAACAAGTCGCTGAACGACACGCATGAGCGTGTCATGTTCTCGGAGAAATTCGCCTGCCCGGTCTCCGGCTTCACCATCCCGGAAATCGAGCCGCGGCTGTTCTCGTTCAACAACCCCTTCGGCGCCTGCCCGACCTGCGACGGCCTCGGCAGCCAGCAGAAGATCGACCCGGACCTCATCGTGCCGGAAACCGAACGCACGCTGCGCGACGGCGCCATCGCGCCCTGGGCCAAGTCCTCTTCGCCCTATTACAACCAGACGCTGGAAGCGCTCGGCGCCGCCTATGGCTTCAAGCTTTCCAACCGCTGGTCGGAACTGTCGGAAAAGGCGCAGAACGCCATCCTGAAGGGCACGGACGAGAAGATCGAGTTCAACTACAAGGATGGCGCGCGCTCCTACAAGACGGTCAAGACCTTCGAAGGCATCGTGCCGAACCTCGAGCGCCGCTGGAAGGAAACGGATTCGGCCTGGTCGCGCGAGGAAATCGAGCGCTACATGTCGGCGGCGCCCTGCCCGGCCTGCGCCGGTTATCGTCTGAAGCCGGAGGCGCTGGCGGTCAAGATCAACAAGCTGCATATCGGCGAGACGACGGCCATGTCGATCCGTGTCGCCCGCGACTGGTTCGAGGCACTGCCGGAGCATCTCAACGCCAAGCAGAACGAGATCGCGGTGCGCATTCTCAAGGAAATCCGCGAGCGCCTGCGGTTCCTGAACGATGTCGGTCTGGAATATCTCTCGCTGTCGCGCAATTCCAGCACGCTGTCGGGCGGCGAAAGCCAGCGCATCCGGCTCGCCTCACAGATCGGCTCCGGGCTGACGGGCGTGCTCTACGTCTTGGACGAGCCATCGATCGGTCTGCACCAGCGCGACAATGCGCGCCTGCTCGATACGCTCCGGCATCTCCGCGACATCGGTAACACCGTCATCGTCGTCGAGCATGACGAGGACGCGATCCTGACAGCGGATTATGTCGTCGATATCGGCCCCGCCGCCGGCATCCACGGTGGCGAGGTCATCGCGCAGGGCACGCCCGGCGAGGTCATCGCCAATCCGGCATCGCTGACGGGGAAATATCTCTCCGGCGAACTCTCCGTCGCGGTGCCCACCGAGCGCCGCAAGCCGAAGAAGAAAAAGGAAATCAAGGTCGTCGGCGCCCGCGCCAACAACCTGAAGAACGTCACGGCCTCCATTCCGCTCGGCGTCTTCACGGCGGTCACGGGCGTTTCCGGCGGCGGCAAGTCGACTTTCCTGATCGAGACGCTCTACAAGTCCGCTGCCCGCCGCATCATGGGCGCGCGCGAAATCCCGGCCGAGCACGAGCGCATCGACGGTTTCGAATATATCGACAAGGTCATCGATATCGACCAGTCACCGATCGGCCGCACGCCGCGCTCCAACCCGGCGACCTATACCGGTGCCTTCACGCCGATCCGCGACTGGTTCGCCGGCCTGCCGGAGGCCAAGGCGCGCGGCTATCAGCCGGGCCGCTTCTCGTTTAACGTCAAGGGTGGCCGCTGCGAGGCCTGCCAGGGCGACGGCGTCATCAAGATCGAGATGCACTTCCTGCCCGACGTCTACGTCACCTGCGACGTTTGCCACGGTAAGCGCTACAACCGCGAAACGCTCGACGTCGCCTTCAAGGGCAAGTCAATTGCCGACGTGCTGGACATGACCGTCGAGGAGGGCGTCGAATTTTTCGCGGCCGTCCCGGCCGTACGCGACAAGCTGGTAACGCTGAACCAGGTCGGTCTCGGCTATATCAAGGTCGGCCAGCAGGCGAACACCCTGTCGGGCGGCGAGGCGCAGCGCGTCAAGCTTGCCAAGGAACTGTCGAAGCGCTCCACCGGCCGCACGCTATACATTCTCGATGAGCCGACGACTGGCTTGCACTTCCATGACGTGGCGAAGCTGCTGGAGGTGCTGCACGAGCTGGTCAACCAGGGCAATTCCGTCGTGGTCATCGAGCACAATCTGGAGGTCATCAAGACCGCCGACTGGATCATCGACTTCGGCCCCGAAGGCGGCGATGGCGGTGGCGAGGTGATTGCCGAGGGCACCCCGGAGGATGTCGTGAAGGTCGAGCGCTCCTATACGGGCCAGTTCCTGAAGGAGCTGCTGGAGCGCCGCCCGATCAAGAAGATCGCGGCGGAGTAGCCGGATGATCCTGATCGGCCAGTACGATTCGTCCTATGTGCGCCGTGTCGGGATCGCGCTCAGACTCTACGATCTCCCGTTCGAGCACCGGCCCTGGTCGGTGTTCAGCGAGGGAGAGAAGGTTCAGGCGGTCAATCCGCTGATGCGGGTGCCGACGCTGGTGCTCGACGATGGCGAGGTGGTGGCTGACAGCAACTCTATCCTCGATTATCTCGACGGCCTCGTACCGGCGGAGAAGCGGCTTTTGCCACAGGCCGAGCCGGAGCGCCGTCAGGTTCTGAAGGTGATGACCTTTGCGACCGGTTTCGCCGACAAGGGCATCAGCCTTTTCTACGAGCGTCATCTGCACGAGACACCGTCGGCCTACTTCGCCGAGCGTTGCCGTTCACAAATCCTGACTGTGCTTGCTGCGCTGGAGGATGAGCGCGCTAAGCGGTCCGGAATATTCTGGTTCGGGCGGATCACCCATGCCGATATCTCCGTCGCCTGCGCCTGGCGGCATATGAGCGAGGCGCATCCGGACCTGATCGATCCGGCCGCCTATCCCGCGCTCGCAAACCATTGCGCCGGCATGGAGGCCCTGCCGGTGTTCCAGGAGATTTCCCAGCCTTTCATCGCGCCCGCCTGATCGGCGCGCCGCGTTCCGTCTGTCGAGGAGAACTGACATGAGCACATCCGGCACCATCAGAACCGGCATCGGCGGCTGGACCTTCGATCCGTGGGAAGGCACGTTTTATCCGGAAAAGCTGACAAAGAAGCGGCAGCTGGAATTCGCCAGCCGCGAGCTTGCGGCCATCGAGGTCAACGGCACCTACTACGGCTCGCAGAAGCCGGAAACCTTCGCCAAATGGGCCTCCGAAGTGCCCGATGGTTTCATCTTCTCGCTGAAGGCCAGCCGCTTCACGACCAATCGCAAGGTTCTGGCTGATGGCGGTGAATCCGTCGAAAAGTTTTTGACGCAGGGCCTCACGGAACTCGGCGATCATCTCGGCCCGATCCTCTGGCAGTTCCCGCCGACGAAGAAATTCGAGCCCGACGATTTCGAGGGCTTCTTGAAACTGCTGCCGGAAAAGCTCGATGGCCTGACGCTGAAGCACGCGCTGGAAGTGCGCAACGAGACGTTCATGACGCCGGAATTCGCCGCTTTGGCCCGTAAATACAACGCGGCCATCGTCTATGCGCAGCACGAAGAATACCCTGAGATCGCCGATGTCACGGCCGATTTCGTCTATGCACGTCTGCAAAAAGGGTCCGACGACATCAAGACCTGCTATCCGGAAGACGCGCTCGACGAATGGGCCGGGCGGATCAAGGACTGGGCTGCCGGCGGCGAGCCGTCAGATCTGCCGAAGATCGCCCCCGCCACGAAGCCGGCCAAGGTAGCGCGCGACGTCTTCGCCTTCTTCATCACATCGGGCAAGGTGAATGCGCCAAACGGCGCGCGGGAACTGCAAAAGCGCGTGCGCTAAGAAAACTCGATTCAGGCGGCAGCCGATGCCGCCTGAATCTGCTTCGCCTTGGGAGCGCAAAAGCGGCGCGTCCCGAACCGCACGGGTCCCACGTCAAATATAGGCCGCCGCTGCCTGTGGCCTGCTTACAGACACGAGTGCGTCGAGACGTTCAGTTCGAGCCTTCTCGACCGCACCAAAATAGAGTCACAGATCCACCCAGGCAGGAATGGCGGCCGACAGGTCTTCCGCCGTCAACCCCTCGCCCGCGATCTGCCCAGCCTTGCCATGGCGCCAGACGGCGCTGGCGGCGGCCTCGAAGGCGGGCATGCCCTGCGCCATATGAGCGCCGACGATGCCGGCAAGGACATCGCCGGAGCCTGCAGTCGCAAGCCACGGCGGCGCATTGTCGTTGACGAGTATGCGGCCGTCAGGCGCGGCGATGACGGTATCGGCGCCCTTCAGGATGACGATGCCGTTGCTGCGGGCGGCGGCTTTGCGCGCGCGGTCGATCTTGGAGAGCGTCGCGTCGGTGGCGAGATCGGGGAAGAGCCGGGCGAACTCGCCGTCATGCGGCGTTAGCACCAAGCGTGGGACGCCCGCGGCAAAGAGTGAGGACAGCGCGTCGGGATCCTCGCGGAAGGCGCTGATGCCATCGGCATCCAGAACGAGCTGGCGGCCCTGTTCGGCGAGCAGGGAAACATATCGTCTGGCCTTGTCCCGATTGCCGAAACCGGGGCCGAGCACGAAGGTCTTCAGCCGTTCGTCCTCCAGCAATGCCGCAAGGTCCTTTTCATTGTCGATGACCTTCAGCATGACGGCGGTCAGATGCGTGGCATTGACCGGTGCTGCCTCCTGCGGCGACAGAACGGTGACGAGGCCCGCCCCTGCACGAAGGCCGGCCGCGGCGGACAGCCTTGCAGCGCCGGTGGCAACGGGCGGACCGGAAAACACGGCGAGATGGCCGCGAACATATTTGTGGATCGCGCCGGTTTGCGCCGGCTGGGCCATACGCCAGATGGCCGGTCTGTTGAGCCGCATATGATCGACATGACGCGCGAGAAGACGCGAAGGGATGCCGATATCGAAGATTTCCAGTGTGCCGGTAAGATTCCTGCCGGGGAGCAGCAGATGGCCAGGCTTTCGGCACACGAATGTGATGGTCGCCTCGGCCTCGAAAGCAGCCCCCCTCACCTGCCCCGTGCGCCCGTCGATGCCGGAGGGAAGATCGATCGCGAGCACGGCAATGGCGGCCGTGCGCACCGCATCGATGACGCGCTCCACCGCGTCGGGAACATTACGCGACAGGCCGGCGCCGAACAGCGCGTCGATGACGACATCGCCGGTGCGTGGTGCATAACCTGAAAGCGGTGCAACGCGGCCTTGGAAGGCGGCGAAGGCGATTGCGGCGTCGCCTGTAAGCGCGGTCGGGTCGCCGAAAGTGTGGACGATCACCGCAGCGCCCGTGTCCATCAGCGCCCGCGCGGCGACATAGCCGTCACCGCCATTGTTGCCGGGGCCGCAAAGCACGGCGAAACGCAGCGCGCCGGGATATCGGCGAAGGGCCGCCGCGGCGACGGCCTGCCCTGCCCGTTCCATGAGACCGTAGCTTGAAAGGCCCGATGCGGCGGCGACGCGGTCTATATGGCCCATATCCTCAGGCGTGACGATCAGCGTATCGATTTCCTGGTGCATGCCCCACAATGCCCGCAAAGGACAGGCGGAGACAAGCCCGGCGGCAAATCCATGCATTCGCTCATTTATTCGGCATCTGCATAGTCTATGTGCTCAAATTTGCAGCTTTGCGCGCCACTCCTGAGCGAGGCGGTGTATGCCGCCGCCTGCCGACGTAGAAAGTGACAATTTTTAGGCAGATTCCACTAGCCCTTTTACACGGAAAGCCGCATCATCGCAGCGTGATGACGAGCAGGATCAACAAAGACACGAAATTCGTCCGATCTGGCATGCATTCTGCCTCAAGTTGGCATGCTACGTGCATTTGGAGTTTGCAGCGGGCGCAAACCGCGCGCGAACGGGAGAAGCGGAGAGACATTTTCTCATGAAAAAGATCGAAGCGATCATCAAGCCCTTCAAGCTCGATGAGGTGAAGGAGGCGCTGCAGGAAGTCGGCCTGCAGGGTATCACCGTCACCGAGGCGAAGGGCTTTGGACGCCAGAAGGGACACACGGAACTCTACCGTGGTGCCGAATATGTTGTCGACTTTCTGCCCAAGGTGAAGGTCGAGGTCGTTCTGGCGGACGAAAACGCGGAGGCCGTGATCGAGGCGATCCGCAATGCGGCCCAGACTGGTCGCATCGGCGATGGCAAGATCTTTGTCTCCAACGTCGAAGAAGTCATCCGCATCCGCACCGGCGAGACCGGCGTCGACGCCATCTGATCCCGCCCGGCCGTCCGGCCGAGGCTTATCCACTCGTCATTTCACACAGGGACCAATACACATGACGACTGCCAACGAAATCCTCAAGCAAATCAAGGAAAACGACGTCAAGTTCGTCGACCTGCGCTTCACCGATCCCAAGGGTAAGCTGCATCACGTCACGATGGATGTCGGCGTCGTCGATGAAGACATGTTCGCCGATGGCGTCATGTTCGACGGTTCCTCGATCGGCGGCTGGAAGGCCATCAACGAGTCCGACATGGTGCTGATGCCCGATCCGGCAACGGTTCACGTCGACCCGTTCTTCGCGCAGTCGACCCTCGTCATCATGTGCGACATCCTCGACCCGGTCTCGGGCGAAGCCTATAACCGCGACCCGCGCGGCACCGCCAAGAAGGCCGAAGCCTACCTCAAGGCCTCTGGTATCGGCGACACGGTCTATGCCGGCCCGGAACCGGAATTCTTCGTGTTCGACGACGTGAAGTACAAGGCCGATCCGTACAACACGGGCTTCAAGCTCGACTCGTCGGAACTGCCCTCCAACGACGACACCGACTACGAGACCGGCAACCTCGGCCACCGTCCGCGCGTCAAGGGCGGCTACTTCCCGGTTCCCCCGGTCGACTCGTGCCAGGACATGCGCTCGGAAATGCTCACGGTCCTGACCGAAATGGGCGTAACCGTCGAAAAACAGCACCACGAAGTGGCGGCCGCCCAGCACGAGCTCGGCGTAAAGTTCGACACGCTCGTTCGCAGCGCCGACAAGGTGCAGATCTACAAATACGTCGTGCACCAGGTCGCCAATGCCTATGGCAAGACGGCCACCTTCATGCCGAAGCCGATCTTCGGCGACAACGGCTCGGGCATGCACGTCCACCTGTCGATCTGGAAGGATTCCAAGCCCCAGTTCGCCGGCGACGAATATGCCGGCCTGTCGGAAAGCTGCCTCTACTTCATCGGCGGCATCATCAAGCATGCCAAGTCGATCAACGCCTTCACCAACCCGACGACGAACTCCTACAAGCGTCTCGTTCCGGGTTATGAAGCGCCGGTTCTGCTTGCCTATTCGGCCCGCAACCGCTCGGCCTCCTGCCGCATTCCGTTCGGCACGGGTCCGAAGTCAAAGCGCGTCGAAATCCGCTTCCCCGACCCGCTCGGCAACCCCTATCTCGGCTTCGCCGCCATGCTGATGGCCGGCCTTGATGGCATCAAGAACAAGATCCATCCCGGCAAGGCCATGGACAAGGACCTGTACGACCTGCCGCCGAAGGAACTGAAGAAGATCCCGACGGTCTGCGGCTCGCTGCGCGAAGCGCTGGAAAGCCTCGACAAGGACCGCAAGTACCTGACGGCCGGCGGCGTGTTCGACGACGACCAGATCGACAGCTACATCGAGCTGAAGATGGTCGAAGTCATGCGTTTCGAAATGACCCCGCACCCGGTCGAATTCGACATGTACTACTCGGCCTGATCGATCGACACGCCTTCCGCCTTCAGGCTGGAGGCTTCCCCAGACGACGAAAAACCCGGCCACTGGCCGGGTTTTTTGTTGGTCGGTGAAACGTTGTTGGCGTTACTGCTGGAGCCTCTTCTTCAGAAGATCCAGATATTCCTCGTTCGAATCGTCCGCACCGCCGGATGCGGCGCCGGCGGCCGGTTTGCAGCTCGGCTTGTAGTCCATCGCCATGCCGGCCTTCACGCAGACGCCGACCTGCCAGCCGGGTGGCAGGGCCGTGAGGTCAACGGTCTTCCACTTCGGGTGCCCCGTCGTCTTCAGCTTGTCGAGGCCCGTGATGATGAGGTTGGAGAAGTCGGCGACCGTCTTGCAGCTGTCGCGGTGATAGGCGTTGCGCTTGATGTCGTAGTCATAGGTCATCATCACCGCCTTCACTGCGATCAGATCGACCGGCTGGTCCTGGAAGGAATAGGTGCCGGCCTCGATGCGCGACGGCGTGTAGGTCGCGAGCAGCGGCGCTTCGGTGATCGGTAGGAGATGGAATTTCGACTTGTCGATCGTGGTGCTGGTGAAGAGAGATGCGGGCGCGCCGGCGACATAGAAGAAGGCGTCGATCTCGCCGGAGAGCAGTTTCGGCAAGGCCTCGTCCGGGTTGATATCGAGCCGTTCTCCGGCCTTCACGCGCAGAATGTCCATGATGAGGGTCGCCGTCAGGAAGGTGCCCGAATCCTTCTTGCCGACCGCGATCTTCTTGCCGGCAAGGTCCTTCATGCCGGCAATGTCCTTGCGCGCCAGCACATGGATCTCTTCGTTGTAGAGCGGGAACATGATGCGCACGCCCTTGACCGCCTTCTGAACCTCCGGGTCGTTTGCCTCGAAGGTCTTCAGATATTCCAGCACGTCGCTCTGCACGATGCCGAATTGCGTGTTGCGCCGGTTGCGCACGCCGACGAAGTTTTCGAGCGAGCCGGCGCTTTCCACCACATTGAGGTTCAGGCCGCATTCGGCGCCGAGCGCTGCGATGTCGCGGCCGATCTTGATATAGGTGCCCTGCGGGCCGCCGGTCATGATGTTGCGCTCGAAACTCTGCGCGGATGCGCCGCCGACGGAAAGCGCAAGGCCGAGCGCGGCCGCCAGAACAGATCGCTTCATCGAAATCTCCTTCCCAGACCCGGCAAAGCGCCGGCGTGATTAACAGCCGCTGTCGAGATCGCGCATCAGGTTGCGCATCGCCAGCGCCGGTATGTGCTTGAAGACGCCGCCGAGCGCAATGGTGACGCATTCGCCCGAGACAAGCGTGCGCTCGAGCTGATCGCGCTGGTCGCCGCTCAGCCGATCGAGGCCCGGCATCACGCGCACGGCCGCGGCCACCAGGGCCGCATTGCGCGGGCTGCGTCCGTCTGTTGCGGGTTTTGCGTTGTCGAGCGCCGGCTTAGTGCCGCCGTCCTTCTGGCCACCCGGCTTTGTGACGGCGGCCGCGGCCTCCAGCGCCTCGATACGCGCCGTCAGCGCCTTATTGCGCGCATTCAGCGTGGCGACCTCGCGTTCCTTGGTGGCGATGCCTTCCTGCAGGATCGGGATTTCCTTCGCGCGCAGCTGTTCTTCCGCGTTTTGCGCTTCCTCGAGTTCACGGCGCAGCGTATCGGCCTCGGCCTCGCGACGCTCGGTCTCGGCGTTCTGCGTCGTGTTCCGGGTGCTGCGGGCCTCATCCAGCGCCTTCTCCAGCCGCGCGATCTGGTCGGCCTGGAGCGAAAGCCGGCGCTCGCGGTCGAGCACGGCCTCCTCGGCACGCTTTTTCAGGGCTTCGGCATCGGCGACGCGCTGGCCGGCAAGCTCGAGATCGTTTTCAAGTTTCGGCAAGACGTCGCGATTGAGGCGGGTGTTTTCGGCCTCGGCATCGGCTGCATCGCTCGCGGTGCTGTTGCTCCGAAGGGATTCGACCTGACGCTTGAGTGTGCCGTTCTCCTCGGTCAGCGCCTGCGCCTTCTGGCTGTTTTCCTCGACCTGGGCCGCGCGGGCATCGAGTTCCTTGGCCAGGTCGGCGATGCGCTGGTCGCGCGCCTCGATCTCGCCTGCCGGAGCCGCATCATCCATCAAGCGGAAGGCGCCGTAGCCCCCGGCCCCGCCGAGCGCCAGGCTGACGACGACGGCAAACAGGATGCCGCCGATGCCGCCGCCACCCGAGGTCTGTCCGTTGCCGCTCCTGCCCCACTGATTGTTCATGCTGCCCGATCCGCCTGAGATGCCGTCCTTCGAGGTACGCCGAAACCGCTGGAGGCGCAAGCGCCACACCCTGCCTATGAAAGACGTATGACAGCAGCGGAACTATTGATGTTTCTCAGCAATTACCCAAATATAAGGGGAAAGGTAGGTACGCCATGAAGATGCGTAACGCAAAATTTGCCATCGGCGACATCGTCCGCCACCGGGTCTTTCCCTTCCGTGGCGTGGTCTTTGATGTCGATCCCGAATTCGCCAATACGGAGGAGTGGTGGAATGCCATTCCGGCGGAAATCCGGCCGTCGAGGGATCAGCCCTTCTATCACCTGTTCGCCGAGAACGCGGACAGCGAATATGTCGCCTATGTCTCCGAGCAGAACCTGGTGGCCGACGATAGCGGTCAGCCGATCCGTCACCCGCAGGTTCGCGCGCTGATGGACGTGGACCAGGGCCACTATCGCTGGAAAGAAGAGACCGGCGTCTTCCACTGACTGGTCTTCCCCGACACCAGACAACAAAAAACCCGGCCATTGGCCGGGTTTTCCATATCTTGGATGAAGCGGGACGCTTACTGGCTCTTGGCAGCCTTCTGGGCGTCTTCGAGCTTCTTGCGGGCTTCCTCGGCCTTCTTCTGCATTTCGTCCTGCAGCAGGCGCTGGCGCTCTTCGAGCTTCGACTGTTCGATCGGCTCGCCGTCGAACACGCCGGTGAAGCCTTCGAGCGACATCTTGATCGGGTTCGGCGCGCGCTGGAAGTTGATCGAGGTCAGGACCAGTTCGCCGCCCTTCTTGAGGCTTGCGATCATCTGGTCGGTGAGCAGAACTTCAGCAACGCACTTGTCGGGCATGCAGATGGCGTAGTCGAGCTTCAGGCCCTTGCCGCCGTCGATCTGCATCTGGATGCCCGGCGGGATCAGGCGCGCGCTCGGAACCGAGACCTGCATGATCTTGCGGTTGGTCTTGCCGGTGACGGTGATGAGGCCGACAGCCGTGATCAGCTGGCCGCTGCTGGCCGTCAGCAGGTTCTGCACGATGCAGACGTCGTTGTCTTCCTGCTTGGTGCAGACCTTGAACCAGCCCTTCGGCGGAGCGGCCTGCTGTGCGAGCGATACGGAAGGAGCCGCCGCCAGGGCAACCGACGCGGCGAAAGCGGAAAGCACGGTCCGCTTGATGAGGTTCGATGTGAAGATCATACGAGTTCGGTCTCCTGAAAATCCGGTGCCGGAGCAACGACGCTCCTCCAAGCCCCTCTGGCGTGGGTCAGTCGTGCGCTCTCCTGTCGGCGAATTGAGGCATTTGCATGACCCGCTTCGGCGACACCTGTTACAATGGGCTGCGCCGGATATCCAGCCTTTCCTTGCGAAATTCGCCTCTAGGACCGATTTCCGGCACCCGCCGCCCTATTGTGTCTATTGCGCGCAGTATAAAGACAGGAATCATATGGAATTGACGAGGAGAGCTTCTTTGCGCCCCATCCTGACGGCCCTTGCGGCCTGCATGTTCGGCCTGCCCGTTTCGCTGGGTCACGCCGCCCCCCTGCACGGGATCGCGATGCATGGCCAGCCGGCGCTGCCGGCGGACTACAAGCACTTCTCCTACGTCAATCCGGATGTGAAGAAAGGCGGGCGCATCGCCTATGGCGTCGTCGGCACTTTCGACAGCCTCAACCCTTTCATCCTGAAAAGCATGCGCACCACCGCACGCGGCATGTGGGACCCGGAATTCGGCAATCTCATCTACGAATCGCTGATGGTGCGCTCGCGCGATGAGGCTTTCAGCATGTATGGCCTGCTTGCCGAGAGCGTGGAATGGGACGACGACCGCAGCTTCATCGAATTCCATCTCAATCCGAAAGCACATTGGGCGGATGGGCAGCCGGTCACGCCCGAAGACGTGATCTTTTCCTTCGAACTGCTGCGCGACAAGGGCCGCGCGCCGTTCAGCACCCGCCTGAACGTGGTCCAGAAGCTTGAGAAAACCGGCGAGCACAGCGTCCGCTTCACCTTCAACGACAAAAGCGACCGCGAGGCCCCTCTCCTGATCGCCTTCTCGCCGATCCTGCCCAAGCATGCGATCGATCCGGAAACCTTCGACCGGTCGTCGCTCGCCTTGCCGCTCGGCTCCGGCCCCTACACGGTCAAGGCGGTGAAGCCGGGCGAGCGGATCGTCTATGAGCGCGATCCGAACTACTGGGGCAAGGATATCCCCTCCAAGGTCGGTTTCGACAATTACGACGAAATCTCCGTCGAATATTTCCTGCAGGACAATTCGCTGTTCGAGGCTTTCAAGAAGGGCGTGATCGACGTCTATCAGGAAGGCAATCCGACGAAATGGACGCGCAATTACGATTTCCCAGCGGTCCAGACAGGCACCGTCATCAAGGACGCGGTGAAATCGAAACTGCCCCCCGTAATGTTCGGTTTCGTCTTCAATACGCGCCGGCCGGTCTTCCAGAACGCGGAACTGCGCAAGGCCCTCTCACTCGCCTTCGATTTCCAGTGGGTCAACCGCACGCTGTTTGAAAACGCCTATACTCGCACGGAAAGTTTCTGGCAGAATTCCGAGCTGTCGTCGCTGAATGCCTCCATCGATGCACGCGAGCGTGAGATCATCGGCGCGGCGGCAGGCCGGATCGATCCTGCTGTAGCAGATGGCACCTTCCGTTTCCCCGTGACCGACGGCTCCGGCCGCGACCGCAAGGTACTGCGTCAGGCGATGGATCATTTCGAGAAGGCGGGATATTCGATCAAGGACGGTCGCATGGTGGATGCTTCCGGCAAGCCGCTCGCCTTTGAGATCATGACGCAGAATGCCGACCAGGAGAAGCTGGCGCTGGCCTACCAGCGCTTCCTCGCCGCACTGGGCGTTCGTGTGAGCCTGCGGACGGTGGATGATTCGCAATATCAGAGCCGCAGCCAGACCTTCGATTACGATGTCATCATGAAGGCCTTCCTGTCGTCACTGTCGCCCGGCCTGGAGCAGGTGCGGCGCTGGGGCACGGATGCGCGCGACCGACAGGGCAGCGAAAATTTCGCCGGTGTCGCCGATCCCGATCTCGACCGCGTCATGGCCGCCATTCTCTCCGCCCGCACGGCAGAGGATTTCCGCTCCGCCGTGCGCCTTCAGGACAGGATGTTGCTGTCAGGCAATTACATCGTCCCGCTCTATCATCTGGGCGAGCAGTGGATTGCCCGCAACAAGCATATCGGGCGACCGGAGATGACGCCGCTCTGGGGTTTCCAGCTTCCCGCATGGTGGGACGAGAACGCGCAGTAAAGGGGCTATCCCCAGAATTGCGGTTACCTTGAGGTAACCTGTTGAAAGCTGTGGCCGGTGGGCCTATCTCGGCGGTAAGTTTGAAGTGACGGCGCGAGGCCTGCACAGGACCGCGCCAAAGCCGGAGATCCCGGCCTCTCGAAAGGATACCCGGATGGAAGCCATTACGATCGATGTCGTCTCCGATGTCGTCTGCCCCTGGTGCTACCTCGGCAAGAAACGGTTGGAACAGGCGATCGAGAGCGTGAAGGACGACCTCGCCGTCTCGGTGACGTTTCGCCCCTATCAGCTGAACCCCGACATGCCGCCCGAGGGCGTGGACCACAAGAAGCACCTCGCCGAAAAGCTCGGCGGCAAGGACGCCGTGGACCGCGCGCATGACATGCTGGCCGGCCTCGGCAAACAGGACGGCATCGCCTTCGATTTCCCGGCCGTGACGATCAGCCCGAACACGCTCGACGCGCACCGCCTGCTGCGCTGGGCGATGATCGAAGGTCCCGAAGTCCAGAGCCGCGTGGCCGTCGCCCTGTTCAAGGCCTATTTCGAAGAGGGCCGCAATGTCGGCGACCGCGCCGTGCTGCTCGACGTGGCGGAGGCAGCCGGCATGGACCGCGCCGTCGTCACCGCGCTGTTCTCCGCCGGTGCGGACGTCGATTCGGTCAAGGAAGAGATCGGCATGGCCCGCGACATGGGCGTCACCGGCGTGCCCTGCTTCATCATCGACAACAAATATGCTGTGATGGGCGCCCAGTCCGTGGATGTGCTGACTAACGCTTTGCGGGAGATCGCGGCGATGAAGGCGCAGGAACGCGTCGGCCAGAACTGAATGTGCCGAAAGATCTGAAAAGCCGCCCGTTCGAACCGGGCGGCTTTTTCATGCCTGCTGTTTTGCCAGTCCCGCCAGCTGCGTCATCACCTGTGCCGCGCCCGTAAGGCGCTTTTCGGGCGTCGGATAATCGCGCGAGAGAAACAGGCTCTGGTCGGCGCGGATCTTCACCAGCGTGCCCTGCTTGGCGATATAGCCAACCAATGCTGCCGGGTTCGGGAACTGCTTGTTGCGGAACTGGACGACGACGCCCTTCGGGCCGGCATCGAGTTTTTCGACATTGGCCACGCGGCAGAGCGACTTGATATAGACGATCTTCAGAAGGTGCTGCACCTCGATCGGCAGCGGACCGAAGCGGTCGATCAGTTCGGCGCCGAAGGCGTCGATATCGCCGAGTTCGGTGATCTCGCCGAGACGGCGGTAGAGGCCGAGGCGCAGATGCAGGTCCGGCACGTAGTCGTCGGGGATCATGACCGGCGTGCCGACGGAAATCTGCGGCGACCAGCCGCTGTCCGCGACCTCCTCGTCCCCCTTGATCTCGGCGACGGCCTCTTCGAGCATCTGCTGGTACAGCTCGAAGCCGACCTCCTTGATATGGCCGGACTGCTCTTCGCCGAGCAAATTGCCGGCGCCGCGGATATCGAGGTCGTGGCTGGCAAGCTGGAAGCCGGCGCCCAGCGTATCGAGCGATTGCAGCACCTTCAGCCGCCGCTCCGCCGTGCCCGTCAGCGTGCGGTTGACCGGCAGCGTCAACAGCGCGAAGGCGCGCACCTTAGAGCGGCCGACGCGGCCGCGCAGCTGGTAGAGCTGGGCAAGGCCGAACATATCGGCACGGTGGATGATCATCGTGTTCGCCGTGGGAACATCGAGGCCGGATTCGACGATGGTCGTCGAGAGCAGCACGTCGTACTGGCCCTCGTAGAAGGCGTTCATGATGTCTTCGAGTTCGGTTGCCGGCATCTGGCCATGCGCGACCGCAACCTTCAGTTCCGGCACATCCTGACGCAGGAAATCATGGATTTCCGAGAGATCGCTGAGACGCGGGCAGACATAAAAACTCTGGCCGCCGCGATAATGCTCGCGCATCAGCGTTTCGCGGATGACGAGCGGATCGAAGGGCGAGATGAAGGTGCGCACCGCCATGCGGTCGACCGGCGGCGTGGTGATCAGCGAAAGCTCGCGCACGCCCGTCATGGCAAGCTGCAGGGTGCGCGGTATCGGCGTCGCCGAGAGCGTCAGCACATGCACGTCGCTCTTCAGCTCCTTTAGCCGCTCCTTGTGCTTCACGCCGAAATGCTGTTCCTCGTCGATGATCAGCAGGCCGAGATTGGCGAACTTGATCGACGAGCCGAGCAGCGCATGGGTGCCGACGACGATATCCGTCTTGCCCTCGGACAACTCCTTCTTCGTCAGCGCCAGCTCTTTCGAGCCAACGAGGCGGGACGCCTGCTGGACGCGAATGGGCAGGCCGCGGAAGCGTTCGGAGAAGGTCTTGAAATGCTGGCGGGCAAGCAGCGTGGTCGGTACGACGACGGCGACCTGCACGCCGTTCATCGCCGCGATGAAGGCGCCGCGCAACGCGACCTCCGTCTTGCCGAAACCGACGTCGCCGCAGACGAGGCGGTCCATCGGCCGGCCCGCACCGAGATCCTCGCGCACGGCGTCGATGGCGTTGGCCTGATCGTCGGTCTCGTCATAAGGGAAACGGGCGGCGAACTCGTCGTAGATACCGTCAGGTGCCGCCAGCACCGGCGCATGGCGCACAAGACGCGCGGCGGCGATCTGGATCAGGCCGCCGGCCATGTCGAGCAGGCGCTTCTTCAGCTTGGCCTTGCGTGCCTGCCAGGCGACGCCGCCGAGCTTGTCGAGCATCGCATCCGTGCCCTCGCCGCCGTAGCGCGAGAGAAGGTCGATGTTTTCGACCGGCAGGAAGAGCTTTGCATCGTCGGCGTAGACGAGTTCGAGGCAGGCATGCGGCGCGCCCGCAGCCTCGATGGTGCGAAGCCCGACGAACCTGCCGATGCCGTGCTCGGCATGCACGACGATCGAGCCCTCGTCCAGGCCAGCGACCTCGGTGAGGAAATCCGCGCCGCGCTTGCGCCGCTTGGAACGCCGCACCATGCGGTCGCCGAGAATGTCCTGTTCGCCGATGACGACGAAGTCGCCGGCCTCGAAACCGCTTTCGAGGCTGAGAACGGCGGAGCCCGCCTCGCCCGGCTTCAGCTTCGCGAGATCGCCGAATTTTTCGACCGGCACGACATTGCCGAGGCCGTGTTCGGACAAAACCTGCAACAGGCGGTCGAGCGACCCCTCCGACCAGCCGGTCACGAGCACTTTCGCGCCGGATGCCCGCTTGTCGGCGATATGTTTCACGGCTTGATCGAAGACGTTGACACGGGCGCCCTCGGCATCCTCGCTGCCCGAAGGCCGCGCCCAGCGCTGACCGGTGCGCGCCTCGACGGTCACGACCTGCCGCGCCTCGCCTTCATGCTCGTTGAAGGGGGTCAGACGGATGGCATTGCGTTCGTCGAGTTCGCGCGCAAAGCGCTCGGCATCGAGATAGATAAGGCCCGGCGGCACCGGCTTGTAGGGCGTCGATTGCGCGACGTGTCCCTTGCCAGGTGTCGCGGAGGCGAGGCGCGCGTCGTAATAATCGCGCACGAGGCGGGACCGCTCGACGGCGGCCTCACGCACGGTATGGTCTGTGACGATGCGAAAACCGTCGAGATAGTCGAAGGCAGTTTCGAGTTCGTCATAGAACAGCGGCAGCCAGTGCTCCATGCCCGCATAACGCCGCCCCTCGGAGACGGCCTGATACAGCGCGTCGTCGCGCGTCGCAGCACCAAAGGAGGAGAGATATTGCTTGCGGAAATGCGAGATCGTCTCCGGCGTCAGCGTCACCTCGCTCATCGGGTTGAGATCGAGCGAGCGCGCCTGCCCCGTCGTGCGCTGGCTGGCCGGATCGAAGGAGCGGATCGATTCGAGCGTATCGCCGAAGAAATCGAGACGCACCGGCTCCAGGCTGCCGGGCACGAAGACGTCCAGAATGCCGCCGCGCACGGCGAATTCGCCGACCTCGCGCACCGTCGCGACGCGGTCGAAGCCGTTGCGCTCCAACCTTGCTGCGATGTCGTCCATACGGACGGTATTGCCGGGCTTGGCCGAGAAGGCGAGGCTTTCGATCGTCGTGCGCGGCGCCGTCTTCTGCAGCATGGCATTGACGGTCACCAGCACGATCGCCGCATGCGGCTTCTTCTGATGCGCAATCAGCGCCGACAATGCCGAAAGGCGGCGGGCGGAGACTTCGGCGCTCGGCGAGACGCGGTCATAGGGCAGGCAGTCCCAGCCGGGGAGCGTCAGAACCGGAATATCGGGCGCGACGAAACCGAGCATCTGCTCCAGATCGGAAATCCGCTGGCCATCCGAGAGGACATAGGCGACGGGGCCGGTCTTGCGGGCGAGATCGGCAAGGATCAGCGGCTCGACGCCCGAGGGCACGGCGCCGATGGTCAGCGGCCGGCCGGCGGCCGCGATGCGCTCGGGAGAAAAACCAGGGATCATGCGCGGACGTCTTTGAAGAGCGGGGAGAAATCGGGGCGATAGGCGGCGATGCGCGCGAAGAGGCCGTCGCGGAATTCCTCCGGCACCGGCCGTTCGCCGGTCACCCACTTGATGAGGTCGTTGTCTTCCTCGGCCATGATGCGTTCCAGCTCATCGAGTTCGATTTCGGAGAGCGTCGCGATCTCGGCATCGGCAAAGCTGCCGAGCACTAGGTCCATCTCGCGGATGCCGCGGTGCCAACAGCGGAAGAGGATGCGCTTGCGGCGCGGGTCGATCTCGGCGCTCGAGCGTGTCGTTCCCGTCATGATCGTCCTGCCTTCCCTGAAATGCGGTCCGGCGCTTCTATAAACCGGCAAAAGCCGCTTGTCAGCCTTGCCAAAGGCTCCATCTCCGGCGATTTTGCCCACCATGAGACCCGCATTGCTTGATCCCCTCTTCGCACCGCTCTCCACGCTTCCCGGCATCGGCCCGAAGCTTGGCGAATTGTTTGCGCGCCTGCTCGGGCAGGAAAGCATCGAGGATTGCCGGGTCATCGATCTCGTTTTCCATTTCCCGCATTCCATCGTCGACCGGCGCAACCAGCCCGGCATCGCCAATGCGCAGCAGGGCGTCATCGTCACCATCACGGGGCGCGTCGACCGTCACCAGCCACCGCCGCCCGGCAAGTCGAACATGCCCTACCGCGTCTTCCTGCATGACGAGACCGGAGATATTGCGCTCACCTTCTTCCGCGCCAAGGGCAACTGGCTGGAAAAGGCATTGCCGATCGATGAAACCGTCGTCGTCAGCGGCAAGGTGGACTGGTTCAACGGCCGCGCCTCCATGGTGCATCCGGATTATATGGCGCGGCTCACCGAGGCGGACAACGTGCCCTTGGTCGAGCCCGTGCATGGCCTGACTGCCGGCCTCACGTCGCGCGTGTTGCGCAAGGCGGTGGAGGCGGCGGTCGCCCGTGTGCCGCATCTGCCGGAATGGATCGATCCGCCGCTTGCCCAGCGCCAGAGTTTTCCCAGCGCCTACGACGCGATCCACCGCCTGCACGACCCGCGCGACGAGACCGACCTCGACCCGCAGGCCCCCGCCCGCCGCCGCCTCGCCTATGACGAATTCCTGGCCGGACAGGTTTCGCTCGCCCTCGTGCGCCAGCGCCTGCGCAAGGTCGCCGGCCGGCCGGTGGTCGCCACGGGTGCATTGAGCCGTCCCGTGATCGATGCCCTGCCCTTTTCGCTGACCAACAGCCAGCAGACGGCAATTGCCGAGGTGCTGAAGGATATCGCCGGCGAGCAGCGCATGCTGCGGCTTCTGCAAGGCGATGTCGGCGCCGGCAAGACGGCCGTGGCGCTGATGGCCATGCTCGCCGCCGTCGAATCCGGCGGGCAGGCCGTGCTGATGGCCCCCACGGAAATTCTGGCCCGGCAGCATTTTGCGACGATCTCCCGCATGGCGGCACCGGCCGGCGTCACCATCGACGTGCTCACCGGCCGCACCAAGGGCCGCGAGCGCGACGCCATCCTCGAACGCATCGCGTCGGGCGAAACGCAGATCGTCATCGGCACGCACGCCCTCTTCCAGGACAATGTCGCCTACAAGGACCTCGTGCTCGCCGTGGTGGACGAGCAGCACCGCTTCGGCGTACACCAGCGCCTGCGACTGACCGCCAAGGGCATTTCCCCGCATATGCTCGTCATGACGGCAACGCCCATCCCGCGCACGCTTGTTCTGGCCGCCTTCGGCGACATGGACGTCTCGAAACTCACGGAAAAGCCGGCCGGCCGCAAACCGATCCAGACCGTCACCGTACCCCAGGAGCGCGTGGGAGACATCGTCGACCGCCTGCGCGCGGCTCTTGCCGAAGGCAAGAAGGCCTACTGGATCTGCCCGCTGGTCGAGGAGACCGAGGAAAGCGAGCTGATGTCCGTCGAGGAGCGGCATGCCACGCTTGCCAGCGTTTTCGGCAATGCCGCCGGCCTCGTGCATGGGCGCATGAGCGGGCCGGAGAAGGACGCCGCCATGCTGGCCTTCAAGAATGGCGAGACGCGGCTTCTCGTGGCGACCACCGTCGTGGAGGTCGGCGTCGACGTGCCCGACGCCTCCATCATGGTCATCGAACATGCCGAGCGCTTCGGCCTCGCCCAGCTTCACCAGCTGCGCGGCCGTGTCGGGCGCGGTGAGGAGGCGTCGAGTTGCGTCCTGCTCTACAAGGGGCCGCTCAGTGAGAACGGTCAGGCGCGGCTCTCCATTCTGCGCGAGACGGAGGACGGTTTCCGCATTGCCGAGGAGGACCTGAAGTTGCGTGGCGAAGGCGAGCTTCTCGGCACCCGCCAGTCCGGCACGCCCGGCTTTGTGGTGGCGAGCCTCGAGGCGCATGGCGATCTCCTGGAAATCGCCCGCAAGGACGCCGCCTATGTGCTGGAACGCGACCCGGAGCTGACAAGCGAGCGCGGCGAAGCGATCCGCACGCTGCTCTATCTCCACCGTCGCGACGAGGCGATCCGGTTCCTGCGGGCGGGCTGACCACAAAATCGTGATTTCGCCGATACAGGCCGTGAAGGCATACTTACTCGCGTAAAGCGAAGAAGGAGAAATGCCATGAAGACAGTTCTCGTAGTCGCAGCGACGCTCGGCCTTTCGGCATCCGCAGCCTTTGCGGACTGCGCCTGGCACACCAAAACCTCGGCGGAGGTCAAGGTCGACAAGACCATCACGACCGCCAGCGTCACCACCACGGAAAAACAATCCCGCCTTCCGGCCGAAGACGGCAAGGTGCTCGTGGGTGACCAGAAGAGCGCCGACGTAACAGAATAATGCGCTCGAGTCGTCTCGTTTTCGAGACGGCTCGAAATTCCGATCACATCCCGTACGCCTCCTTCATCATCCTCAGGCTTGACCCAAGGATCCACGCGGCAAACTCAGCGGGTGTGGCTGGATCCTCGGGTCAAGCCCGAGGATGACGACGGCTAAGGCACCGCTCATAGACGACGGGTGGAGCGTTGTTTAGAAAAAGAAAGCGCTCGCGCGTTTTCCTCAGCCCTTTTTCTTTGCCTTGCGCTCTTCGTTCTCGATGAGCTGCAATGCCTTCTCCGGCGGCGTGACGAGGCCGACGGAGATGATGAGCTTGGCGGCATCTTCCGCGCTCATATCGAGCGGCACGAGTTTTTCCCTGGGAACATAGACAAGCCAGCCGGCGGTCGGAAACGGTGTCGGCGGCAGGAAGCAGGCAACCATGTCCTTGCCCATCGACTTGAACTTCGTCGCGATCTCGCCGCGTGCATCCGTCGCCACGAAGACGATGGCCCAGAGTCCCGGCCCCGGATACTCAATCATCGCAGCCTTGTTGAACGACGAGCCCTTGTCCTTCAGCACGGTCTCGAAAATCTGCTTCAGGCTCTTGTGAACCGTGCGCACCAGCGGCGTGCGGTTGAACAATCCGTCGCCGAATTCGACAATCGAGCGGCCGATGAGGTTCTTGCCGAGAAAACCGACGAGCGTGATCAGCACCAGCGCGATCAGCAGGCCGAAGCCGGGAATGGCGAACTGGAGATAGCTTTCGGGGTTATAGCGCGCGGGGATATAGGGTTTCACCCAGCTGTCTGCCCAGTGGATGAAGGTCCAGGTCAACCATATGGTGATGGCGATCGGCGCGCAGATGACGAGGCCGGTCAGGAAATTGTTTCGCAGCCGCGTCGCCAGCGACTGTCTCGGAAGTAGGTCGGTCATCGGATATCCAGCTTGGGCGAGCGTGGGAGGTGGCTCAGCCGTAGAAACCCGGATGATAGGAAACGGTTCCCCCGTCGTAAACCGGAGAAAACGGCACATGCATGAAATACTCCGGAGGCACGCCGTCCAGCGCCAGTCTGGAATCCGATGCAAAACCGAATCGGCTGTAGTAGGCAGGATCGCCCAAGAGCACGCAGCCAACGGCCCCGAGCGCTTTCAGCCGCTCCAGCCCGTCATGGATAAGCTTGCTGCCGATCCCCGCGCCCTGGCGCGCCGGGTCAACCGAAATCGGCCCGAGGCCGTACCAATCCGCACTGCCATCGGAAAGCGTAACCGGGGAGAAGGCGACATGGCCGACGATTTGGCCATCCGCCTCCGCCACCAGCGACAGAGTTAATGCCCCGGCCGCACGCAGGCGATCGATGATCAGATGCTCGGTGCCGTCAGCATGCGGCGCGGTTTTGAAGGCCGTTTCCGTCAGTGTGCGGATCGCATCGATATCGCCTTCGCGTTCGGGACGCAGGATCATTCCACCGTCACCGACTTTGCGAGGTTGCGCGGCTGGTCGACGTCGGTGCCCATGAAAACGGCCGTATGATAGGCGAGCAGCTGGATCGGCAGCGAATAGATCATCGGCGCGACGATCTCGTTGACCTCGGGCAGGATGATCGTCGCCATGGTCTCCAGCTTCGAGGCGGCAGCACCCTTCGCATCGGTGATGAAGATGATCCGGCCGCCGCGGGCCGCAACTTCCTGCATGTTCGACACGGTCTTTTCGAAGAAGCGGTCATGCGGCGCGATGACGATGACCGGCATGTTCTCGTCGATCAGCGCGATCGGGCCATGCTTCAGCTCGCCGGCGGCATAGCCCTCGGCGTGGATATAGGAGATTTCCTTGAGCTTCAGCGCGCCTTCCATGGCCAGCGGATAGCTGGTGCCGCGGCCGAGATAGAGCACGTCCTTGCACTTGGAGAGATCGCGCGACAGCTGCTCGATCGACGGCTGGATCGTGTTGAGAACGCTCGCCATGATGCGCGGCATCTCGGCGAGATGGCGCACCAGCTCCTTTTCGTCCGCTTCGCTGATCGTACCACGCGCGCGGCCGGCGCCGACGGCAAGGGCTGCCAGAACGGTCAGCTGGCAGGTGAAGGCCTTCGTCGAGGCGACACCGATTTCCGGGCCGGCGAGGATCGGGAAGACCACGTCGGATTCCCGCGCAATCGTCGATTCCTTCGTATTGACCACGGCGCCGATCTTCAGGCCGTGCTCCTTGCAGTAGCGCAGCGACGCCAGCGTATCGGCAGTCTCGCCGGATTGCGAGATGAACAGCGCTGCGGATGCCGGGTTGAGCGGGATCTCGCGATAGCGGAACTCCGAGGCGACGTCGATTTCGACCGGCAGGCGGGCATAACGCTCGAACCAGTATTTGCCGACGAGGCCGGCAAGATAGGCCGTGCCGCAGGCGGAAATCGCAAGGCTCGGCGTCCTGGCAAAGTCGATATCGACAGCCGTCGGGCGCACGGTGTGCGAGAGGAAATCGACATAGTGGCTGAGCGCGTGGGAAATCGCCTCCGGCTGCTCATGGATTTCCTTTTCCATGAAGTGGCGGTGATTGCCCTTGTCGATGAGATAGGCGGCAGCGGACGAAATCTGCCTGGGGCGTTCCACCGGGTTGCCGTCGAGGTTGAAGACATGGGCGCCGTCGCGGCCGAGGATCGCCCAGTCGCCATCGACGAGATAGGTAATCTCATTGGTGAAGGGAGCGAGCGCGATGGCATCGGACCCCAGGAACATCTCGCCCTTGCCGTGACCGATGGCGAGCGGCGGGCCGTTGCGGGCGGCCATGATGGTCGACGGATCGTCCTCGAAGATTACGGCGAGCGCATAGGCGCCGGTGACACGGCGCAGCATGGCATGCATGGCCTCCCGACGCCCAAGGCCGTCGCGGCGGAGTTTCGCGATCAGTTGCGCAACGACTTCGGTATCGGTCTGGGTGGTGAAGGTTGCGCCGGCAGCGGCAAGCTCATCTTTCAGTTCCGAAAAGTTCTCGATGATTCCGTTGTGCACGACGGCAACGCCGTCGACGAAGTGCGGATGGGCATTGCCTTCCGTGGGAGCGCCGTGGGTTGCCCAGCGGGTGTGCGCAATGCCGATCGTGCCCGCAAGCGGTTCTTCGGAAAGACGCTTCTCAAGGTTGAACAACTTGCCTTCGGCACGGCGACGCGCGAGTTTACCCTGGTTTATCGTGGCAACACCGGCGGAATCATAGCCCCGATATTCGAGGCGCTTCAAGGCATCGACAAGTCTGCCAGCAACGGGCTGGTTTCCAACGATACCGACAATTCCGCACATAGGCTGCTTCCTTAATTCGAAAGGCTTCGATTGCACTCCTTCGTAGAGTGTTTTTATGGCAGTGCAACAACACTGCACTCACTTTCGATTGCATGCGTTAATGTGGGCGCGCCCACCGCGATTTTACGTCGCGACTTTCTTTTTCGCATCCTTGATCGCTTGGTTGCGCTCACGGATCAGTACGGCACGGCCTTCCTTGTTTTCCTGGCGCGCACGGCCGAAGGCAACGGCATCATCAGGCACATCGGTGGTAATGACGCTGCCGGAGGCGACATAGGCGCCGTTGCCGACGGTCACAGGCGCTACGAGCGACGTATTAGAGCCGATGAAAGCATCGGCACCAATACGGGTGATATGCTTGTTGATGCCATCGTAGTTACAGGTGATGGTGCCTGCGCCGACATTGGTGTGCGCGCCGATGAAGGCATCGCCTATATAGCTCAGATGATTGATTTTGGCGCCGGGACCGACGTCCGCCTTCTTCACCTCCGTGAAATTGCCGACCTTGGACCCTTCGCCGAGCTTAGCTCCGGGGCGCAGGCGCGCATACGGACCGATCTCCGCATCCGCTGAAATAAAAGCGCCCTCGATATGCGAGAAGGAATGGATCAGCGCACCGCCTTCGATGGTGACGCCGGGGCCGAAGACGACATTCGGCTCGATGGTCACGTCGCGGGCAATCTGCGTATCAAAGGACAGGAAGACAGTCTCCGGGGCGATCATCGAGACACCGTCGATCATCATCTGATGCCGGCGGCGCTGCTGCCAGAGGCGTTCGATGACGGCGAGTTCGGCGCGGGTGTTGCAGCCGGTCAGCTCCTCCTCGGGCGCCTCGACGGCGATGGCGCGTCCGCCGTCGGCCCTGACGACCTCGACGATGTCGGTCAGGTAATATTCGCCCTTGGCATTGTTGTTGCCGATACGGTCGATCAGCCCGAGCGCCTTGCGGCCGTCGATGGCCATCAGGCCGCCGTTGCAATAGGTGATGGCGCGTTCGGCTTCGCTGGCATCCTTGTGCTCGCGGATCGCCAAAAGCTCGCTATTCTCGACCAGAAGGCGGCCATAGCCCGTCGGGTCGGCGGTGCGGAAGCCGATGACCACGACATCGGCGCCGGCAGCAAGCCCCTCGCGGGCGGCGATCAGCGGTGCTTCGGTGATGAGCGGCGTATCGCCGAAGACGACGAGCACATCGTCATAACCCTTGGCGATCGCGTCGCGGGCGGCGAGCACGGCATGCGCGGTACCGAGACGCTCGGTCTGGAGATGGACGGTGCTTTGCACCGCAGCGTTCTTCGCTGCGGCTTCGACCTTCTCCGCATCGCGGCCGAGCACCAGCGCGATATCGGAAATGCCCGCCTTTGCCAGCGCTTCGACCACATGGGCAATCATTGGCCGGTTAGCGACGGGATGCAGCACCTTCGACTGCGCGGACTTCATGCGCGTGCTTTCGCCGGCAGCCAGGATAACGGCCAGGCAGGTGCGTTTCGTCCGGTCAGCAGTCATGGAATCCCTCGTTCATCCGAATTGACGGCGTTTCTTAGCAATATCACCGCAGGGAAGACAAAGGGATTTCTTACTTGGCGCTGCGCAGGCGGCTTTCGGTGAGGAGGCCGTTTTCGTCGAGGATCGGATAGGCGACGGAGACGAGGTGGGCATTGACGCGCTTGAGGTCGCGCAGCATGTCCAGATGCAGCGAGCTCGTCTGGAGGCTGTCGAGACGGCCGTCGCGCAGGCGCTCCAGATGCCGCTCGGACGATTGTTTCTCCATGCGCCGCACATCGACCTTCACCTCCATCAGCTGACGGGCAAGGCCGGCATCGCGTGTGACGAAAATCGTCTGGGCGATGCGCAGGTTCTCGATCGTCAGGTTGAAGAGATTGGCGAGTTCCTTGTAGCCGTCCTCGGAGAATTTCAGGCCGTTGGCGATCTTCTTGCGCACCTGCTCCTGCAGGCCTTTCTCGATGATGTCGCCGACATGTTCGAGATTGATGGCATAGTCGATGATGACGATAGAGCGCGCCGCGCATTCGCCGGTCACACCCTGGCGGCCGAGGCGGGAAAGGTAGATCTTCACTTCCTGCTGAAGGGCATCGACCTGGCGCTCCAGCTCGCCGATATCCTTCATCGGCGCGAGGTTGTTGTCGTTGAAGGCGCGCATGGTGCGGATCAGCATGGATTCGATGAGATCGCCGACGCGTAGCACCTCGCGCGTCGCACCCGAAAGCGCCACGACCGGGCTCGAAAGCGCGGTATCGTCGAGATATTTCGGCCCGGTCTCCGGCTGCTTCTCTTCGGGAATGAGTTTTTCCATGAGCCGCGACAAGAGACCGGAGAGCGGGAAAAGCACCAGCGCGACCACCACATTGAAGGCAAGGTGCACGTCGACGGGCAGTTTCGAGGCGGGAATGGGCAGGGTTGCAAGGAGCGCTGCGACCTGGCCGGCAAAGGGCAGGACGACGAGGCATCCGACACCGCGCACCAAAAGATTGCCGAGCGTGACGCGCCGCGCCGAAGCGGTCGATTTCAGCGTCGCGATGACGGGTGGAACCGCGCCGCCGAGATTGGCGCCGAGCACGAGGATGACCGTGAGCGCCGGCGACAGAATACCCATGGCCGTCAGCGACAGGATCAGCACCACCACCGCGAGGCTGGAAGACGAGATGATCGCCAGCACCGTCGAGAAAGCGAGCGCGACCGGCCAGGCGCCATCGAGCAGCTTCAGGAAGGCGGCAAGCGCCGGCGATTGGCGCATCGGCTCGGTCGCCAGGCTGAGCAGGTGCAGCGACAGAAGCATGAGGCCGATGCCGACCAGCGCGGAACCAAGGCCCTGCCGCGCGGTGGAACTGCTCGATTTGTAGAGCACGACACCGACGAGGATGATCAGCGGCGAAACCGATTCGATACCCGTGGCGACAAGCCATGCCGTGACTGCCGTGCCAACATTGGCGCCGAGCAGCACGATCTGCGCCATGCGGGCGCGCACCAGATTGCGCTCGACGAAGGAGGACACCATCAGCGCCGTGGCGGTGGAGCTTTGCAGGGCGATGGTCGCGACGAAGCCGGCGAAGAAGGAACGGAACGGCCCGCGCGTGCCGAGTGCCAGCCCGGAGCGCAGTTTCACGCCGAAGGCCCGCGTCATGCCATCCTTCACCTGTGCGAGGCCGAACAGGAGCAGCGCGACCGCGCCGAACAGGTTGATCATGACAACAGTCGATTCCACCGTAATATTCCTCCTGCCACTCGGAAGGGACTCAAACCCGCCTCACCCCGTATCGGATCACGTTCCACGCCGTACCGATAGGGTATTGCGACAGGAATACGTCAATAATTTCAAAAAAATTTGTTTCGCCGACGAACAAAATCGGCATGCGATATCCGATCAGCGCCGGGCGTGATTTTCCCGTAGCATCAAGGCGGTCTGCGCACTTCAATTCGCGCAAACTTTCCGATAAGAGACGAACTCCGGCCGCATGGCCGCCGATATTGAGGAAATGTAGACGATGCTCGAAGCCCTGAGAAGCGCTGCCCAGACCTGGGTGGCAAAAGCCCTGATGATCGTATTGGTCGGTTCCTTTGCGATCTGGGGTGTTTCGAGTTCGCTGGTGACGGGCGCATCGAATTCCGTCGTCACAGTCGGCGATGTCAGCGTGTCCCCGACGGATTTCCGCCTCGCCTATGAGCGCCAGGTCGCAACGCTGTCGCAGCGCTTCGGCACGCGCCTCAATGCCGAGCAGGCCCGCGCCTTCGGCGTCGAAAACCAGGTCTTTGCCGAACTCGTCGCGGGTGCCGCGCTCGATCAGCTGTCGCGCGACATGAACCTCGGCCTATCCGAAGGCCGCCTTGCGCAGCTGATCGCCGACGATCCGGCCTTCAAGGGCGTCAACGGCCAGTTCGACCGCACCGCCTTCTCCGCCGTGCTGCGCAATGCCGGCCTGCGCGAGAACGATTATATCAACAACCGCAGCCAGGTCGCCGTGCGCACGCAGATCGTCGAAGCGGTGTCCGACGGCTACAAGGCGCCGGACGCGCTGACCACCGCGCTGCGCCAGTATCGCAACGAATCCCGCACCATCGATTTCCTGCTCTTGAGCAACGCCAATATCGATCCGATCAAGACGCCGGGCGACGACGTGCTGGCGCCCTGGTTCGAACAGAACAAGGCGAAGTACCGCGCGCCTGAGTACCGCAAATTCGTCTATGTCGCGCTGGAACCGAAGGATCTCGTCGACACCGCCGCCATCACCGATGACATGGTGAAGGCCGAATACGAGCGCATCAAGGACAAGTACCGCACGCCGGCCACGCGCACGATCGAGCAGCTGACCTTCAAGGACCGCGCCGCCGCCGATGCCGCCGCCGCCAAGCTCGCCGCCGGCACGACCTTCGACGCGCTGGTGACCGAAGAGGGCAAGACCGCAGCCGACGTGCTGCTGGGCGATTTCACGCAGGCGAACGTTCCCGACCAGAAGCTTGCCGAGCCGGCCTTCGCCATTGCGGCAAACGGCGGCACGACGCCCGTCATCGACGGCACCTTCGGCCCGATCATCCTGCGCGTCACCAATATCCGTCCGGAAACCACCAAGACCTATGACGAGGTCAAGGAAGAGCTGCGCAACGAGCTTGCGCTCTCGGAAGCCGCCGACGGCATTCTCGCCGTGCACGACCGTATCGAGGATAGCCGCGCCGAAGGCCTGACGCTGGCCGAAGCCGCCGCCAAGAACAACCTCAAGGCCGTCACGGTCGACGCCGCCGACGCGCAGGGCAACGACCAGAAGGGCGAAGAGATCGCCGCCCTTCCGGAAAAGGCTGCCCTGCTTGGCGAAGTCTTCAAGACCGATGTCGGCACCGAAACCCAGCCGATCAATGTCGGCCGCGAAGGCTATGCCTGGTTCGAAGTGCTCGACGTCATCCCGGATCGCGACCGCACGCTCGACGAAGTGCGCGACCGTGTCGTTGCCGACTGGACGGCCGAGCAGCAGCGCCAGGCGCTCGCCAAGAAGGCAGGCGAACTGGCCGAACGCGTACGCAAGGGCGGGGATCTCGCCGCCATCGCCAGCGAGTTGGGCCTGACCGTCGAAAACAAGACGGGCCTGCACCGCGGCGCACAGGACGCGATCCTCAGCCCGGCGACCATTGCCTCGGCGTTTTCCGGCCCGGTCGGCACGGTCGCCAACACGCCCGGCACGGATGGCGAAGGCCAGATCCTGCTGAAGGTGACGGAAGTCAATGCAGACGCGACGACCGACGCGCTCTCCAACGACGAGCAGCAGATCGAAGCCGTCGCCCGCGCCAGCGGCGACGACATCCTCGACCAGATGGTGAGCGCGCTCCAGACGTCCTACGGCGTTTCGATCAACCGCACGCTCGCCGAGCAGAACATGACGCGATAGAGTTTGTCCGGGAAAAGTGGAAACCGGTTTTCCCGACAAGACAAACGACAACAAGGAAATCGAGAGCCTGTCCGGTTCGGAATGAACCTGACAGTCTCTAGGGAGACGCAAGCCGCATGTCCGACCTGAAACCCTTCATCGCCAAGGTCGCCGCCGGCAACGCGCTGGACCGCGAAGAGGCTCGCGGTGCCTTCGAGATCATCATGTCGGGTGCCGCCACCCCCTCGCAGATCGGCGGTTTCCTGATGGCGCTGCGCGTGCGCGGCGAGACCGTGGACGAGATCTACGGCGCCGTCGGCTCCATGCGCGCCCGCATGCTGCCGGTCAGCGTCCCCGCCGATGCCATGGATATCGTCGGCACGGGTGGTGACGGTGCGGGCACCTACAACATCTCGACGCTCGCAGCGATCATCGTCGCGGGTGCCGGCGTTCCGGTCGCCAAGCACGGTAACCGCGCGCTGAGCTCGAAATCCGGCACGGCGGATGCCCTCTCCTGCCTCGGCGTGAAGCTCGATATCGGCCCGGCCGAAATCGCCCGCTGCGTGCACGATGCCGGCCTCGGCTTCATGTTCGCCCAGCTGCACCATTCCGCCATGAAGCATGTCGGGCCGTCGCGCGTCGAGCTCGGCACGCGCACGATCTTCAACCTGCTCGGGCCTCTGTCCAATCCCGGCGGCGTCAAGCGCCAGTTGCTCGGCGTCTTCTCGCCGCACTGGCTGGTGCCGATCGCCGAAGTGATGCGCGACCTCGGCTCGGAAAGCATCTGGGTCGTGCATGGCGAAGGCCTCGACGAGATCACCACCACGGGCACGACCCAGGTCGCAGCCCTCGAAGACGGCAAGATCCGCACCTTCGAACTGACGCCGGCCGATTTCGGGTTGCCGCAGGTGGTGCTGGACGATCTGCGTGGCGGTGACGGCACGCACAATGCCGCAGCCCTCCTCTCCGTGCTCGGCGGCGCGCATATGCCCTACCGTGACATCTCGCTCGCAAATGCTGCCGCCTCTCTCGTCGTCGCCGGCAAGGCGGAGACGCTGAAGGACGGCATGCGGCTCGCAACCGAATCGCTCGAAAGCGGCCGTGCCCGTACCGTGCTGGAACGCCTCGTTGCGGTTTCCAACGAAGGCGCGGCGGAGTAGGATTGGCCATGACCGATATCCTGAAGAAGATTGAAGCCTACAAGCTCGAAGAGATCGCCGCCGCCAAGGCGCGTGTCGCCCCGGCCGAGCTGCGCGCCCGCATCCGCGATCAGGAGCCGCCGCGCGGCTTCTTCGCCAGCCTCAAGGACAGACAAGCGCAGGGCCAGTTCGGCCTGATCGCCGAAATTAAGAAGGCGAGCCCTTCCAAGGGGCTGATCCGCCCGGATTTCGATCCGCCGGCCCTTGCCAAGGCCTATGAGGCCGGTGGTGCCGCCTGCCTCTCCGTGCTCACGGACACGCCGAGTTTTCAGGGCGCGCCGGAATTCCTGACCGCCGCCCGCGAGGCCTGCGCGCTTCCGGCATTGCGCAAGGATTTCATGTTCGACAGCTACCAGATGCTGGAAGCCCGCGCCTGGGGTGCGGATTGCATCCTGCTCATCATGGCTTCGCTCAGCGACGACACGGCCAAGATGCTGGAAGATGCCGCCTTCTCGCTCGGCATGGACGTGCTGATCGAGGTGCATGACGAAGAAGAGATGGAACGGGCGCTGAAGCTCAAGTCCAAGCTCGTCGGCATCAACAACCGCAACCTGCGCACCTTCGAAGTCGATCTCGCCGTTTCCGAAAAGCTCGCCGGCATGGTGCCGGACGATCGCCTGCTCGTCGGCGAAAGCGGAATCTTCACCCATGCCGATTGTGCGCGCCTCGGCAAGGTCGGCATCTCCACCTTCCTCGTCGGCGAAAGCCTGATGCGCAAGGTCGATGTGACGGCAGCAACGCGCGAACTGCTGACCGGCTCCGCCGGCATGCTGGCGGCGGAATGATGGCCGAAAACGGCCGCACGCTCACCCATATCGGTGCCTCCGGCGAGGCGCACATGGTCGATGTCGGCGACAAGGCCGAGACCGTGCGCATTGCCGTGGCCGAAGGTTTCATCCGCATGGCGCCGGAAACGCTCGACCTGATCCTCAAGGGCGACGCCAAGAAGGGCGACGTGATCGGCACGGCACGACTGGCCGGCATCATGGCCGCCAAGCAGACGTCCAATCTCATCCCGCTCTGCCACCCGCTGATGCTGACTAAGGTGACGGTGGATATCCGTGAGGATCGCGCCTTGCCCGGCCTGCGCATCGAGGCCATGGCGAAGCTCACCGGCCGCACCGGCGTCGAGATGGAGGCGCTGACCGCCGTCAGCGTCGCGTGCCTCACAATCTACGACATGGCCAAGGCGGCCGACCGCGAGATGGAGATCGGCGGCGTGCGCCTTGCCGAAAAGTCCGGCGGCCGCTCCGGTGATTACAAACGCAGAGATCTCTGATGTCCCTCCTCCCCGTTGCCGACGCCCTCGACCGCCTGCTTTCCGCGGCCAAGCCCACGCAACGGACGGAAAAGGTTTCGCTTCATGAAGCGGACGGCCGCGTGCTGGCTGAAGACGTCGCCGCCCGCCTCACCCAGCCGCCTTTCGACAATTCCGCCATGGACGGCTATGCCGTTCGCCACGCCGATATCGCCGAACTCGGATCGATCCTCAAGGTCGTCGGCACCTCCGCGGCTGGCCATGCCTTCGACGGCACAGCCGGCCCCGGCGAGGCCGTGCGCATCTTCACCGGCGCGCCAATGTCTGCCTTCGCAGATACCGTTCTGCTGCAGGAAGACGCGGAGAAGCTGGAGGATGGACGCATCCGCACCACCTTCCTCACGCCCAAAGGCCGCCATATCCGCCCGCGCGGCCAGGATTTTTCGGAACGCGACGTGCTGCTCAAGGCCGGCGATATGCTCGATGCCGGCCGTCTCACCGTCGCCGCTGCGATGAACCACGCCGAGCTCACGGTCTACGCCCGCCCCCGCATCGCCGTGCTCGCTACGGGCGACGAACTCGTCACGCCCGGCACATCGCCCGGCACAAGCCAGATCATCGCCTCCAACACCTATGGCGTCTCCGCCATCGCGCGCGCTTCCGGTGCCGAGATCATCGACCTCGGCATTGTCGGCGACGATAAAAAGGCGATCCTCGAGGCCGTGCAGAGGGCACTTGCCTTGGATATCGACGTGCTCGTCACACTCGGCGGCGCCTCGGTCGGCGATTTCGATCTCGTGCAGCCGGTGCTCGGCGAAGCCGGCATGGAACTCGATTTCTGGCGCATCGCCATGCGTCCCGGAAAACCGCTGATGGTCGGCCGCCTTGGCGATATCCAGATCGTCGGCCTGCCGGGCAATCCCGTCTCCAGCCTCGTCTGCGCGCTGCTTTTCCTGGAGCCGCTGACGCGCCGCCTCGCCCGCCTGCCGGCGAATGACCGCGTTTACAAGGCCGTCACCGCCGTGCCGGTCAAGGAAAACGACCACCGGCAGGACTACATTCGCTCCCGCATCACCCGCGGGCCGGATGGAGATTTGCAGGTGACGCCCTTCGACAAGCAGGATTCTTCGATGATGCGAATCTTCGCGGAATCCGAAGGCCTGCTCATCCGCCCGCCGAACGCGCCCTCCGTCGAAGCCGGCGTTGCTTGCGACGTCCTTATGGTACGCCAGCCACCCCCCTGAACAGTATTATTGTTTCAGCAGCCCCTTGCGGAACACAAATGGAACAGATAGTGTCTGTTCTGGATTTGTTTCACGATTCTCGGTGGAGAGACCATGCTGACGCGCAAACAACAGGAGCTGCTCCTGTTCATTCACGAGCGTATGAAGGAATCCGGTATTCCGCCGTCTTTCGACGAGATGAAGGATGCCCTGGATTTGGCCTCCAAATCCGGCATCCATCGCCTCATCACGGCGCTTGAAGAGCGCGGCTTCATCCGCCGCCTGCCGAACCGGGCGCGGGCACTGGAAGTCATCAAGCTTCCCGAGGCCTATTCACCGATCCAGCAGCCCCGCCGTGGGTTCTCACCCACCGTCGTAGAAGGCAGCCGCGGCAAACAACCGATGGCGCCGGCGCCCTCCCAGCGTGTCGCAACACCGCAGTCCGATCTCATGCCCTCCTCGGTCTCCGTACCTGTCATGGGCCGCATCGCCGCCGGCGTGCCGATCTCCGCCATCCAGAACAACACGCATGATATCACTGTCCCGGCCGAAATGATCGGCGTCGGCGATCACTATGCGCTCGAGGTGAAGGGCGATTCGATGATCGAAGCCGGCATCTTCGATGGCGACACGGTCATCATTCGCGATACCAGCAGTGCCAATCCCGGCGAAATCATCGTAGCCCTCGTCGACGATGAAGAAGCCACGCTGAAGCGCTTCCGCCGTAAGGGTGCGTCGATTGCGCTGGAAGCCGCAAACCCTGCTTATGAAACCCGCATCTTCGGTCCGGATCGCGTCAAAATCCAGGGCAAGCTTGTGGGCCTTATTCGGCGCTACAACTAACCAGGCCAAACTCGAGACGTCGTAAGTGCCCCGAGGGCATTAGCTTTCATGGACTGTGCGGCCTTCGAGGTGAAGGTGCGGGAGCTTTTGGTTCAGGAAATGGTTTATGCTGCCGGCCAACTCAGCTGCTCAATTCAGAAGTCGCTCGAAATGGCTGCGTCGGTTTCATTGATTTCGCCTTGAGTATCGCGTTGAGGGCGTTCTCCCTCTGCGTTGCCACTCGTATACGTTCCGGTTCGCCAATCATAAGTCCGATGGCGCGACCACGGGCGATCCAGCGTTTCGATAGCTGGTATTATGCTGGCTTCCAGTATGAACGGTGCATTTTCCTCTTCGCCGGGGATGATTTCCAGGGCGCCGGTGCGCCGAAGATGGCGAGCGGTGATGAGCCTTGCGCCGGAGCGGCAAGCGGCGGTCCGAAGCGGCGCCTGCGTGACGACGACGTCTGCGGCGTCGCAGGCCGTGCCAAGAAATGCGACGTCGTCAAGCGTGACGATGCGCCATTCGTTTGGTGAAACAGCCACGCAGAAAGCCTTCGTCTCGCAGATGAAACCCGCCTGGCTTGCTGCCGCGTCGAACGCAGACGCCATGGCCGCTTTCGCCTTTTCGCGGTTTGCCCGGTGGCGTGACGATTTTCGCTTTTTCGCGGTTTCGACAGCGGTAGCTTCCTCTTCAACTGTCAAACCGGCGGTCTTTCTCATCGTCGGCTTGACGACGTCGCCCAGCCGCAGGGCCCGGCGCCATTGCGCGTAGACGAAATCCGGCGGACGGGCACGGTTCGTCGCAACGCCATCGTCGCGCAGGATAGCAACGAGGCGACCGTCCTCCGAGATCAGGACCTCGGGTCTTACGGGATCACCCGGCCAGAATGCGATGGCAATGCCGATCAGCACGAGCAATGTACCGGCATGGCGAAGGCGTGTGCGCAGGATGCAGACGAGCCCGCCGCCAAAACCGATCAGCAGGAAGGCGGCAGGCGGAATGCGGCCGGTGACGATCTCGCCCTTCCAGCTGGCGACCCAGTTGGACAGGGCGATCATCCACTCGATCCCCTTGCCCATGATGGCGAAAGGAATGGCATCCAGCCCGAAGGGCATCAGCAGCACGGCGACAAGGCCGAACGGCATGACGATGGCGCTGATGGCGGGCATGGTGAGGAGGTTGCCCGCCAACCCGTAGGCCGGAATCCGGTTGAAGTGGCCGATCGAATAGATCAGCGTCGAAAAACCGCCGATCAGCGAGGAGAGCATCAATCCGCCAAGGAAGCGGCCGGTCGAACCGCCGGCGGCCCGCAACATGCCGCCCCGGCCTTCCCGTTTCACCGGCCGCTCGCGCCATGCCGCATAGCCGGCGACGAGCCCCAGCGTTGCGGCATAGGACATCTGGAAACCGGGATTGGTGATGGCCGAGGGCGTGACCACCAGAATGAGGATGGCCGAAAGGGCGACATTTCGCAGGCTGATCGCCGACCGTCCGAACAGCACGGCGACGAGCATGACGCAGATCATGATCCACGAACGCACCGCCGAAAGTGCCCCACCCGACACGAGTATATAGAGCGTCACCATGACGAGCGCCCCGACGGCGGCGATTTTCTTTGCCGGATATCGCTCGGCAAAGCCGGGGATCAGTGCCATCAGCATGCGTGCGCCGACAAGAAATGTGCCGGCCGCAAGCACCATGTTCAGCCCGGAAATCGCCAACACATGGGCAAGCCCCGCCTGCCGCAACGCCTCCACCGTTTCCGGGCTGATCGCACGCTGTTCGGCCGTCACCAAGGCGGCGGCGATCGCGCCGGCATCGCCATCGATCCGGCTACGGATATGCTCGGTCAGATTGTTGCGCCACGTCGCGATTTCCTGCCGGATCCGCTCCTCCAGACCGGCCGGCGCCGCTGCAATCCGTTCGGGCGCCTGGTAGAAATAGCCGACCGCCCCGGTGCCGGCGAAATAGGCGTCGAAGGCAAAATCGTTGAGCCCCGTCAATGCGGGACCGGAGGGCGGATTGAGCCGCGCGCGGCCAGCAATGCCGTCGCCGATCACGATCGGTTCGTGCCTGTTGCGGGCGAGAACCGTCACCACATCAGGCGCACGTTTCAAGGTGGGATCGCGTGTCGCCGTAAGGGCAATGCGATAGCGGATTGCACCTCGCCCGTCGCTTTCGCGCGACAGCACGCGGCCGGTGATCTCGGTGGTCACGGGCGCATCGAGCAGGACGGTGTCGAGCCGGGCACTTTCGAAGGCCGCCAGCAGCATGCCGATGGGCACGAGAAACGCAGCGCCTGCGGCAAGCGCTCGCCAGTCTTCCCGGTGTCGCAGGCGCCAGGCAGGCCAGAAGGTGATGAAAGCGATGAAAAGGAGGGCGAGAACGGAGGGATTGGAGATAGCCGCAAACCAGAGTGCTGCTCCCGCGCCGAGGAAGACCGGCACGAAGAGAAAGAAATGGCCGTGTGCCCGCTCCTCCGCAAAGGCGGCGTGCACGTCTCGCCACGGCAGGAGGACGTGGCGAAGGCGGCCTTCGATCCGCCCCAGAGTGGCTAGCGGCGCTTTCGGACGTGCACCATCCTCGAGCACTGCCGGTGGCGATGAGACATCGGAAAGCGTCCGCCAGGCATCGGCCTCGCGCAGCGCATCCCGTCCCTCCGCCTCCTTCACCTTGGCCATGGCCTCGGCCCCTTTTCCTGCCACCATAATGCAATCGACGACAAAAATCCTCAATCAACAGTAGGCGCGAAAAATACTAAGCCAGCAAGAAAGGATGCGCCCTCCGCAATTGCGCGAGCACTCTCAAAGGTTGCTTGCAACTTCACCGAAACGGTAGATATTGCGTTGCCGGAAAGCTTATTTTCGCAGTGCACAATTTGCCTTTGGTATCGCTTGGCAGGGCACCGTAAATGGGCTAGCAAAACGAGCATGTTCATGGGTGCGGCACAACTGCGTGCCACCATTCGAAACAACGGAGGATCGTCATGACAGGAACTAGCGCGGGTGTATCGATCGGTGGCAAGACAGTTGAGCTGCCGACGCGATCCGGGACGATCGGCCCCGATGTGATCGACATTGGCACCCTCTACAAGAATACCGGCGCCTTCACCTACGATCCCGGTTTCACCTCCACGGCCTCCTGCGAATCGAAGATCACCTATATCGACGGCGACGAAGGCGTGCTGCTGCATCGCGGCTACCCCATCGACCAGCTGGCCGAACATGGCGACTTCCTGGAAGTCTGCTACCTGCTGTTGTACGGCGAACTGCCGACGAAGTCCCAGAAGGACGATTTCGATCACCGCGTGACGCACCACACCATGGTGCACGAGCAGATGAGCCGCTTCTTCACCGGCTTCCGACGCGACGCGCATCCTATGGCTGTCATGTGCGGCTGTGTCGGCGCGCTCTCGGCCTTCTACCATGACTCGACCGACATCACCGATCCGCACCAGCGCATGGTCGCGTCACTGCGCATGATCGCCAAGATGCCGACGATCGCCGCCATGGCTTACAAGTACCATATCGGCCAGCCCTTCGTTTACCCGAAGAACGATCTCGACTATGCGTCGAACTTCCTGCGCATGTGCTTTGCCGTGCCCTGTGAAGACTATGTGGTGAACCCGGTTCTGGCCCGCGCCATGGACCGCATCTTCATCCTGCATGCCGACCACGAGCAGAACGCATCGACCTCGACGGTTCGCCTTGCCGGCTCCTCCGGCGCCAATCCGTTCGCCTGCATCGCCGCCGGCATTGCCTGCCTCTGGGGCCCGGCGCATGGCGGTGCCAATGAAGCCGCACTCAACATGCTCGCCGAAATCGGCACGGTCGATCGCATTCCGGAATATGTCGCCCGCGCCAAGGACAAGAACGACCCGTTCCGCCTGATGGGCTTCGGCCACCGCGTCTATAAGAACTACGACCCGCGCGCCAAGATCATGCAGAAGACGACGCATGAGGTCCTCGGCGAACTCGGCATCAAGGACGATCCGATGCTGGAAGTCGCGATGGAACTCGAGCGCATCGCGCTGACGGACGAGTACTTCATCGAGAAGAAGCTCTACCCGAACATCGACTTCTACTCCGGCATCACGCTGAAGGCGCTGGGCTTCCCCACCACCATGTTCACCGTGCTCTTCGCGCTCGCCCGCACGGTCGGCTGGATCGCCCAGTGGAACGAGATGATCGAAGACCCGGAACAGCGCATCGGCCGTCCGCGCCAGCTCTATATCGGCGAGCCGAAGCGCGATTACATGCCGGTCTCCAAGCGCTGATCGCAGCGATCCTGAAAAGAAAAAGCCCGGTCAGTTTTGACCGGGCTTTTTTGTTGCGAGAAGATCGAGGATCACCGCCGCGCCGGTCTCACCGGGCGGGCGCGGCGTTTGCATGCGGTCATAGACGAGGTCATAGCCTTCCAGCATGGCGCGACGTTCCGCGGTATCGGCCGACAGGCGCTCGAACCAGCGGGCGAGGCTGCCGGGGCGGACCTGCTCGTTCAGATATTCCGGTACGACCGTATAGTCCGCGATGAGATTGGGGATCGCCGCGGTCCAGACCTTTATCCTGCGAAGAAAGAGATTGGCCAGCCAGTCGAACCTGTAGGTGGAAATGACAGGCACGCGGGCGAGCGCCAGTTCCAGGATGACCGTGCCGGACGCCGCGATGGCCGCATCCGCTTGCGCAAAGGCCTGCCACTTCTCGTCCTGCGAGACAGTGATGACAGGCTTCACCGGCCAATCGGCGGTCAACCGCCGCACCAGCGCCTCCTGACGCGGCACGGTGGGCAGGAGGAAGCGAGTACCCGGATTGCGAAGCGAAAGCTCCCTTGCCGTTTCACCGAACACCGGAAGCAAGCGGGTGATTTCCGTGGAACGGGAACCGGGAAGCAGCAGGCACATTTTTTCCGCAGGGCCGCGATCGGCACGGGAAAGCCGGGCGGCGCGAACCTCGAGGACCTGCGGATCACTGATCAGGCGATGGCCGACATAGATGGTCTCGGGGCCGCCGAGGCGCTGCATGGCGGCGGGCTCGAAGGGCAGCAGGGCGAGCACGCGATCGACATAGCCCCGCATGCGCGGTGCGCGCTCTTCCTTCCACGCCCACACACTCGGGCAGACATAATTGACGACGGGCAACTCCGGCAGGGCCTTGCGCACACGACGCGCGACACGATGGGTAAAATCCGGGCTGTCGATGATGATGAGCAGATCGGGACGGGCGGCGATCAGGGCGTCCGCCGTCTGGCGAATGCGGCGCAGCAGCGACGGAAGGCGTTTGAGCACCTGCGAAATGCCCATGATGGAGAGTTCGGAGAAATCGAACAGGGATTTCAGGCCCTGCCGCTCCAGCGCCTCTCCACCGACGCCGACGAGGCCGATAGGGCCGGCATAGGCCTCCCGCAGCGCCGCGATCAGGTCGCCGCCCAGAAGGTCGCCGGAGACTTCGCCGGCGATAATGCCGATCTTGAGCGCCTTGTCTGACATGCCTTCACTCCGTTCGCGATGGCAGGATGCCGGTGACAAAAAGGCCTTGCGCATCCGCTTCGGCCACCATAGCTGCGCGCTCCAGCACCAGCGAGCGTCCGGCCTCCACGGCAATGCCGGCTAGGCCCGCGGCCCGTGCCCGCCGCAGCGTTTCGAGGCCGATCGACGGCAGGTCGGCGCGTAAGTCCTGTCCCGGCTTGCAGAGCTTGACCAGCACGCCCTTGCGCCGCTGGGAAATGCGTCCCTCGGCGCGCAGCTGCGCTACGCGCTCCAGCATGCCGTCCGTGCCCTCCGCGCCCTCCAACGCCACCACGCGGCCACCCACGGCGACGGCGCCCTGACCCACATCCAACCGGCCGAGCGCCAGTGCAGCGGCGGAGGCGGCCGCGATATCGCCTTGCGCAGCGGCATCCGGCGTAACGGCTCCAAGAGGTCCTTCTGTACCAAGGAGATCAGGCACGATTTCATGCGCACCGACGACGCGCACTCCCTCGCTCTCGATCAGGCGGATGACCATCTTCAGAACGGTATCGTCGCCGCCATTCATGAGCGTTCGCACGACGGAGGGAGTGGCCAGCAGCGCCTTCCAGGGGGCATGAATATCCCGCCATTCCGGCCGGCGACGCACGAAGCCGGAAAGCACGGCGCGGCCGATGCCCTTCGCCCGGAACGCGGCGCCGATGCCGGCATAATTGCCTATCGAAATCGCCTCATGGTCGAAGTCGGACCAGTTTTCAGCGGATTCGTTGCTGAGAGCGAGAATATAGGGATTTTCGCCGCGGGCGCGGGCAGCATCCGCCACATAGCGCGGTAGCAGGCCGCCGCCGGCGATGATGGCCAGCCGGCCGTGTTTCTCGGCCCGGCCGTCCGTCATGGTGGTCAGCCCTTGCCCCGGTTGGGCGAGGAGAGCGCGCGGTCGCTGTCGGCGGCGATGAAATCGAGGATGTGCATGACCGGAACGCTGCCGGCATACTCATCGCGGATCGCCGCAGCATTGACGCGGATCGAGCCTTCGCCTTCGAAAATCTGCTTGAAGGCGCGGCGCACCTCGTGGATCGCCGCCTTTTCGATACCGGAGCGGCTCATGCCGACGACATTGAGACCGCCGAGAATGCCCGGATTGCCGTTCAGCATGCCATAGGGAATGACATCGTAGGACACCGCCGAGAGGCCGCCGATAAAGGCCTGGCGGCCGATGCGGGTGAACTGGTGCACCGCCGAGCCGCCGCCCAGAATGACGCGATCCTCGACCACGACATGGCCGGCCAGCATCACATTGTTCGACATGACGATATGGCTGCCGAGAATGCAGTCATGCGCCACGTGGGAATTTGCGAGAAAGAGATTGTTGTCGCCGATAACAGTCTTGCCGCCGCCTTCGGTCGTGCCGGTGTTGACCGTCACGCCTTCACGGAAGGTGCACTTCTCTCCGACGGTGAGCGTGGTTTCCGCCCCGTCATGGTGCAGGCTCTGCGGATCGCCACCGATCACTGCATTGGAAAAGACGCGGCAGCCGCGGCCGATAATCGTGCGCCCGGTGACGACCGCATGCGCGAGAAGCTCCACGTCATCGTGCAGAACGACCTTCGGCCCGACATAAGAGAAGGGGCCGACGACGACATTCTCGCCGATGACCGCTCCGTCTTCCACGACGGAGAGCGGATGGATCTTCGCGCTGGCGGCAATCATTTTCAGGCGTCTTCCTTTTTCACGATCATCGCGCCGATATCAGCTTCCGCGACGAGTTGCCCATCAACTTTTGCGTCGCAATGAAACTTCCAGATATTGCCGCGCTGCTTCTGCTTGACGACGTGGAACTCGACACGATCGCCGGGCACGACCGGCTTGCGGAAACGGGCATTGTCGATCGTCATGAAATAGACGAGGTTCGACCCCGAACGCGACTTGCGCGCGCAGATCGCGCCGGCCGTCTGCGCCATGCCTTCGATGAGCAGGACGCCGGGCATGATCGGGTGGTCGGGGAAATGGCCCATGAACTGGGGCTCGTTCACCGTGACGTTCTTGATGCCGATCGCCGAGTTGTCGTCGTCGATCTCGATGATCTTGTCGACGAGCAGGAACGGATAGCGGTGGGGAAGCAGCGTGAGGATCTCACGCAAATCAGCCACGCCGAGCGTCGCCTTGGTTTCTTCACTCATCGTTGCCCCCCTTTTTCTGGACTCGAGTGCTGGAGCGCGTGACAATTTCCGCCATGTCGCGCAGGAAATCGCGCATCGGGCGGGCCGGAACCCCGCCATATTTCTCGCCCGCCGGAATATCGGCGATGACACCGCTCATCGCGGCGATTTGCACGCCGTCGCCGATGGTGATGTGGCCGTTGATGCCGGACGCGCCGCCGATCATCACGCCATCACCGATGCGCGTGCTGCCGGCAATGCCCACCTTGCTGACGATGCCGCAATGGCGGCCGATGCGCACATTGTGGCCGACCTGAACCTGGTTGTCGATCTTCGTCCCCTCGCCGATCACCGTATCGTCCATCGTGCCGCGGTCGATCGTCGTGTTGGCGCCGATCTCGACATGATCCTGGATGATGACGCGGCCGATCTGCACGATCTTGATCATACCGGGCTTGAGGCCGGGCGCATAACCGAAACCGTCCTGGCCGATGCGGGCGCCGGGATGAATGATGACATTGTTGCCGATAAGCGCACACTGAATGGTCGCGCCCGCCGCAATGGTGCAGTCGCGCCCGATCTTCACATTCGCCCCGATGATCGCGCCGGCGCCGATATGGCTGCCCTCGCCGATCTCGGCACCCGCGCCGATGACGGCCATGGGCTCGACGGAGACGCCCGGTTCGAGGCGTGCGGCGGGATCGACATAGGCTGCCGGGGAAATCGAAGCCGTCGCGGAGGTCATCGCTTCGGGGCGCATCGCTGACGGATACAGAAGCTCGCCTGCCCGCGCGAAATCCGTGTGTGGACGCTTCGAGACCAGAACGGCAATGTGCGCGGGTATCAGAGAAACCAGCGCACGATCGCAAAGGATCACCGTCGCCTCGCTCGTCTCGAGCTCGGTGCGAAATTTGCGCGAGAGAATATAGCAGAGATCGCCTTCTTTCGCCCGGCTGACGGGCGAAACGCTGCGCACGATGCGATCGGCATGCGCGGCATCGGCAAGTTCCGCCCCAAGCGCACTCGCGAGGTCGCCCAGACGAAGTCCGTCGTGGGGCGGAAAAAACCGGGTATGCTCCATCGGCAAGTCTCCAGAACGTCCGTGTGCTCTGAGGTTCTGGACGGCCGTCGTCAGAACTGCGTCGCGATACCGAACTTGAAGCGCTGCGTATCGTCGTACTTTTCCTTCTTGATCGGAATAGCATAGTCGAAACGCAACGGACCAAACGGCGAGGCCCAGATCACGCTGGCGCCGACGGAGGCGCGCAGGCTCATATCCGTGCCCTGAACCTTGTCCGAAGCGGCAGTCTTGACCTCGTTTCCGTACAACGTGCCGGCATCGACGAAGACGGCACCACGGAAGCCGGAGTCACGCGCAATACCCGGGATCGGGAACGACGCTTCGGCAGAAGCCGTGAAATACGTCGTGCCGCCGAGCGAGTCGCCCGTCGACGTCGCGCGCGGACCGATACCGCCCGACTCGAAGCCACGTAGGTCGTTTGCCGACAGCGTGAACTGGTCGTAGACCCGCGTGGTGCCGAAGCCCCACATATGACCGCCGCTCACGGCAACCGAGCCGATAACGTCAGCATCTTCCATTAGCGTGTGGAAGTAACGGGCCTTACCGTAGATCTTGTAGTATTCGGAATCACCACCGAGGCCGGCAACTTCCTGCGTAATCTGAGCAAAGATGCCATCACGCGGCAGCGTCCGATCGTCGATCGTGTCATAGGTCAGGCTATGCGCGACTGCAGAGCGAACCCAGGGACCGTTGTTGACGACATCCTGGTATGGCGTAGACAGCTTGGCCAGATTACTGGAGTTATAATCTAGGCGCGCATAGTTGTAGCGGAGCGTCGTCGAGAGGTCTTCGGCGATCGGCGCCGTTACGCGCAGAGTGAAGCCCTTCGTGTTGAGCGTGTAATAATCTTCGCTCTCGTCCTTGTTGCTGAAAATATCAAAACCAGCAGCAAGGCGATAACCGAGGAAATAGGGCTCGGTGAACGACAAGCTGTAGTCGCGCGAATTGCGGCCCGTGCCGGCAGCAACGCGGATATACTGACCGCGGCCGAGGAAGTTCTTTTCCTCGATCGAGGCTTCGATCTTGAAGCCGCCGTTCTTACCTGTTTCGTAGCCTGCGCCGATGCCAAACGAACCGGTCGACTGGTCCTGAACGTCGACGACGAGCACGACGCGGTCGGACTGGCTGCCCGGTGCGGTCGTGATGTTGACGGACGAGAAGTAACCGAGCGCTTCCAGGCGACGCTTGGCGCGCGTGATCACTTCCTGGTTGAAGGCGTCGCCTTCACCAATATCGAACTCGCGGCGGATGACGTAGTCGCGCGTGCGGCTGTTGCCGCGGATTTCGATGCGCTCGACATAGGCGCGCTCGCCCTGATCTACGAGATAGTCGACGGCGATCGTGCCGTTGCCGAGGTCGCGGTTGCCGCGCGGCGTCACGCGGGCGAACGGATAACCGGCAGCCGCGACGCGCTGGGAAATCGCGGACATCGTGTCCTGCACATCCTTGGCGCGGTACGTCTTGCCTTCGCGGGTCTCGATGAGACCCTTCAGCTCTTCGGGATCAATGCCTTCGACGGTCGATTCGACATTCACGCCACCGAAATTGTAACGCTGACCTTCGTCCACCGTAAAGGTGACGACATATTCGTTCGAGGCTTCATCCAGCACAGCTTCCGACGAAACGACGCGGAAGTCGGCATAACCGTTGTTGAAGTAGAACTGGCGCAGCGATTCTTCGTCGGCGCGCAGCTTTTCTTCGCTGTAAACGTCCTTGCGGGTCAGGAACGACAGGAAGTTCGACTTCTTGGTGACGATGACGGCCTGCAGGCGGCCATTGCTGTAGGCCTGGTTGCCGACAAAGTTGATCTGCGAAATCTTCGTGCGGTCACCTTCATCGACGACGAAGGCAAGGTTCACACGGCCGTTGCCGAGCGGATAGGTCTGCGTCGTGACCGTGGCGTCGCTGCGGCCGATCGAGGCATAGGCGTCGCGGATCGTCTGCTTGTCGGCTTCGATCGCGGTTTCGCTGTACGGACCGAGCGACTGCGAACGCAGCAGGCCGACGAGCTTTTCGTCCTTGATCTTCTTGTTGCCGTTGATGACGACCTGGTTGATCAGCTGGTTTTCATTGACGCTCACGACGAGCGTGCTGCCGGAAACCGAAATCTTCACGTCCGAGAAATAGCCGGTCGCAAAGAGGCGGCGCACGGAGGCGTCGATATCGGCGTTCGAGAAGCTCTTGCCCGGCACAATGGTGACATTGGCCTTGACCGTTTCAGCACTCACACGATCCGCACCGCGGACCTGGATGCTGCGGATCGTGGCCGCTTCCGCGACGGATGCGGAGACAAGCGTGGCAAAAGAGCCGCCCGTGACAACCATACTGGCCGACAATGCAACGGCCGACACGGCGTTCAAAAAGTTTGAACCAGCTTTCATCTTCACTACTTACCTTCGTTTCAACGTCCCGGCGGGCGTGCACCCGAGTCCGGTCACGTTTGCCGTTTTAACCGCTTTTGCCATACAAGCAAGGTCACGCGTTAATTTCTGTTTACTTCAATTCAAACCGTGGCCCTAAGGCCACTACCTGCGTTTCATTACGGTAAACAGACCCTTAGCATTCACACCTGCGGCAGGCGGCTCCCCTTATATTCCTCAACCGGCCGAAGCCGGTACTCTCAGCCCAGAAGCATCGAAATATCGTTCCAGGTCGCAAAGACCATCAGCATGAGCACCAGCGCCATGCCGATGCGAAATGCGATCTCCTGCGCCCCGGGCCCGACAGGTCTGCCCCGGATAGCTTCCACCGCATAGAACATCAGATGGCCGCCATCAAGTACCGGAACGGGCATCAGGTTCAAAAGTCCAATGGAAACAGACAGAACGGCGGCAAGCTGAAGCACGGCGGCAACACCGAGCGTCGCCATCTGGCCGGAAGCCTGTGCAACACGGATGGGACCGCCAAGCTGATCGGCCTTCATGCGGCCGCTGACGAGGTTCGACAGATAGTCGAACGTGCCCGTCACGATATGCCAGCTCTGAAGCACACCCTGCCCCACGGCCTCCACCGGCCCATATTCCACGACGCGGAAGTTGCCGGTTTCCTGATTGGTGACGATGCCGATCAGACCAAGCTCCATCTTGTTGCCGAACTGGTCGGTGATCTCGGTGCGCTGCGGTATCATCGGCAGGTCGAGATCCGCGCCGTCGCGGCGCACGGTCACGATGATCTTCAGTTCCGGCCGCACGCTGACATAGCGGCGCACGTCGTCGAAGGTCGCGACCGGATTGCCGTCGATTGCCACCAGCAGGTCGCCCTTCTGGACGCCGGCAGTTCCCGCCGCACTGCCTGGACGCACTTCCGCGACGATCGGATCGGCAACCTGGCGACCGTAGATCATGAACATGACCGCGAAGATAGCGATGGCGAGAATGAAATTGGCGATCGGACCGGCGGCAACCGTAACGGCGCGCTTCCACAGTGCGGCGCCGAGGAAAGTGCGCTTACGCTCGGCTTCCGGCAGGGACGCGAGCGCGTCGTAATCCGGAATCGAGGCCGCGTCCTCATCGCCCAGAAACTTCACATAGCCGCCCAGCGGTATAGCCGACAGCTTCCAGCGGGTGCCGTGCCGGTCGTTGAAACCGATGATCTCGGGACCGAATCCGATGGAAAAGGCCGTGATACCGATTCCCGACCACCGGCCGGCCAGATAGTGGCCGAGTTCGTGAATGAACACGATCAGCGTGAGCACGAGCAGGAAGGGAACGATATAGCCGGTCAAGAAAGCGACCGAGCCAGTCAGCATGTCCATGTTTCAGTCCCCAGTCTTTCGTGAGTACGGGCGCGGGTTACGGGCCGAAAAGGAACACGCCCGCTGGCGCATTTGCGGCACCCGACACGATCGCATCGCCAAGGGCAATGAGGAACGCGGCGAAGCAGGCGAAAACAAGGCCGTCGACACGGTCCATGACCCCGCCATGGCCCGGAATGAGACGGCTGGAATCCTTCACGCCGAATCGGCGCTTGATGAAGGATTCGAAGAGATCGCCGATCTGGCTGCAAACGGAGAGGATAAGCGCGATGACGGGGATCCACAAACCGTTGAGCGGGAAGAAGGCGGCGTGCACGAGCGTGCCTGCGATGACGGCCGAGACCGCACCGCCGATGGCACCGGACCATGTCTTGCCGGGAGAGATCGGCGGCGCGAGCTTCGGGCCGCCGATGGCGCGTCCGACGAAATAGGCCAGGATGTCCGTTGCCCAGACGACGGCGAAGATGAAGATCATCGCGGCGAAGCCTTCGCCGGTGTCGCCGCGGATGGCGGCCAGCGAGATCGAGGTCAGGCCGGAATAGGCGATGCCGCCCGCAAGCCAGCCATTCTTCGTGACAGCAAGGGCATAGACGATGCTGAGAACGGTCGCGCTCAGGAGCACCGGCAGCGCCAGTTCATCGAAGCCGAAGATTACGAGGCCGGCGATGCCAGCGACGGTCGCCCAGCCGAAGGCATTGCCGCGGAAATCCGAATCGGGAAGCCGCGTGATTGTCGACCATTCGTAATAGACGAGCACGGAGATTGTGGCGGCGAGCAGGCGGAAGGCAAAGCCGCCGTACCAGGTGGCGGCAAGAACCACGGCGGCAAGCACGATGCCGGAGAGGATGCGCAGACGAAGTTCACTCTGCATCACGAACCAACCGCAAGTGTGGGAGCGGGCTGCAGGCCACCGAAACGGCGTTCACGTGCAGCATAGCGCGCGAGCGCCGTGCGAAAGGTGTCGCGTGAAAAATCCGGCCAGAATTCAGGAATGAACATGAGTTCGGCATAGGCCGCCTGCCAGAGCAGGAAGTTTGACAGACGCTCCTCACCGCTGGTGCGGATGACGAGATCAGGGTCGGGAATGCCTGCCGTGTCGAGCGAAGCGCTGATCCGCTCGGAGGTCAGCTGCGATGGGTCGAGACGACCGGCGGCGACCTCCTCGGCGAGTTTGCGCATGGTGCGGGCAATCTCGTCGCGCGAACCGTAATTGAAGGCGATGACCAGCGTGATGCCGGAATTGCCGCGTGTCGTCTCCTCGGCTTCCAGAAGCAGCGGCAGGATGTCGCTCGACAGGTTTGCCCGGTCGCCGATCACACGGATGCGGACATTCTGCTTGTGCAGCACGGCAAGGTCACGCCGGATGAAGGTCTTCAGGAGCCCCATGAGGTCCGAGACCTCACTTTCCGGCCGGTTCCAGTTCTCCGAGGAGAAGGCAAAGAGCGTGAGGTAGGAGACGCCGCATTCGGCCGCCGCTTTCACGGCCTCGCGCACGGCCTCGACACCCTTGCGGTGCCCCATGGCGCGCGGCAGGCCGCGTGCATTCGCCCAGCGCCCGTTGCCATCCATGATGATGGCGACGTGTGCCGGTACGGTGCTGGGCGAAAGCTGGTTCATGGACAATCCGAAAAAGAGAAAAGAATGCAGGTGGCGAACGCCTTAAACCTGCATGATTTCCCTTTCCTTCTCGGCAAGCAAGCGATCGACGTCCAAAATCGTGTCGTCCGTCATCTTCTGCACCTTTTCGGATTGGGCGCGGCTCAGGTCCTGACCGATATCGCCATCCTTTTCGGCTTTCTTGAGGTCATCCATGCCGTCGCGGCGCACGTGGCGGATCGCGACCTTGGCCTTTTCGGCATAGTCATGCGCGACCTTGACGAGCGACTTGCGGCGCTCTTCGTTGAGCTCCGGCAGCGGGATGCGCAGGTTCTGGCCGTCGATGATCGGGTTGAGGCCGAGATTCGATTCGCGGATGCCGCGCTCGACGGCGCCGACCATGCCCTTGTCCCAGACGGAGACCGACAGCATGCGCGGCTCGGGAACGGAGATGTTGGCGACCTGGTTGAGCGGCACGCGCGAGCCATAGGCTTCGACCTGCACCGGGTCGAGCACATTGGCCGAGGCACGGCCGGTGCGCAGCGACGCGATGTCGTTCTTGTACGCGGTGATCGCGCCATCCATACGGCGCTTCAGTTCCTTCAGGTCGATACCTTCACTCATCGGAATACTCCCATTATCATTCAGCGGTTGCACGCGCCCAGCGTGCACCGTCGTGAGAATCAGTTGTCGGTTACGATGGTCCCGCGTCCGCCACCGGTCAATATTTCGGCAAAACCGCCCTTTTCATGGATGGAGAAGACGATGATCGGGATGTGGTTTTCGCGCGCCAGCGCGACGGCCGCGACGTCCATGACGGCAAGGCCCTTTTCCAGCACTTCGCTGTGCGTCAGGCGGTCGAAGCGGGTTGCCGTCGGATCCTTCTTCGGATCGGCGGAATAGATGCCATCGACCTGGGTGCCCTTGAAGATCGCTTCGGCGCCCATTTCGGCGGCGCGCAATGCGGCAGCACTATCGGTCGTGAAGAACGGGTTGCCCGTGCCGCCGGCAAAGATCACCACGCGGCCAAGCGACAGGTGATAGAGTGTCGCGCGCTGCGAAAAACTTTCGCAGATTTCCGGCATGGCGATGGCCGAGAGCACGACCGTGTCGATGTCGAGCTTGCGCAGCGAGGTGGCGAGCGCCAGTGCGTTGATGACGGTCGCAAGCATACCCATGTGGTCGCCGGTGACGCGATCGCCGCCCTTGGAGGCAACGGCCACGCCGCGGAAGATGTTGCCGCCGCCGACGACGACGCCGACTTCCACGCCCATGGCGCGGGCTTCGGCGATATCGGAGGCGATGCGGTCGGCAACCGCGACATCGATACCAAAGCCCTGCGAGCCCATCAGGGCCTCGCCGGAGCATTTCAGCAGAACACGTTTATAGATTGGCTTGACCGTCATTTTGTCGCTCCAGAACTCGTGCACCTGCTCACCCGATCCGGCCGCCCGGGCGGCAACCGGGGCGGTTGCGCAAGGGGCAGCCATGGCCGCAGAGAAATTTCGGGGCAGGCATATCGGCAAGCCGGATACACGAAGGGCGCCGCGTTGTCACGCGGCGCCCAATTGTTTTCCCAAACGGGATCAGGAAAAATCAGCCTTTGGCGACGGCTGCGACTTCAGCGGCGAAGTCCGACTCTTCCTTTTCGACGCCTTCGCCGAGCAGGAGGCGGGCCATGCCGACGACTTCGATCGGCGCGCCGACGGTCTTTTCAGCTTCCTTGACGGCAGCGCCAACCGTGAGGTCGGGGTTCATGACGAAGGCCTGCGACAGCAGGGCGACTTCTTCGAAGAACTTGCGCATGCGGCCTTCGACCATCTTTTCGATGATCGCGTCCGGCTTGCCGGAGGCGCGCGACTGCTCGATGAACACGTTGCGTTCGCGTTCGGCGACAGCAGCGTCGACTTCTTCGGCGCGGATGGCGAGCGGCGCCGTTGCAGCGACGTGCATGGCAACCTGGCGGCCAATGGCGTTCAGAGCTTCCTTGTCGCCGGTCGACTTCAGCGCGACGAGAACGCCGAGCTTGCCGAGACGGTCAGCGGCAGCGTTGTGGATGTAGGTCGCGACGACGCCGTCTTCGACCGACAGGGCAACCGAGCGGCGCAGGTTCATGTTTTCGCCGATGGTGGCGACGGCGTCCTTGATCGTGTCTGTAACGGTCTTGCCGGTCGCCGGGTAGATGGCAGCACCTACGGCGTCAACGGTGCCGTCGGTGGTGAGTGCTACGTCGGCAACGCCACGAACCATCGACTGGAAGGCGTCGTTACGGGCAACGAAGTCGGTTTCCGAGTTGACTTCGACGACGACGGCCTTGGTGCCGGCGCTGGCGATGCCGATGAGGCCTTCGGCAGCCGTGCGGCCCGACTTCTTGTCGGCCTTGGCGATGCCCTTGGCGCGCAGCCAGTCGATTGCCGCTTCGATGTCGCCGTTGTTTTCAGCCAGCGCCTTCTTGCAGTCCATCATGCCTGCGCCGGACTTTTCGCGCAGTTCCTTCACCAGTGCAGCGGTGATTTCAGCCATTGTGAGCCTCTTGTCGGTTGTTGCGTGCCGCCGAAAACCGCGGCGAACTCAAGGTTTTGGGAACGAATGTACCCGGAAATATGACAGGTGATGAAGATCACCGCCGGCCTGCCGCCGCAAACGCGCCCCGTGGGAACACGGGCTGGCAGGACCTTTAAACAAGCCGAGGCCAGGGATCGTCTCTCTGGCCTCGGTTTAACAGGAAAGAGGGAGCGAAAGTGTCGCTCCGACCTTGGCCTTACGCTTCGGCTTCGAGAGCCGGCTCGACCGGAACCTCAGCCGAGGCGCCGAGGTCACGGCCCGAAGCGCCCTGCTGGCGCGCGATGCCGTCGATGGCAGCGCGGGCGATCAGGTCGCAGTAGAGGGCGATGGCGCGCGAGGCGTCGTCGTTGCCGGGGATCGGGAAGTCGATCGGGTCCGGATCGCAGTTGGAGTCGATAACGGCGACGACCGGAATGCCAAGACGCTTGGCTTCTTCGATCGCGATCGATTCCTTGTTGGTGTCGATGATGAACATCAGGTCCGGCGTGCCGCCCATGTCGCGGATACCGCCGAGAGCCTTTTCAAGCTTTTCGCGCTCGCGCTCGAGGTTCAGGCGCTCCTTCTTCGAGTAGCCGGAGCCTTCCGAAGCGAGGATTTCGTCGAGCTTGCGCAGGCGCTGGATCGAGTTGGAGATGGTCTTCCAGTTCGTCAGCATGCCGCCGAGCCAGCGGGCGTTGACGTAGTACTGGGCCGAACGCTTGGCAGCGTCAGCGATGATGTCGGAAGCCTGACGCTTCGTGCCGACGAACAGAACGCGGCCACCACCGGCAACGGTGTCGGACACGACCTGAAGGGCGCGCGACAGCATCGGAACGGTCTGGGCCAGGTCGATGATGTGAACGTTGTTGCGATCGCCGAAGATGTACGGCTTCATCTTCGGGTTCCAGCGGTGCGTCTGGTGGCCGAAGTGGATGCCGGCCTCGAGAAGCTGGCGCATAGAGAAATCGGGCAATGCCATGCCTAGTTATCCTTTTCCGGTTGAACCTCCGCAAGGCGAACAGCACTTCCCAAGAGAAATGCCACCGGGCGGAACGATCCGGATTTCTCCCGGACAATCCCAAGCCTCACGTGTGGAATGAGCGGCCCTTTACGCCCAGTTTCCCGGAAAATCAAGGGCCGCGGGTTAAAAAATGCTGAGATCGCCGCGCCTACTTGCATTCCTGCGGCTTGAACATCTCAAGCTTGGCGAGCTTGCCGGTCAGCACGAACTCACCGTAATCCATGGTGAGGTCCCGCGTCACGCCGTTCTCGTAGAGCTTGAACGCCATGCGATAGACCGGCAGCGCATCGCCATCATTGGTGTCGTTGTAGTAAGCGATGGACACCGGCCAGAAGGCTTGCTTGGCGAATTTGCCGGCCTTGTCCGCATCGGGATCGCCAGCCTTCGGCATTTCCTTCTTGCCGACGACGGAGGTCGTCATCAGCGTCTTGTCGCCGGCGTCCGAGCCATCGTAGAGGCGCGATTCGAAGAAGCGGTCACCCTTCTTGGCGTGCTCGATGACCTCGAGCATATGTTCGGTCGGAAAACGGCTCTCCGCCAGTTCCAGCTTGCGCGCGTCGGGCGATGTCAGGTCGACGCTGACGCCCGTCTTGTCCTCACGCGCCGTGCCGCGCACTTCCTTGTCCAGCTTCTCGTCGGTGAAGGAGCGGGTGAGGAAGCGGAAGCTGCCGCTCTTCAGGTCCTCATAAGTGGTCGTCTGCTGGTCGGTAAGGCGCGTCTCCTCGCCGGTATTCACCTGCGTGACGAAGCGGAAGCTTACCGTGTAGCCGTCGCAGGGACTGCCGTTGAACTCATAGACCATGCGGCCATACATGCCGGCGATGCCGGAGCGCTCGGTGGCGTCCTTGAGCTGGAGGTCATAGACGGCGCGGTGCGGCGCAAGCCCGCTCGCCGGTGTGGCAAAGGCGCTGGTCACGCCGCTGCCGGCGAGGCATGCCCCGGCCATGGCGGCCGCGACAAAGGCTGAACGAAACATCCGTTTCCTCCTGTTGAAGTCGAGCGCGATGTTATATGAACTCTTTCGGCAAAAGCGAGGCAATATCCGAGCGATGCCATATTCATTTCCAACATTGCCGCGGTCCCGCGACGCAATGCCCCCTGAAGCCGAGAACGGAGACCGCAATGTCCGCTGAAATCGAAAAACGCGTCAAGGAACTGGGCTACGACATTCCCGTGGCGGCGGCACCGGCGGCCAACTACGTGCCCTTCGTCATCAGCGGCAACGTGCTCCACATTTCCGGCCAACTCCCCATGCTTGACGGCAAGCTCGCGGTAACCGGCCATGTCGGCAAGGATGTCGATGTCGCTGGCGCCCAGAAGGCGGCCGAACTCTGCGCGCTCGGCCTGCTCGCCCAGGCGAAGGCGGCACTCGGCGACCTCTCGCGCATCAAGCGCATCATCAAGATCAACGGCTTCGTCGCCTCCACGCCCGATTTCGTCGAGCAGCATCTCGTGCTGAACGGCGCCTCGAACTTCCTGGTCGGCGCGCTCGGTGAAGCCGGCAAGCACGCCCGCGCCGCCGTCGGCATGGCCGCCCTGCCCCTGAATGCGGCCGTCGAGATCGACGCCATCATGGAAATCGCCTGATGCACAAATTCAACTGGCTGACCGAGCGACCGATCGCGCATCGCGGCTATCATGATCTCAACCGGGCGGTCTGGGAAAACACGCTTTCGGCCTTCGCCCGCGCCGTCGAGGCCGGTTTCGCCATCGAGTGCGACCTGCAATATGCCGCCGATGCCATTCCCGTCGTCTTCCATGACGACGACCTGAAGCGTCTCTGCGGCATCGAAGGCGACGTTCGCCAGCGCACCGCCGCCGAGCTCGGCCTTTTGAAGATCGGCGGCACGGCCGACAAAGTGCCGACGCTGCGCCAGCTGCTCGACCTCGTGGGGGGTCGCGTGCCGCTTGTCCTGGAACTGAAGGGCCGCAAGGGCGACGACGACGGCTTCGCCATGGCCGTGCTCGATACGATCGAGACCTATGACGGCCCGATCGCCCTGATGAGCTTCGACCAGTGGCTGCTGAAGGATATCAAGGGGCTCGGCACCGACAGGCCCGTCGGCCTGACGGCGGAAGGCGCGCGGCCGGAAGAGTTCGCCGTACATGAGGAAGGGATGCAGCTCGGCCTCGACTTCATCTCCTACTACTACGGTCACCTGCCGAACGCCTTCATCAGCCGGCAGCGCGACCTCGGCAGACAGATCATCACCTGGACGGTGCGCGACGACGAGGCGCGCACGATCACGGCGCTCAACGCGGACCAGATGACCTTCGAAGGTTTCGATCCGCGCGAAGCCCTGACGGCCTGAGGTGACGGTGCGCATCCGCGTTGAAACGAGCTTTGCCGATATTTCGGCTGAAGATTGGGGGCGCCTCGCCGGCGCCTCCAGGGTCGATGCGCAAACGCCCTACAATCCGTTCGTCAGCCACGCTTTCCTGTCTTCTTTGGAAGACTCGGGCTGCGCCACGGCCGAGACCGGCTGGCTCGGCCAGCATCTTCTCCTGGAGAACGACGAGGGCGCCCTTATCGGCGCCCTGCCCGTCTATCTGAAAAACCACAGCCAGGGCGAATATGTCTTCGACCACGGCTGGGCCGATGCCTTCGAGCGGGCCGGCGGCAGCTATTATCCGAAGCTGCAGGCCTCCATTCCCTTCACGCCCGCCACCGGCCCGCGCCTGCTGCACCGGGCCGATCAGCCGGCCATCGAGACGCAGGCAGCCCTTGCCGGCGGTCTGAAAGAGCTTGCCAAGCGCCATGGCGTCTCCTCCGCCCATGTCACCTTCGTGCCGGATACGGAAATCCCGATCTTTGAGGCGGCAGGCTATCTGCACCGCACCGACCAGCAATTCCATTTCGTCAATGACGGCTACGGCTCTTACGAAGCCTTTCTCGAAACGCTGGCGTCACGCAAGCGCAAGGCACTGAAGAAGGAGCGCCGGGCGGCGCTGGAACACGGCATCGAGATCGACTGGCTGACCGGCAGGGACCTGACCGAGGCGATCTGGGACCAGTTCTTCACCTTCTACATGGACACCGGCAGCCGCAAATGGGGCCGCCCCTATCTCAACCGCCAATTCTATAGCCTGATCGGCGAACGCATGGCCGAAGACATCCTGCTCGTGATGGCCAGGCGCGACGGCCGCTACATCGCCGGCGCGATCAACTTCATCGGTGGCGATACGCTCTTCGGACGGCACTGGGGCTGCATCGAGGATCATCCGTTCCTGCATTTCGAGGTCTGCTATCACCAGGCCATCGACTTCGCGATCGCCAAGGGCCTGAAGCGCGTCGAAGCCGGCGCGCAGGGCGAGCACAAGCTGGCGCGCGGCTACCTGCCGACTATTACCCATTCCGCCCACTACATCACCCATGCCGGTTTGCGCCGCGCCGTCGCCGATTACCTCGAACGCGAGCGCCGGGACGTGGAGATGATGGGCGACTATCTGGCCGAACACGGCCCCTTCCGCCGCGGCGGAGACCACAACGAGACAGAGTAAGACCGGGAGACGAGCATGAGCTACGACAGCAACAACATCTTCGCAAAGATCCTGCGCGGCGAGATCCCCTCGCACCGTGTCTATGAAGACGAGCACACGATCGCCTTCATGGATGTGATGCCGCAGGCCGACGGACATACGCTCGTCATTCCCAAGGCGCCCTCGCGCAACATCCTCGATGCGGATCCCGAAACGCTGGCGCGGCTGATAGCCGTCGTGCAGAAGATCGCCGTCGCGGCCAAGGAGGCCTTCGAGGCGGATGGCATCACCATCCTGCAGTTCAACGAAGCGCCGGCCGGCCAGTCGGTGTTTCACCTGCATTTCCACGTCGTTCCGCGTAAGGACGGCATCGCGATGCGGCCGCATTCCGGCACGATGGAAGATAGCGCGGTGCTTGCTGCCAATGCGCAAAAACTACGCGACGCGCTTTGAACGATGCCGTTACGCTTATGCGGTGGCGGCAAGCCGACCGGAGATCGGCGCGGCATGACGGCGCAAGACCTGTCCTGACAGGATATAGGCGAGGAAAAAGACGGTAAGTCCACCGAACACATCCATCAGATGGTGCCCGCCTTGAACCAGAATGGCGGGTATCATCAGCAGGTTGACGATCGCGGCCGGGATCGCCAGAAACCGCACCCGCGCCAGGAAAACCACCGACATGCAGGCCATGACGGTGTGGAACGACGGGAAACCGATCAGGCCGAGAACATTGTGTGGCGACAGCGCCGTGGCGCCCTCGCGGCTCAAGCGCACCAGCTCGCTGCCATAGGCCGGATCGACGGCGATCGGCATGCGCTCGAGAACCTCGGCCGGCAGGCCGTGTATGGAAGACGCGCCGAAGGACGGGAAGAACGACCAGCAGATGATCGCCAGAAGCGCGCCCAATATGCCGGTCAGCATGAAACGCTGCAATTGGAGGCTGTCGGCGAAGAAGCCGAGTGCCAGAATGATCACCACCATCTGCGGCAGCGAACTGAAATAGACAACCCGGAGAATCAAGCCTAAGAGCGGAAAATCCGATATCCAGATCGCAAAAGCCGGCCAGTCGAAGCCTACGGCCGCATCGAGCCGTGACAGCAGCGGATCGATCGGTACGAAGGAAACGGGCAGCAGCATGTAGTTGAAGATGGATCCGGCCATCGAGAACAGGATAAACAGCCCGGTTGCCGTCACAGTCGCGGCAATCTGAGCATCCGAGCGGAAGCTGCGGTAATATTGCCCGAGCCCGATCATGACGAGGCCACCCAAAATAAACAGGGCATAGGCGCCGGCATCGATAGCCACGCCCTTCACGACAATCAGCACGGCCGATAGCGCCAGCAGGATCACCGTCAGCAACAGGATCAGTCGTTCCGCGGGAAGAAACAGCATGCCGGTCTCCTTGATCGTCCTTTCTCTACCGAATGCACTTTAAAATTTGGATAAATGCGACCGGGCAGGCTCAAAAGCCGAGCATAGACAGGCCAACCGCAAGTGTCGCGATCGAGACGCCGATGCCGACGGCGGGTTTCCGGCCAGTCGTGAAGAAGGCGGCAGCCCCGACGGCCACCGAGCCTAACCGCAGCCAGAGCGGCGAGGTTTCGAGAACACCGGTCGGATAGACGATCAGCTTGGCGATGACGGCCGCCACAAGCGCGGTGGCGACCGCCCTCACCCAGTTCAGCAATTCGGATTTTTCATCGATGCGGTTGCCCGCGATGACGCCGGACCAGCGCCAGAAATCGGTGGCGAGCCAGCCGGCGATGGCGATGTAGATATAGGGCCAGGGACCGTCGAAACTCATCGCTTTGCCTCCCTCTGCCTTAGCGTCCGTTCTCCCCACCAGGCGAGCGTGCCGCCGATGATGCCGGCGAGCAGGATGTCATATTCGGGAGCGATCACCGCGAAGAGCCAGCCGAGCGCAAGGCCGATGCCGAGTGCCCAATAAATCACCCGATGGCGCGCGGAAATCCAGATCGAGGCGAGAAAATAGACCGGCGTCAGGAAGAACAGGCAGCCGGAGACAACAGGTGGGAACTCCGAAACAGCGCCATAAACGAGGCCGACCAGAAGGATATTGACCGTGGTCAGCGTCATGCCGAAGCCGGCGAAGAACGCGACGCGGCCGGAGCGCGGCACGTCGCGCACATGCTCCATGGCAAAAACCCAGGCGGTAATGGCGACGAAATGCGAAATGATGAGCAACAGCCAGGTCGGCGTGCGGCGGTCACGGATTTCCGGGATGAGTGCGGCCACCATCGGCATCATGCGCACGGAAGACAGCGTTACCGCCAGGAACGCCGTCGCGATATGCGCGCCCGACAGCATGGAGCCAACGAGGATAACCTTCGCGGGAAGCGCCCAGACCATGCCGGTCATGAACATGACCTGCCCGACCGGGATCTTCGCCTCCGCCGTGAAGGCGGCAAAACCGACGAAGGAGAGCATGAGGATGATGGCCGGCAGGCTGAAAAGCCCGCGCATGCCGACAAGGAACCAGTGTGTTTGGGAGTGGTGGTCCGGCGCGGTCTCGGCAGTCATCGATGTCTCTTGCAGCAAAAAGAAAGCCGGGCAGTTTCCTGCCCGGCCCGTATCATTTGTAAAGCCGTTATTTCTTGCGCGGCACCTTCGGAACCGCGCTTGACGATTTGCGCGGCGGCTCGTCCTTCGGCTCCTGAGCCTTGGCTTCCGCCGCCTTCTTCGACGACTTGGCCTTGGCGGGTGCCGCCTCGGCGGCAACGGTTTCCTTGGCCTTGCGGGGCTTGGCCTTCTTGGCGGCAGCCTCTTCCACTTCGGCCTTCGGCTTGATCGGCGCGGTTTCCGGCACGGCGTCGAGAATCAGGCCCTTCGAGCCGTCTTCCTTCGGGCCGACGGAGACGCGAACGACGCCGCCCTTCTTGAGCTTGCCGAAGAGGATTTCGTCGGCGAGCTTCTTCTTGATGTTTTCCTGAATGACGCGCGCCAGCGGACGGGCACCCATCTTCTCGTCGTAGCCCTTCTCGGCCAGCCAGGCGATTGCTTCCTGCTGAAGATCGAAGGTGACGTTGCGTTCGGCCAGCTGCGTTTCCAGCTGCATGACGAACTTCTGCACGACCTGATGGATGACCGGCGTCGGCAGCGAGCCGAACGGGATGATCGCATCGAGACGGTTGCGGAATTCCGGCGTGAACAGGCGGTTGATCGCCTCCATGTCCTCGCCTTCGCGCTTGGACGAGCCGAAGCCGATGGCGGCCTTGGCCATGTCGGATGCGCCCGCATTGGTCGTCATGATCAGGATGACGTTGCGGAAGTCGATTTTCTTGCCGTTATGGTCGGTCAGCGAGCCGTGATCCATGACCTGCAACAGGATGTTGTAGAGGTCCGGATGCGCCTTCTCGATTTCGTCGAGCAGCAGCACGCAATGCGGATGCTGGTCGACGCCATCGGTCAGCAGGCCGCCCTGGTCGAAGCCGACATAGCCGGGAGGCGCACCGAGCAGACGCGAGACCGTGTGCCGCTCCATGTATTCCGACATGTCGAAGCGCAGCAATTCCACGCCGAGCGAGGCGGCAAGCTGCTTGGCGACTTCCGTCTTGCCGACGCCCGTGGGGCCGGAGAACAGATAGCTGCCGATCGGCTTGTTCGGTTCGCGCAGGCCGGCACGGGCAAGTTTGATCGCCGATGCCAGCGCCTCGATCGCCAGATCCTGGCCGTAGACCACCGAGCGCAGTTCCTTCTCCAGGTTGGAGAGCACCTGCTCGTCGTCCTTGGACACGGTCTTGGCCGGAATGCGGGCCATGGTGGCGATCGTCGCCTCGATCTCCTTTTCGGTGATCAGCTTGCGACGCTTGCCGGCAGGCAGCAACATCTGGGCCGCACCGGTCTCGTCGATCACGTCGATCGCCTTGTCCGGCAGCTTGCGGTCGTTGATGTAGCGCGCCGAAAGCTCGACAGCCGACTTGATCGCCTCGTTCGAGTAACGGAGCTTGTGGTACTCCTCGAAATAGGGCTTCAGGCCCTTCATGATCTCGATAGTGTCGTCGATGGTCGGCTCGTTGACGTCGATCTTCTGGAAGCGGCGGACGAGCGCGCGGTCCTTCTCGAAGAACTGGCGGTATTCCTTGTAGGTCGTCGAGCCGATGCAGCGGATCGCACCGGAGGACAGCGCCGGCTTCAGGAGGTTGGAGGCATCCATCGCGCCGCCGGAGGTCGCGCCCGCGCCGATGACCGTGTGGATCTCGTCGATGAACAGCACGGCACCCGGATAGTCCTCGAGTTCCTTGACGACCTGCTTCAGGCGCTCTTCGAAATCACCGCGATAGCGCGTGCCCGCAAGCAGCGTGCCCATATCGAGCGAGAAGATCGTGGCGTCTGCCAGCGCTTCCGGCACCTTGCCTTCGATGATGCGCTTGGCGAGGCCCTCGGCAATCGCCGTCTTGCCCACGCCAGGATCACCCACGTAAAGCGGATTGTTCTTGGAGCGGCGGCAGAGAACCTGGATCGTGCGGTTCACTTCGGCATGACGGCCGATCAGCGGGTCGATCTTGCCGTTGCGGGCCTTCTCGTTGAGGTTGACGCAATAGGCGGTCAGCGCGTCCTGTTTCTTGGCGGGCTCTTCCTGCTCGCTGCCGCTGCCGCGCGTCTGCTTCTGTTCGTTTTCGGTTTCGTCGGAGCCGCGCACCTTGCGCTCCTCGGAGGCGCCCGGCCGCTTGCCGATACCGTGCGAGATGAAATTGACGGCGTCGTAGCGCGTCATCTCCTGCTCCTGCAGGAAGTAGGCGGCATGGCTCTCGCGCTCGGCGAAGATCGCGACGAGCACGTTGGCGCCGGTCACTTCTTCGCGGCCGGAAGACTGAACATGGATCACCGCGCGCTGGATGACGCGCTGGAAGCCGGAGGTCGGCTTGGAATCCTCTTCATAGCCCGTCACCAGATTGGCGAGGTCATGATCGACATAGTCGGTGACGGTCTTGCGCAGCACGTCGAGATTGACGTTGCAGGCGCCCATCACGGCGGCGGCGTCGCCGTCGTCGATCAGCGCGAGAAGCAGGTGTTCCAGCGTTGCATATTCGTGGTGGCGCTCGTTCGCATAGGTCAGTGCCTGGTGGAGCGCCTTTTCAAGGCTTGCAGAAAATGTCGGCACGGTCGTTCCTCATTTCTTTTCCATGACACATTGCAGCGGATGCTGGTGCTGGCGGGAGAAATCCATCACCTGTGTCACTTTGGTTTCGGCAACCTCGTAGGTGAACACGCCACACTCGCCCACGCCATGATTGTGCACATGCAGCATGACCCGTGTGGCCGCTTCGCGGTCCTTCTGGAAGAAACGCTCCAGAATGTGGATCACGAACTCCATGGGCGTATAGTCGTCGTTGAGAAGCAGCACGCGATACAGGCTCGGCTTCTTCGTCTTCGGCTTCGTGCGGGTAATGACGGAGGTGCTGCGACCGGGAGTGCCGCCGCTCTCGTCACCGTCCTGCATTGTGACCCGTCTCACAGTCATTTTCGTGGTCATTCCCTGATTACGAGTCCTATTCGGCCGCTTCCTTTATGGCGCGTCGTTCGGCTGAGGTAGCCTTTGGACCTGTTATCTAATGTTTCGTCACACGATTGTAAGACCCCTGCTTCGCACTGCAATCATAATCGCCGGCTGTCCGAAGGAAATAGCGAAATTTGCGACCAGCGCGTCAGCCCCGCGCAACCCCCGAAACGCGAAAAGGCCGGCTGCGGTTGCCCGCAGCCGGCCGATAAACGTTATACGCGTACGCTTTACGAGAAAGCCTTAGGCGGCGACGGCCGACTTGGCAGCGGCAGCGGCCTTGGCGACCGGTGCTTCGTAGGTCTTGTAGGCGCCCTTGGCGATGTCGGCATACATTTCGCTGAGCTTCGTGGCTTCAGCGACGAAACCTTCATAGGAGGACTTCACGAACGCGGTCTGGAGCTCGACGGCAGCTTCGACGCTCTTGACGCCGGAGAGCTTTTCGAAGTGAGCGAGGCCGTTTTCGAAGGACTTCTTGGAGAAGTCAGCGGTCTCGGTGGCGATAGCCTGCCAGCCCTGAGCAGCCGTCGTGTAGCTCTTCACGAACGTGTCCACGGCTTCCTTGCCCTTCTTGTTTGCATCGTCAAAATTGAACATCGAAGTCTCCTTTGGATCCCGGGGTATGGTCCGAAATCTATATGCAATGCACAAAAAAGTCAATGAAATGGTGCGGCGCAATATTTTCCAGCCAAAGCAACATCTTGGGCGATAGGTATGATTATTGGCGTTGAGAAAAGCCAAGCTGTCGCAAAACAATAATAATCGGCGTCGGAACGAGAACAGCTTGGGTGAGTTACGGCTCTTGGGCGGGCATCAGGCCTCACCTTTCCCGTCCCGTACGTTCGTCCCGTTGACGGTGACGCCGCACTGACTGCCACCGTCGCCTGCCCCTCCCTCAACGTCATCCTCGGCCTTGAGCCGAGGATCCATACGGCGAGCACAACACCTGCGGTGTGGATCCTCGGCTCAAGGCCGAGGATGACGGAGGAGAAGCAGGAGCCAAGGGCAGAAGTAGGTGCCAGACACAAAAAGCCCGGCGCGAAGGGCGACCGGGCCTTTGAATTCCAACGATGTCCGACAGATCAGAGATCGATGTCGAGGATCGCCATGGAGAAGTTGTAGGAGAGTTCGCCGTCCTCGTCGTCGCGGAACACGACGCCCAGGAATTCATCAGCAAGATAGACTTCGGCCGATTCATCCTTGCGCGGGCGCGCCTTGATGACGATCTCCTTGTTGATATTGCGCTTGAAGTAGGCCTCAAGCTTCCTGATTTCTTCCGGCTTCACGATATGTCTCCGTAACGATTTGCTGTGCGCGCTTCTCGCACCTGCTCCCGAGCGTGTAAACCCTCGAAGACGGGTACCAGCCGACTTTTCCGGTCAGAGGTCGTAGTCGAAGGCCGCCAGCAGCTGATCCATCGCACGCGACGGCTCGTTGCAGCCTGCCTCGCCCACGACACGCGCCGGCACGCCGGCAACCGTCGATTTCGGCGGCACGGGCTTCAGCACGACGGAGCCGGCGGCGATGCGCGAGCAGTGGCCGATATGAATGTTGCCGAGGATTTTCGCGCCGGCACCGATCATCACGCCGTCGCCGATCTTCGGATGGCGGTCGCCACCCTCCTTGCCCGTGCCGCCGAGCGTCACGTTGTGCAGGATCGAGACATTGTCGCCGATGGACGCGGTTTCGCCGACCACCAGACCCGTCGCGTGATCGAGGAAGATGCCCTTGCCGATATGGGCGGCCGGGTTGATATCCGTCTGGAACACGCTGGAGGAGCGGCTTTGAAGGTAAAGCGCGAGGTCACGCCGGCCGTTTTTGTAGAGCCAGTGCGCGACGCGGTGCGTCTGGATGGCGTGGAACCCCTTGAAATAGAGCACGGCATCCAGGAACCGCAGGCATGCGGGGTCGCGGTCGTACACGGCCTGGATATCGACGCGCAGGATGCTGCCCCATTCCGGCCAGTCTTCCAGCATTTCGTCGAAAATCTGGTGCAGGAGGTTGGCCTGCAGGTCCGGATGGTCGAGGCGCTCGCAGACGCGATGGATCACGCTTTCCTCCAGCGAGCGGTGGTTCAGCACCGTCGAATAGAGAAAGGCCGCCAGGAGCGGCTCAGCCTGGGCGGCAACGCGGGCTTCCTCGCGCAGGCTGTCCCAGATCGGATCCATGGCCTTGAGCTTGTCGCCGGCCCTGAGTTCATTCGTCGCGACCATCGCCGCACTCCTTCATCACCATACCGGATCATATATAAAGCAAAGCGCGTCCCAGCGGAATGGCCGGACGCGCTTTGTCGTAAACGGCGTGTCAGCGCGCGCCGATCTCCGCATAGAAATCCAGCACGGCGCGTTTAAAGACCTTGTCGCCGACAGCCAGCATGTGGTCGCGGCCGGGGATATCGAGCGCGCGAGCATCCGGCATCAGGGCTGCCAGATCCTGCGGATTGCCGGCAATATCGTCCTTCGTGCCGACGCCGATCAAGGCGGGCACATCGATGCGCCCCATGTCTTCGACGGTCAAAAGATCCCGCGAAGTCATGATGCAGGCGGCAAGCGCCTGGCGGTCGGATTTCGTCTGATCGGCGAAGGCGCGGAACATGCGGCCGCGCTCGTGGGTCACGACGTCGAGCGAGGGCGCGAGCAGCGCATCGGCGATCGGATCCCAGTCACCCACGCCTTCCACCATGCCGATGCCGAGCCCGCCGAAAACGACGGAGCGCACGCGGTGCGGGTGGGCAAGCGCCATGAAGGCGGTGATGCGCGCACCCATCGAATAGCCGAAGACATGGGCTTGCGAAATGCCGAGATGGTCAAGCAGCGCTGCCGCATCGCCCGCCATCAGCGGTGGCGTGTAGAGCGCCGGATCGTGCGGCTTGGCGCTGGCGCCATGGCCGCGATTGTCGATGGCGATCACGCGGTAGCCGGCATCGCCCAGCGTCTTCAGCCAGCCCGGAAACACCCAGTTGACGCTGGCGCTGGAGGCAAAGCCGTGGATCAGCAGCACCGGATCGCCCGACGGGTCGCCCTCGTCGAAAAAAGCAAGCTCCAGGCCCTCATGGGTGAAACGGGAAAGGGGCGGGTTGTCGAGGTTCATCGCGGACCGTCTTTCGTTTTCTCGACCCTGCTCATACTGCCCTTTGACCGCGGAGAAAACGCCCGGCATAGGAAATTTCGATCAAGCAAAACCTATCGTAGGCAGTTGCAGCTCACGCGATCAATCCATGTTTTCTGGCATAGGTCTCACGAGCAAGGATGAACTCACTGCTCCACACATCGACAACATCATAGCTGCGATCCAGTACGGCCTGGAGATCAGGGGCAGCATCCATCCTACTCAAACGGACTTGCTGGCTGTAAGGATATTCATGCCCGAAGCTGTCGATAACCTGTGTCATGATGGCCGCGTATTCGCGTAGTCCCATCGCTCGCAACGCGTCCCGAACAACAGGAGCCAAAGCACCTGACGTATTATCGAAAAACTGATGCAGGCCGCCATTGGCGACCTCTCCTTCAAAAATCAAAGTAGCGTAGAGATAGACATAAGGCTGCCCCAACCGTCCGCCCCCCTCAGGAGTGAGTTTGTCTTCGATGGAGATTGCACACTTCGCCTGTGCTATCGCCTCCGCAAGAAGCCAGTCATCAAGTGAACCCAAATCACTATAAGGTGCCGCCATCGTCACTACCAGCTATCTAAGTCAGCCTACGCGTGGTTGATGATGCTATCAAATCCCAGAATCTGCAAACGCCAAGGTTGCCGCCTCGCCCGGAACGGACATCAAGGCGTGACAACGCACCGCCTACAAAATCTGCGTCCCCGCGACGGTTTTGCATCTACACATTTGACCGGAAGGCGACTATGGTCCGCGCCAGAAAACGGACTTCCACGGAGCATGACATGGCTGGGCACAGCATTCCCCATTTCCAGAACGACGGCGGCCATCGCACGATCGAGATCGGCGTGAAGGAATTCATGTGCGTCGGTGCCTCGGTGCCCTACGACCACCCGCATGTCTTCCTCGACATGGGCGACGACAATGAAAAGGTCTGCCCCTACTGCTCGACGCTCTACCGCTACAATCCGACCCTGAAGGCCACGCAGACGGAACCTGCCGGCTGCACCTTCACCAACCAGGCGGCGGCGTGACGGCCTAGAGGGCCGCACCATCATGTCCTCTGTAAAATCAGCGACTATCGTCGGCGCCGGCATTGCCGGCCTGACGACAGCCCTTGCGCTCGCCCGCAAGGGCATCCCTTCCCACATTCTTGAACAGGCCCCCGCTCTCGAAGAGGTCGGCGCCGGCCTGCAATTGTCCCCCAACGCTTCGCGCATCCTCGCCGATCTCGGCTTGCTCGATGCACTGAGCGCCTGCTGGAGCGAACCGGATCATATCCTGCTCGCCTCGGGAAACACGCTGTCTCCCCTCGCTTCCGTTCCAGCGGGCAAGGCTGCCCGCAGCCGCTGGGGTGCACCCTACGGCGTCCTGCACCGGGCGTCGCTCCAAGCCGTTCTCATCGATGCGATCAGGCAAAACCCGCTCTGCACGCTGACGACGGGCCAGCGAATCGAAAGCGCCGAAGCCGCCCGCGCCCTCGCGCCATCGGACGTTCTGATCGCCGCCGATGGTGTCTGGTCCCGCCTGCGCAAAGCCGTCCCTGGCGCCCTGCCCGCCCGCTATTCCGGTAATATCGCCTGGCGCTTCCTCGTACCCTACGGTCTGGCGCCAGCCTTCCTCAATCCGCGCACCGTGACGGCCTTTCTCGGCCCGCATGCGCATCTCGTCGCCTATCCGCTGGCGGAGATGCAGGCCTTCAACATCGTCGCGATCCATGCGGAGGCCGATGCACCGCCGGAAGGTTGGACGCGCAAGGGCGATGCCCTGACGCGCGGCCGTCTTCAGGACGCCTTCGCCGGCTGGCACGCGGGCATCCGCCGTCTCATCGCGGAGGCGCAGAACCCAATGGCCTGGCCGCTGTTCGGCTGCGCGGATGGCGCCTGGACGGATGGGAAAGACATGGTGCTGATCGGCGATGCCGCCCATGCCATGACGCCTTTTGCGGCGCAGGGTGCGGCCATGGCGATCGAGGATGCGGCGCTGCTAGCAAACCGCCTCGCCGGCACCACCGTGATCGGGCCGGCGCTGCGCCAGTTCGAAAAGGAACGCCGCGAACGCGTCGAAAAAGTCCGCAGCCGCGGCGCTTTCAACCGCTTCGCCTACCACGCCCGCGGCCCAGTCGCGCTTGCCCGCAACCTCGTGCTCTCGCTGCGCAAACCGGAGCAACTCGCCGGCGATCTGGACTGGCTTTACGGTTACCGCACGCCCGATTGAAAGCCCTCACCCGGCAAACCGGATGAGGGCATTTTCTGCGTCAGACGGCGCGCGCCGCGGCCAGTCCGCGTTCGATATCCGCCTTGATGTCCTTCACGTCCTCGAGGCCGATCTGCAGGCGCAGCACCGGACCTTCTTCCGGCCCCTTGGCGACGCGGCGGTCGTTGAGGTTCACGTGCACCGCCAGGCATTCGAAGCCGCCCCAGGAATAGCCGAGGCCGAAAATGCCGAGCGCGTCGAGGAAGGCATGAGCCTTGGCCTTGTGACGTTCCGGCGAGCCGCCGTCGAGCACGATGGAGAAGATGCCGCTCGAGCCCTTGAAGTCACGCTTCCACAGATCGTGGCCCGGAAAACTCGGCAATGCCGGATGCAGCACGCGCGACACGTCATCGACGCCTTCCAGCCAGCGCGCCAATTCCAAAGCGCTTTCCTGGTGCCGCTCCAGCCGCACGCCCATGGTGCGCAGGCCGCGCAGCACCTGATAGGAATCGTCGGGCGATGCACAGGTGCCGAGCGTGATCTGCGTGTCGAACAGCTGGTCCCAATGGGCGGCATTGGCCGAGACGGTGCCGAACAGCACGTCGGAGTGACCCGCCGGATATTTCGTCGCCGCATGAATGGAGACGTCGACGCCGAAATCCAGCGGCTTGAAATAGAGCGGCGTCGCCCAGGTGTTGTCCATGGCGACGACGGCGCCATGTCTGTGCGCGGCGGCGGCAATCGCCGGGATGTCCTGCATCTCGAACGTATTGGAGCCCGGCGCTTCCGTGTGCACGAGCTTGGTGTTCGGCTTGATCAGGGCTTCGATGCCCGCGCCGATCATCGGATCGTAATATTCGACGGTCACGCCGAGACGCTTCAGCATCGTGTCGCAGAAATGCCGCGTCGGGTGATAGACCGAATCCACAATGAGCGCATGATCGCCGGAGGAAAGATAGGCGAGGAACGGCACGGTGACGGCGGCAAGACCCGATGGCACGAGAATGGTGCCGGCAGAGCCCTCCAGCTCATCGATCGCCGCACAAAGCGCATCCGTCGTCGGAGTGCCGCGCGTGCCATACGTATATTTCTGCGCCCGGTTCTCCATCGTCGCGGCATTGGGGAAAAGCACGGTCGAAGCGTGCACGACCGGCGGATTGACGAAACCGTGATAATCCGCCGGGTCGTTCCCGGCATGGGCAAGGCGGGTGTTCACGCCGGCGCCGGCGAGGATTTCGTCTCTGTTTTTCATGGATTTCATCCGGAAATGCGAAGGGGCTTTGCGGAGGCGACTTTTCGCCAGCCAGCGCCGCAGGTCAACCCCACCTCTCTGATCGAGATGTCGTTCAAAGCGCTTCAAATGTTAAAGAAGTGGATTTTTTGAGCGATTTACTGCACAATTCCCCGAGTTTTTGCCCAAAACTGCATCAAATGCTGACAAATTTGGGTTCGCAACCGGAAAATAGGCCCGGTCACTTGACCCTGCGTAATTTTGAGAATGAGATAAGCAACCTCGCGCCGGGAGGGTGGCGAGTTCCGCACCGTGTTCATTCGAATGCGTGACCAGCGGACAAAACAAAGACAACAGAAAAAGGTTGTGAAAAAATGGCAAAAAAAATCGTGACAGCGCTCGTTGGCGCTGCCGTGCTGGGGCTTGGCGCAACGGCTGCTCAGGCAGATACGCTCTCTGACGTGAAGGCCAAGGGCTTCGTGCAGTGCGGAGTGAACGGTTCGAACCTCGCCGGCTTCGGCGCGCAGGATTCGGCTGGCAACTGGGCCGGTCTCGACATCGATCTCTGCAAGGCCGTGGCCGCTGCCGTCTTCGGCGATGCCACCAAGGTGAAGTTCACTCCCCTTTCGGCGAAGGACCGCTTCCCGGCTCTGCAGTCGGGTGAAATCGACCTTCTCGCCCGCAACACCACCTGGAGCGTCAGCCGCGATTCGCAGCTCGGCTTCGATTTCCGCGCCGTGAACTACTATGACGGCCAGGGCTTTATGGTGAAGAAGGAGCTCGGCGTGAAGTCGGCGCTCGAACTCTCCGGCGCCTCGGTCTGCGTGCAGTCCGGCACCACGACGGAACTGAACCTCGCCGACTACTTCCGCTCCAACAACATGGATTTCAAGCCGGTCGTTTTCGAAGCGCAGGATGAAGCCGACGCCGCCTACAATGCCGGCCGTTGCGACGCCTACACGACCGACGCTTCGGGCCTCTACTCGATCCGCCTGAAGATGGCCAATCCGGACGACCATATGGTTCTGCCGGAAATCATCTCCAAGGAGCCGCTCGGCCCGGCCGTTCGCCAGAACGACTCCAAGTGGTTCGACATCGTGACCTGGTCGCACTATGCGATGGTCGCCGCCGAAGAGTTCGGCATCACGACCGCAAATGTCGAAGAGATGAAGAAGTCCGCCAACCCGGATATCAAGCGCTTCCTCGGCGAAGAAGCTGACTCGACCATCGGTGCCGACCTCGGTCTGCCGAAGGACTGGGCCGTGCAGATCATCAAGGCTGTCGGTAACTACGGCGAATCCTTCGAGCGCAATGTCGGCGAAGGTTCCCCGCTCAAGATCGCACGCGGCCTGAACGGCCTGTGGACGAAGGGCGGCCTGCAGTACGCTCCGCCGATCCGCTAAGCTACGGTCAGACGTGACGATCGGGAGGGCGCAGAAACGCCCTCCCCTTTAAAACAAACGCCCGGCAAACAGGGCGAACCAACGTCAGGGGAAATGCATGGCTCTTGCGGATGCCCGAACAGGGTCCGGCGAACCGCCGAAGGTATCGCTTCTTTACAATCCGGCGCTCAGAAGCGTCGTCTATCAGGTCGTCACGCTCGTCGTGATCATCGGCGCCGTCTGGTACGCCTGGAACAACGTCGTCCAGAACCTTGCCCGCGCCAACATGACGGCGGGCTTCGGCTTCCTGAACAGTCGCGCCGGTTTCGACCTTGCGCAGGCGCTGATCTCCTATTCCAGCGACTCGACCTATTTCCGCGCGTTGCAGGTCGGCCTCATCAACACGCTCGTGGTCGCCGCCGCCGGCATCGTCACCGCGACGATCGTCGGCCTTTTGGTCGGCGTCGGGCGCCTGTCGCACAACTGGCTGATCGCGCGGCTCTGCACGGTCTATGTGGAAATCTTCCGCAACATCCCGCCGCTGCTCGTTATCTTCTTCTGGTATCTCGGCGTTCTCGCCCTGCTCCCGTCCATCCGCACGATCTTCCAGAGCGTCAAGGACGATCCGGGCGCCGTCTTCTTCATCTCGAACCGCGGCATCTACATGCCGGCTCCGGTGTTCGGTGAAGGGTTCGGCGTGGTGCTCGCCGCCTTGCTGATCGGCATCGTCGCGGCCATCGCCTTCACGATCTGGGCCAATGCCCGCCAGCGCGCCACAGGCCAGCGCCCGCCGGTTCTCTGGGTCAATCTCGCGCTCATCGTGCTCCTGCCGCTTGCCGTCTTCATCGTGATGGGCCAGCCGCTGTCGCTCGACTATGCGGTGCCTGGCTCCTTCAACATGAAGGGCGGCATGGTGATCGGGCCGGAATTCCTGGCGCTCTATCTCGCGCTGTCGCTTTACACGGCCTCGTTCATCGCCGAGATCGTACGCGCCGGCATCCGCGGCGTCTCGCACGGGCAGACCGAAGCCTCCTATGCGCTCGGCCTTCGGCCCGGCCATGCGACGCGCCTCGTCGTCCTGCCGCAGGCGCTGCGCATCATCATTCCGCCGCTCACCTCGCAATATCTCAACCTCATCAAGAACTCCTCGCTCGCGGTGGCCGTCGGTTATGCCGATCTCGTCGCGGTCGGCGGCACCATCCTCAACCAGTCCGGCAAGTCGATCGAGATCATCTCGATCTGGATGCTGATCTATGTCTCGATCAGCCTCGTCACGTCGCTGTTCATGAACTGGTTCAATGCCAAGATGGCCCTGGTGGAGCGCTGAGATGACCGAGAGCATTACCTACGTCCGCGACCGGTTCCTCGAGCCCGAAAAGCCGCCGCTGTCCGATTCGACGGCCATCGGCTGGGTCCGCAAGAACCTCTTCGCCTCGGTGAAGGACAGCGTCCTGTCGCTCATTGCGCTTGCCGCACTCGTCTATTTCCTGCCAGGCCTGATCAACTGGCTGTTCGTCTCGGCCGTCTGGACCGGGTCGGATCGCACGGCCTGCCTGACGGTCGAACAGGGCGGCCAGCTGCCCGCCGGCTGGAACGGTGCCTGCTGGGCCTATGTCGGCGACCGCTTCGTCCAGTTCATGTTCGGCTCCTACCCCCGTGACGAGCTTTGGCGGCCGCTTCTTGTCGTCGCCATGTTCGTCGGGCTGCTCATCCCCTTCCTGATGCCGAAGGTGCCGCGCAAGGGGCTGAACGCGATCCTGCTGCTCATCGTGCTCCCGGTGGTCGCGTTCTTCCTGCTGCTTGGCGGCGTCTTCGGCCTGCGCCATGTGGAAACGTCGCTCTGGGGCGGCCTGATGGTGACGCTGATCATCTCCTTCGTCGGCATCACGATCTCGCTGCCGGCGGGCATCCTCCTAGCGCTCGGCCGCCGGTCGAGCATGCCGATCCTGAAGACGGTCTGCGTCGCCTTCATCGAACTGATCCGCGGCGTGCCGCTGATCACCGTTCTCTTCATGGCAAGCGTGCTGCTGCCGCTCTTCCTGGAGCCGGGCAACAATATCGACAAGTTCCTGCGCGCGCTCATCGGCGTGTCGATCTTCGCATCCGCCTATATGGCGGAGGTCATTCGCGGCGGTCTTCAAGCCATTCCGAAAGGACAATATGAAGCGGCCGATGCACTTGGTCTAAACTACTTCCACAAAATGACCTTCATCGTGCTACCGCAGGCCATCAAACTCGTGATCCCCGGCATCGTGAACACCTTTATCGGCATGTTCAAGGATACGTCCCTCGTCACGATCATTTCGATGTACGACCTGCTCGGCATCGTGAAGGCGAGCTTTGGGGATTCGGGCTGGATCACGCCGGTCACGCCGCTGACGGGTCTGATCTTCGCCGGCTTCACATTCTGGATTTTCTGCTTCGGCATGTCGCGCTACTCGGCCTTCATCGAACGCCGCCTCGACAAGAGCCACAAGAGATAAGTGAGAGGAACACACACATGGCCAACCAAGCCCAGGCGCAAAAACTGGCAGTCTCCACCACGGATGTCGCGGTCGAGATCACCAACATGAACAAGTGGTACGGCGACTTCCACGTTCTGCGCGACATCAATCTCAAGGTCATGAAGGGCGAGCGCATCGTCATCGCCGGCCCGTCGGGCTCCGGCAAGTCGACGATGATCCGCTGCATCAACCGGCTGGAAGAGCACCAGAAGGGCCAGATCGTCGTCGACGGCATCGAGCTGACCAACGACCTGAAGAAGATCGACGAAGTGCGCCGCGAAGTCGGCATGGTGTTCCAGCACTTCAACCTCTTCCCGCATCTGACGATCCTGGAAAACTGCACGCTGGCGCCGATCTGGGTGCGCAAGATGCCGAAGAAGGATGCCGAGGAAGTGGCGATGCACTACCTCAAGCGCGTCAAGATCCCCGAGCAGGCCAACAAATATCCGGGCCAGCTTTCGGGCGGCCAGCAGCAGCGCGTGGCAATCGCCCGTTCGCTGTGCATGAAGCCGAAGATCATGCTGTTCGACGAGCCGACCTCCGCGCTCGATCCGGAAATGGTCAAGGAAGTGCTCGACACGATGGTGTCGCTGGCCGAGGAAGGCATGACCATGCTGTGCGTGACGCACGAAATGGGCTTTGCCCGCCAGGTCGCCAACCGCGTCATCTTCATGGACCAGGGCCAGATCGTCGAACAGAATTCGCCGGCCGAGTTTTTCGACAATCCGCAGCACGAGCGCACAAAACTCTTCCTCAGCCAGATCCTGCACTAAGCGGGTCGGCATCGGGATTTTGCGAAGGCGGGCCGCAAGGCTCGCCTTTTTTTTGCTGCCCGAATGGGCAGCGTCGTGCGCATTGCGTGGATGTTGGGGCTCCAGAAGCCCGCAGGTGGGGTAAATGAGGTTGGCAGAGCCCGCCCATCTGCACTGCCACTCAAGGAGTGAACAAGCTCACCTCTCCTTCGTGGCGCGTAGGCGTCAGGCCGCACGCACAACGGCAGCGCGGTATCCGCCGGCTATCGCGGAACGAAAAAGGCCGCCCGATGGGCGGCCTTTTCCAGATACGATATGTCGAACCGATTACTCGGCGTCGCCTTCAGCGGCCTTCTTCTTGGCCGGGGCCTTCTTCTTCGGAGCGGCGTCTTCGCCTTCCTGAGCTTCGGCCTTGGCGGCAGCCTTCTTCTTCGGCGCAGCCTTCTTGGAGCCCTTGTCGTCGCCGTCTTCGTCATCAGCCAGCAGGTCTTCCTTGGAAACGGTCTTGTCCGTTACCTTGATTTCACCGAGCAGGTGATCGACGACCTTTTCTTCGAAGATCGGCGCGCGCAGCGAAGCGGCGGCACCCGGGGTCTTCTGGAAGTATTCGAGGATCTGCTTTTCCTGGCCCGGGAACTGGCGCAGCTGCTGATAAAGCGACTGCTGCATTTCCTCGTCGGTGACCTGGACGCCGGCCTTTTCGCCGATTTCCGAGAGAACGAGGCCGAGGCGGACGCGGCGTTCGGCGAGCTTGCGGTATTCTTCGCGAGCGGCTTCTTCCGTGGTGTCTTCGTCAGCGAAGGTCTTGCCGGACTGGGCGAGATCGGTGTTGATCTGGCGCCAGATGTTCTCGAACTCGGCTTCGACCAGGCGCTCCGGGGTTTCGAACTTGTACATCTCGTCGAGCTGGTCGAGGATCTGACGCTTGACCTTCTGGCGGGTGACCGAGCCGTACTGGCTTTCGATCTGGCCGCGGACGATTTCACGCAGCTTGTCGGCCGATTCGAGGCCGAGTTTGGTGGCCAGCTCGTCGTTGATTTCGACGTCGGCGGCGGCAGCGACTTCCTTGACCTTGATGTCGAAGGTCGCTTCCTTGCCGGCAAGGTTTGCGGCCGGGTATTCAGCCGGGAAGGTAACGGTGATGACCTTCTCGTCGCCAGCCTTCAGGCCGACGAGCTGCTCTTCGAAGCCCGGGATGAAGCGGTTGGAGCCGAGAACGAGTTCTGCGTCTTCGTCCTTGCCGCCGTCGAAGGCTTCGCCATCGACCTTGCCGAGGTAATCGATCGTGACGCGGTCGCCGTCGGCAGCCTTGCCCTTCTTGGTTTCGTAGGAACGGGCGCTTTCGGCGATCTTGAGGATCTGCTCGTCGACTTCCTTGGCGTCGATATCGACGACTTCACGGGTGACGGCGATGCCGGAATTGTCCTTGAGGTCGATCGCAGGGATGACTTCGTAGGACAGCGTGAATTCGAAATCGGCCTGGCCGTTCAGGATCTTCTCGGCTTCGGCCTGGTCTTCGGTCATCGCGACTTCCGGCTGCGTGGCCGACTTTTCGCCGCGCTCGGAGAGGATGGCGGTCGGACGGTCGCGGACGATCTCGTTGACGAGTTCGGCCATGACGGATTTGCCGTACATCTTCTTGAGATGGGCGAAGGGCACCTTGCCCGGACGGAAGCCGTTGATGCGGACACGGCCCTTCACGTCCTCAAGACGCTCGTTCATCTGAGCTTCCATGTCCTTGGCCGGGATGACGACCTTGATTTCGCGCTTCAGCCCTTCAGCGAGCGTTTCGATAACCTGCATGTTCAAACCTTCATTTCGAGTTGGCGGTGCTCAAACCGCGGTTCCGGTTATGGCGAGCACCCCGCCGGTCCATTTGCCGGCAGTGGCTTTACTGAATTCGGTGGCCTTTTGGCAAGCAAAATGGCGCGCTGAAATGCTCCACGCCCACGCAAACCTGTTGTTTTGCGCGTTTCGTGGTTCTGGTGCGGGTAGAGAGACTTGAACTCCCACGCCTTGCGGCACCAGAACCTAAATCTGGCGTGTCTACCAATTTCACCATACCCGCTCTCAGAAACCTCGTTGCCACGGGCGGCCAGGCCGCTCCCATGACGCCTTCCGAGCGCGGCGTCTCTATATCACCCGTTTTCGGCGGATCAAAGGAAAAATGACACGGAAATGACTGTTCTCCCAGCCCTTGCGCTCAATAAAGCGGTTCGTCATAGACAGGCTCGCCGCGCAGGATCAGCCGGGCGATCTGCGGCGTGCCGTCTTTCGCCACGCGCGCCTCCACCTCGAGCTCTTCCTGGTTGCGGGCCTCCTCCAGCACCTTGCCCTGCCCTTCCGGCACATAATAGCGCTCGAGGCCGTAGCTGACGAAAAGGCTGTCCGGCAGCACGCCGTCGGTCACGGAGTAGTAATCGAAGGGCTGCGTGCGCAGGAGAACGCTGCCTTCCTCAGGCGCGAGCGTGCCGAAACTCGCCTCGGTCGCCGTCCACAGCCCGTCCGTACCGGGCTTCAGGCGCACGACAAGCCGCTCGCGGCCGTTCACCTTCGGCACCTCCCCCGTGACGATATCCTTCGCGATCGTCGAGATTGGGTAGGAGAGGATGACGTAATCGCCGCGCAGCAGATCGCGCGGATCGAGGGGCAGCGTCTTCAACCTGATATCCGCGCCGTTGCGCAGGATCGAGGCGCGGCTTTCGACCATGTAGCCGAGCACGGCCGTCTGCAGAGCTGCTGCGATGATGGCGGCTACGACCGGCGGAATGCGGAAAGAAGAAAGGATCGACATGGCTCAGGCCTCCGCCTTGGTTTCAACCCTGGAAAAACGGCGTTCGACGACGATCACGGCCCAGGCGATCAGCGCGACCACCAGACCGGAGATCAGGAAGAAACCGGATGTTCCGATGATCGAACCGATGGTTTCAGAGGCGAGATAGAGCGTTTCAGCCGCGAAGGTGACGTAACCGAGATAACGCACCGCGCCGTTCTCCTTGCCTGAAAACACGATGCCACCGATGGCCACGACAAGCGTGATGATGCCGAGCATCAAGCGATCTCCCACGGCGTCGAATTCGGCATGCAGAACAAACAGGCCGAGCAGCAGCACGAGATAGGAATAGAAGGCGGGGGCAGCACCGGCGCTGCGCGCCAGCGCGTGAAGCGGCGATTGCGGCACGGCGGCTAGCAGATAGGCCAGCGCGCCGAGCGATGCGATTGTTATCGCCGTGGCGGGGGTATCGTGTTCGCCATAGATGAAGGCAAGCCAGGCGACCAGCAGCAGATAGGCGATATGGCGCACACGCCCGGCGTCCGTGTAACGCACCAGCAGGATGACGATGACGGCCATCAGCGGCATCAGCCAGAGCAGCAAAGTATCGCTGGCATGGTAGGATTCGCTCCAGTCCGTCCAGGCGACGGCGAAGGCGAGAAAACCGGCAATGGCCGTCACGGCGCCGGAGCGGAAAAGTATTGCCGCAATCACCGCGCCGGCAAACCAGACGAGCATCGCCTGAAGCGCATCGCCCGAGAGATGATACATCTGCCCGATCAGCGCGATGGCGCCGCCGAAGGCCAAAGTGCCGACAGCAAGGAAGGCGGCGGCAAGCCGCGGCGCGCCACGCTGGATGAGCAGGCCGCCCGCCAGATAGGCACCCCAGATCAGCGCGACGATGCCGACGACGCGCACGAGGCGCGGTATCGCCTCCCAATTGGCGGCGACCAGCAGCAGCACGGCGGCCGACACCAGAAGAGCGGCAATCATCATCAGCACACGGCCGAGGCTGAACGAGCTTTCGCGGGAATCATATTCCTTCAGGAGACGATCGACGGTCGGCGCATCGAGCAAGCCTTGCTGCGTCCACAGTTTGAGATCGCGTTCCAACCTGCCCCTATACATTCGTCCCCGCCCTTTTTCTGAAATGCGCCCGACTCGCGTGCTTCACACCCTGTCAGCAAGAACGGTATAGCGCGTCGAGAAATTCGCAATCGAAGCGACAATCCGCAATGCGGACGATCGTTCGGGGTAAAGGCCGCACGACGGGCGGGATGATTAACGGGAAATAAAGAAATCCCTGGCAGATTTAGCAACAAGACGCCGATGGCGTTTCGATTTCGGGCATGCAGCGGGCGCATATCATCCATTCCCATATTGCACTGCACAAAATCGAGGGATCGGGTTAGATTGTAGTCATCGGATCAGAGATGGTCCGGACCGGAAACCAAGGCGCCGCTGAGGCGACAGGCAGACCGGAGGGCGGAATGGTCGAACGCCCGGCATGATGCCGACAGACCCGATGCCGGAAACGGGATTGAACAGGAATTCGGAGCAGCGCACTCCTCCTCCCAGCGCTCCTCCGATACGATTGGCAACACTCCTCCTCCCAGTTGCCAATCATTCTTAATGACGCCCGCCGGACCTCCTCCCCCGGCGGGCGTTATTGTTTTCGCCAGATACCTGGCAAACCACGCCCCGCAATCCCAAAATCGCCCGTCACCATCCGCTGCATGCCGATGCCTGCGCCGCATTCAGCACAGGCGGGCCGAAAGCATGCGGCTCACGCATGGGTGCCATTCCCATCGCGCACTTTTGCCCATCCTTCGGGCAGGCTATAGCCTTCTCATCGGTCGGGCGACGATCTCCTCCTCCCAACGTCCCCGACAAGGATTGGCAGCCCCTCCTCCTCCCAAGCTGCCAATCGATATTAGCAACGCCCGCCGGATCTCCTCCCCCGGCGGGCGTTGCTTTTTGCACCGCAACCAACCAATCTCGCATGGCTTATTTACCTTTGTGGCTTCAGGCCCAGATTTTGGCCAGAATTTCGCCGAAATTTCCGCTTGACATGCGCAAAACGCATGGGTGCCATACGGCAATTGCGCTGTCTTTTTCCGCGGCGCAGCGTATATTCCAATTCATCAGATCAGGGCGGCGCCAAAGACGAGCGGCCGCCCAGTACGCAAGCCCACGAAAGGGGTAAATGACATGAACCTGGCACGCTCTTTCAACAACTGGCGCAAGTACCGTCAGACCGTCAGCGAACTCGGCCGTATGACCGACCGTGAACTTCGCGATCTCGGCATCGGCCGCAGCGATATCCCGTACATCGCTCGCAAGGCTTCGATCTAAGCCGACCGGACCCCATACGGGTCGCAATTTGAACGCCCTCCGGCTCCCACCGGAGGGCGTTTTCGTTTGCACGTCTTTTTGCGGCGCACAATGTCGCAATTCCCCGACTGCGACACTGTGCGGGATGGCAACCGCGAGCGCTCGCTCCGGCCACATGCCTGGAATAGCAGCACTTTCTGGCTATTTCGCATGCAGCGCGAGCATCTGCCTGATCCGTCATCGTCTTATTGCACAAATGCATAGCAGCTGCATTTTCTTTGCACTGCACATTAACAAGGGTGTCGCGTATATAGGCGTCACAAACCGGTGAGACAGACCTCCCGGCCAACACTTCGAGGAAACGACCATGAACCCGATCCGCATTGCCAAGAACTGGATGTCCTACCGCCGCACGATGAACGAACTCGGCAACCTGTCGAACCACACGCTGTCCGACATCGGCCTGACCCGTTACGACATCCGCGACATCGCAGCCCGTTCCTTCCGCTAAGATAGAGCCGGTTTCCGCCGCTGCGGCCGGAAACGGCCAGCGCGAGGGACGATCAAACGGCACCATCTGGTGCCGTTTTTGATTCCAGGGGCATGATGCCCCGCCCCAATGCTTTTCCTTGGAAATGCGCCGTTGCCCATGATAACCAACCGCCCATGACCAAGACCTCTTCCCACACTCCCATCCATGTCATCGGCGGCGGCCTTGCCGGCTCGGAAGCCGCCTGGCAGATTGCCGAAACCGGCATTCCCGTCATCCTGCATGAAATGCGCGGCGTGCGCGGCACGGATGCGCACAAGACGGACAGCCTTGCCGAGCTCGTCTGCTCCAATTCCTTCCGCTCCGATGACGCCACCTCGAACGCCGTCGGCGTTCTGCATGCCGAAATGCGGCTTGCCGGCTCTCTCATCATGCGTTCGGCCGATGCGAACCAGGTGCCCGCAGGCGGCGCGCTCGCCGTCGACCGCGATGGTTTTTCCGCCGCCGTGACGGCCGCGCTTGAAAGCCATCCGCTGATCACCGTTACCCGCGAGGAAGTGACCGGCCTGCCGCCGGAGGACTGGGACCAGGCGATCATCGCCACCGGCCCGCTCACCGCGCCGTCGCTTGCCGCCGCCATTCAGGCGCGCACCGGCGCCGATTCGCTCGCCTTCTTCGATGCGATCGCGCCCATCGTGCACACCGCCAGCATCGATATGGATATCTGCTGGTTCCAGTCGCGCTACGACAAGGTCGGCCCCGGCGGCACGGGCAAGGATTATATCAACTGCCCGATGGACGAAGCGCAGTACAACGCCTTCGTCGATGCGCTGATCGCCGGCGACACGACGGGCTTCAAGGAATGGGAAGGCACGCCCTATTTCGACGGCTGCTTGCCGATCGAGGTGATGGCCGAGCGCGGCCGCGAGACGCTGCGCCACGGCCCGATGAAGCCGATGGGCCTGACCAATGCGCACAATCCGACCGTCAAGGCCTATGCCGTCGTTCAACTGCGCCAGGACAATGCGCTCGGCACGCTCTACAATATGGTCGGTTTCCAGACGAAGCTGAAATATGGCGCGCAGGCCGAAATCTTCCGGCTGATTCCCGGCCTGGAAAACGCGGAATTCGCCCGCCTCGGCGGCCTGCACCGCAACACCTATATCAATTCGCCGACGCTGCTCGACCGCTCACTGACGCTGAAGGGCCGTCCGGGCCTCCGATTCGCCGGTCAGATCACCGGTTGCGAAGGCTATGTGGAAAGCGCCAGTATCGGTCTGCTTGCCGGCCGCTTCGCCGCGGCCGAACGGCTCGGCCAGACTCCGTCGCTGCCGCCCGAAACGACGGCCTTCGGCGCATTGCTGAACCACATCACCGGCGGCCATATCGTCTCGGAAGACGAGCCGGGCAAGCGCTCCTTCCAGCCGATGAACGTCAATTTCGGCCTCTTCCCGCCGCTGGAGCCCGGCGCGGTCGTTCGGCCCGAAGGGCTGAAACGGTTTCGCGGCAAAGACAAAGCGGTCGCCAAGAAGCAGGCAACCGCCGCACGCGCCTTGGAAGATTGCGCCCGCTGGCTCGGGCGCTGATCGTCAGATGAGTTAGCCGGCCGGCTGGGCGTTGAGGTTTGCAGCGCCCGGCATGAAGCTGCCGAGCAGCCAGAGGGAGACTTCTGCCGCCTCCTTCTCGTCGCGGAATTCATAGGTGCCGCCTTCAAAGGCGGCATTGGCGTATTCCACGGTCAGGCGTCTCGGGCCGGCGCTGTTGACGCGGACCGTACCCGGCTCGATCAGGTGGCAGGCATAGTGGTGGCCGTGGGCCTGCATGCAGCCAGCCTTGCCGTCGTGCAGGCGAAGGAAGACCGTCCGACGATCCTTGGTGGTCACGACGGCGCGGATGGCCTCCTCCGGAAAGGCCCGGCCGAACTCCACGATGGCAAGGCCGGCATCCTCGCCAGCCTCTTCCTGCCGATCCTCACTGCGAAACTTGTGGCGGAAGATCAGGCCGGCCACGAACAGGCCGGCGATGATGATGGTCCAGAACATCGACTCTCCTCCCGCAAAACACGTTCAGCCGCTGTAGCCGACAAGGCTTGCGCCAGTTTTACGTCCTGACACGTTTTCAGAACGGGCCACGCCGCAGGGCGCGCCACATCCACCACTGCTGCCGCCATTGGGCGGGTTGGAGCCCGCCCTCCAGCGCACCGGAGCCCGCTTTCTCCGCCGCCCTCAATATAGGCGCAACGAGGGCGACTGGCAAAAAGGCGGCGCGATTCGCAACCGACACGCCATTGGCGGCGCGCGCCTTGGCGAGATGGTCGCGGCCGAGCCCGACAAAGGCTTCCACGGCACGGGCAGCGGCGGCCGGGTCGTTGCCGGCGAGCAGCGCTTCCGGCGTCAGGCCCGTTGCAGCCATAAGGTCGGCGGGCAGATAGACCTGGCCGCGCCGGCGGTGGATCGGCAGGAGGAGCAGTGCACCGGCCACGGTCTGCGCGACACCGGCATGACCGGCAGCCTCGGCGGATTTCGGAGCGTTTGCAGGATCGAGAATGAGGCTTGCGAGCTGAATCAGCGCAGACGCCGTCTCGCCGGCATAACCTTCCAGCGCCGCGCGGCTTTCCATCGGGTCGTTGTAAACGTCGAAGATGCGCCCCTCGATCATATCCGTCAGCACCGCGACCGGCAGCCGGTATTCCTTCACACAGGTCATGAGGCCGGCGGCGAGCGGATTGGCCATGGCGTCGCCGTCCGCCTCGCCCTCCAGGAGATCGCGCCACCATTGCAGGCGGATTTCGCCGGGCAGCGCTTCGCGCACGGAATCGCGCACGCGGGCGATCTCGGCATTGAAGGCGTAGAGGGCAGCAAGCGGGCCGCGTTTCTCCGCCGGCGCCAGCAGGCAGGCGAGATAGCGGTCGCGATCGGTGTCGCGGAGCACTGCCAGGCAGTGCGCATAGTTGTCCTTGGTCTCGGTCACGTCAGGTCTTTCGTGTCACACGGCGATGAGGGCGGCGGCAACCGCGCGGCTTTCGGCCAGCATGACATTGAAGGTGCGCACCGCAGCCCCCGTGCTCATCGGGTCGGAACGGATATGGCGTTCTCGCAGTGCGGCCTTGATCTCGGCCGGCAACGGGCGAATCTCCTTGCCGGTGCCGACAAGCAGCACCTCGATCTCACCCGCCTCGTCCAGCACACGCTGGAGATCGGCCAAGGTCAGCGGCGTGTCTTCCGTCTTGTCCCAGCCGTGGATGCCAGAGGGCAGGCACAGGATGGAGCCGCGATGCGACATGTCGGCGAAGCGGAAACCGCCATTGCCATATGCGTCGATCGGCGCGCGTCCCGGGAAATGCGCCTCCCGGATTTCGATACCCTTAGCCATTGGCTCCCGTCTCCGGGACCGTCCCCGCGCCACCCTTGCCGGGGCGGTAGCGCTCCGGCCGGAGGCGGAACAGAATGAGGATCGGTCCGGCAATGTAGATAGAGGATATGGTGCCGATCGCCACCCCGAAGAGCAGCGTCAGCGCGAAGGTGCGGATCGCCTCACCACCGAGCAGAGCCAGCGCCGCAAGCGCGATCAGCGTCGTCGCCGAGGTCAGCACGGTGCGCGACAGCGTACGGTTGATCGCGTCGTCGATCAGGATCGGCAACGGCATCTGCTTGAAATGGCGCAGGTTTTCGCGAATGCGGTCATAGACCACCATCGTGTCGTTGAGCGAGTAGCCCGCGACCGTCAGAAGCGCCGCGACGGCGCTGATGTTGAACTCGATCTTGGCGAGCGCCAGGAAGCCCAGCGTGAAGAACACGTCATGCGCCAGCGAGATGATGGCGCCGATGGCGAAATGCCATTCGAAACGGATCCAGATATAGGCGACGAGCGCCAGCAGGCCGGCGACGAAGCCGAGCGTGGCTGTATCGATCAACTCACCCGATATGGCTGGGCCGACAACCTCGACGCGGCGGAAATCATAATCATCCTCCAGTTCGCCGCGGGCGATGAGAACGGAGGTCTGCTCGGCATTCTCGCCTTCGCCCTGGGCGGTGAGGCGCACGAGCGCCCGGCGCGGATCGCGTGTCGCATCGACGCTCTGGACATCGACGCCCGTATCGGTGAGGCGGGCGGCGATCTCGAAGGGATCGGCATTGCCGTCCTTCGCCTGGAGTTCCAGCGCGGCACCACCGGTGAAATCGATGCCGAGCCGGAGCTTGCCGACATAGAGAAGGCCGGCAATGGCAATCGACAGCACTGCTGTCAGTAGGAAGACGCCGTTGCGCACGGCCATGAAGCGCAGGTTGAGACGGTCGAACAGGCCGGTGCGCACGCCCTTGGGCAGATGCGTGATGTGGCTGCGGCCAAGCCAGGCGCGTACGAGGCGCTGCGTGAGGCCGAAGGTGGTGAAAAGCGTCGCCAGCATGCCGATGCCGACGGCGAGCGCGAAGGCGCGCACGGGGGCGGCGGACAGCAGGAAGAGCACGGCGATGGCGATGAGCATCGTCGCCGACGCATCCAGCACCGTGGCGCGGGCGCGGCCGAAGCCCGTATCGACGGCCTCGTCCAACGACCGGCCGGCCTTGGTCTCCTCGCGAATGCGCTCGAAGATCAGCACGCTGGCATCGACGGCGATGCCGACGGTCAAGACGATGCCGGCGATCATGGAGAGCGATAGCGGCGCACCGATGAGGGCGAGGATCGCGAAGGTCAGCGTGACGTTGAAGAACAGCGACAGCGAGGCGATGATGCCGAGAACGCCGTAGAAGAAGGTCATGAAGGCGACCACGGCGAGAACCGCAACTGCAAGCGCGATAACCACGGTGCCGGTGGAGGTGGCGCCCAGCGCCGGCTCGATCGAGCGCTCCTCAATGATCGTCACGGGTGCCGGCAGCGGGCCGCTTGCGATGATTCGGGCGAGGTTCGCCGCACCTTCCGCGTCGAAATCGCCGGAGAGGCGACCGACGCCGTCGGTGATGGCGCCCTGGATCTGCGAGGTGGAGATCACTTGCCCGTCGAGCAGGATGGCGATGGTACGGCCGCTGTTGTCGCGGGTGAAGGCGGCCAGCCGCTCGGCAGCCTCGGCGCGCAGCACGAATTCGATGAAGGGCTCGCCGTTGGCCGCCGGCTCTGCCGAGGCGACATCCGCCGCGGTGAAGAGATCGTCCTGCCGCACCAGATAACCGACCGGCGGCTCGCCGGTGGAATAGAGCACTTCCGAACCGGCAGGTGCCCCCTCCTCGATCGCCGTGTTGACCGGCATGCTGTCATCGACCAGCCGCGCCGAGAGCTTGCCCGCCTGCGACAGCAGATCCTTGACGCGCTGCGGATCGGTGAGGCCCGGCATCGCCACGACGATGCGGTCGCGCTCGCCGCGACGAACGGAAAGGGCAGGAATATCGAGGCTTTCGACGCGGCGGCGTACGGCATCGACGGCGCCGAGCGACGCGGCCTGCACGGCCTCGTCAATAGCGGCGGAGGACAGCACGATATTGAACTGGCCCGGCTGCGGCTCGCTCAGCGTGCCAACATCAAGGCCAGCCAGTGCCTCGCGGGCCGCATCGACGCGGTCAGTCGCGGTCACCGTGACATCGACGGTATCTTCAGCGCCGTTGAGATCGCTGTGTGGAATGCGGGCGGCGCGCAGGGTGTTGCCGATGGTTTCCACGACGGCGCGCAGGCGGTCTGCGGCGATATCAGTACGGGAAACTTCGAGAACGAGGCGGGACCCGCCGGTGAGATCAAGGCCCGGAACGAGGCGGTGCGCCACGATCCAGTTCGGCAGGCCGGCGGCCGTGCGGGCTGGAAGAAGGCTGGGCAGCAGGACAAGAAGGCTCGCCACGAGGACGAGCCAGAGGGCAAGGGTCTTCCAGCGGGCGGATTGCTGCATCAGGGTCTCGCTACGTCAATTCCGGCGGGGTTAAGCCATCTTGGGGCGAAACCATTCTGCCGGAATTGCGTGAACCAAAAAACAACGCGGCGTGCACGCCGGCTGAAAACCAGTCGGGCCACCCGGTGGAGTTTACCCCAGCCGGACGGCAAGCCAAGCTTATTCCTTGACGGGTTCGCCCTTGACGCGGACTTCGCTGATGCCGCTGCGCACGACACGCACCTTGGTGCCTTCGGCGATTTCGACTTCCAGTTCGCCGTCGTCGACGACCTTGGTGACCTTGCCGACGATGCCGCCGCCGGTGACGACCTGGTCGCCGCGGCGGATGTTCTTCAGAAGCTCTTCGCGACGCTTCATATTGGCGCGCTGCGGACGGATGATGAGGAAATACATCACCACGAAGATCAGCAGGAACGGCAGGATCGACATGAGAATGTCAGCGCCGCCCGCTGCCCCGCCAGGTGCCGCCGTCTGGGCGAAGGCCTCGGTAATGAACATCAGCTACTCCTTGAAATCTTGAATTTGCGCGGCCTGAGCGGCCATTTCGGTTGCCGGAATATAGGCAAGCGGGCCTTGAATGCAACACACGAGCACGTCAACCCCGCTGTTTTCAAGCGCTTTCCCCCTTTTCGCCACCGCCCGCCGCATGCTACCCGGCTTTCACGCATGAGGAGAGACACAGTGCAGGAAGATCACGTCAAGCTTCTGCTGGCCGAAATCGGCCGCATCACCGCGGCACTCGAGCGCCTGGCCGGCCCCGCCCCCGCAATCAACGACTGGAATGCTGCCGACGTTTTCGTCTGGTCGCCGGCCCGTCAGCATGTCCAGCCCGTCAAGCGGCCGAACCGCATCGAGATCGATCTGATCCGCGGCGTCGACCATGTGCGCGACATTCTCGTCGACAACACCGTGCGCTTCGCCCGCGGCCTGCCGGCCAACAACGTTCTGCTCTGGGGCGCCCGCGGCATGGGCAAGTCCTCGCTGGTCAAATCCGTGCACGCGCTGGCGGCGAAGGAAACGGCAAGCGGCCTGAAATTGATCGAAGTGCACCGCGAGGACATCGCGACGCTGCCGCAGCTCCTTGAGATCCTGAAGGACGCGCCTTTCCCGTCCATCATCTTCTGCGACGACCTGTCCTTCGACCATGACGACACGTCCTACAAGTCGCTGAAGGCGGCGCTGGACGGCGGCGTCGAAGGGCGGCCGGACAATGTGCTGCTCTATGCCACCTCGAACCGCCGGCATCTCCTGCCGCGCAACATGATCGAGAACGAGCAGTCGACGGCGATCAATCCGTCGGAAGCCGTGGAAGAGAAGGTGTCGCTGTCGGACCGTTTCGGCCTGTGGCTCGGCTTCTACAAGTGCAGCCAGAGCGAATATCTCGAGATGATCGACGGCTACGCCAAGCATTTCGGCCTGGATATCCCGCAGGAGCAGCTGCATGCCGAGGCGCTGGAATGGGCGACGACGCGCGGCTCGCGCTCCGGCCGTGTCGCCTGGCAATATGTGCAGGATCTGGCGGGACGCCTCGGCGTCGCGCTCAACAAGTAAGACGAGCGCCGCCCCTGAAACGGGCCGGCGTTTCGCTTTTCAGGAAAAGACCGGCCTCATGAAGCTGCGCTCATAGCTGATGATGCTGCGATTGTGCTTGTCCATGTCGAAGGCGGCGATGCATTCCGGATCGCTCACCATGCGGGTGCGGTAGTCTTCATAGGCTGCAAGGCTCGGGAAGCTGAACAGCGCCAGCGCAATGTTGTTTGCGCCCTCGCTCGGCAGGAAATAACCGTGATGCTGGCCGCCCATGCGGTTGACAATGGGGATCCAGGCGCGGGCATAGGCCTCGAATTCCGCCAGCTTGTGCGGGTCGATGACATATCTGAGATAGCAGGTGATCAAGGGAATTCTCCGTCTGTGATGGGGCGGACCATTTCAGATTCGCGTCTGCAAAGGCAGAGTCCAATGCTCCCAATCCGCATCGCACGCGCCACCCTGACCCGCATAGAATCGCTGCGCCGCCGCGTTGTCGGGCAGGACCGTCCAGCGCAGGGCGGAAGCGCCGATCTCCACGGCATGGGCGCGCAGCCGCGCAAACAGCGCCTGCCCCACGCCCTGCCCGCGAAACGCCTCCGCGACGTAGAGTTCCTTGAGCACCACGACGGGCTTGAGATCATAGGTCCAGGGAATGCGGTAATGCACGGCGATGCCAGCAAGCGCATCCTCCTTCAGCGCCACAAAGACGCCGAAGGCTGGAGCAGCACTGAGGCCGTGAAGCCTGAGAGCGTCGGGCGTGACGGCGAAGGCATCGATATAGCCCTCGAAGACGGCCAACGCCCGCATCATTTCCCAGACGGCCTCCACGTCGTCGCGTGTGAAAGGCCTGACGTGAAGGCCATCCGCGCTCATTCGGCGGCAATCGCCAGCAAGCTGCCCGGCGCGCTACCGGTGGCGAACGCATGGCCCTCGTCTTCCCAGCCGGTGATGCCGCCGATCATGATTTTGACCGGACGGCCGAGGCGGGCGATCTTGAGGGCGGCCTGATCCGCGCCGTTGCAATGCGGGCCGGCGCAATAGGCGACGAAGACAGTGTCTTCAGGCCATTCGGCCATGCGCTCGGCGCTGATCTGCCGGTGCGGCAGATGAATAGCACCCGGCACATGCCGGCGGGCATAGGCTTCCGGCGAGCCGATGACATGGAGCAGGACAAAATCCTGATCGCCGGACTTCAGCGCGGCCGCGACATCAGCGCAATCGGTCTCGACGGACAGCAACTTCAGGAAATGCTCGACGGCGGCGGCGGGGGAAGCGGCCGGATGGTCGGTGACAAAGCTCATTGGTGTCTCTCCTTGTTGGGACGGGAGAGATGTAACCGGAACGGGGTGCGGCTTGCAGGTGGCATGATCGCCATATACCATCAAGATCATGACAAACCCGCTTTCGCTATCGCCGCCAGCCAATCCGCTCGTCGTGACTGTCGCCTATGACCAGCTCTGCACCTTCGAATTCGGCATCGCGACCGAGGTTTTCGCCCTTGCCCGGCCGGAAATGGGGCCGAACTGGTATCGCTTCGCCGTCGCCGGCCTCGATGAGGGTGAGATGCGCTCGACGGGCGGGCTGCGTTTCGCCGTGGACGGTGGGCTCGACCTGCTGGCGCAGGCCGGTACGATCATCATTCCCGGCTGGCGCGGCATCGATGCGCCGGTGCCGCAGGTGCTGATCGAGGCGCTTCAGGCGGCGCATGCGCGGGGCTCACGCATCCTCTCCTTCTGCTCAGGCGTCTTCGTGCTCGCCGCCGCCGGCCTGCTCGACGGCCGGCGCGCCACGACCCATTGGCGCTATACGGACACGCTGACGGCGCGCTTTCCCGCCATCGCGGTGACGCCGGATGTGCTCTATGTCGATGCCGGCAGCGTGCTGACCTCGGCGGGTACCGCAGCGGGGCTCGATCTCTGCCTGCATCTCATTCGCCGGGATTTCGGCACGGAGGCGGCCAATCTCGTCGCCCGGCGCCTCGTCATGCCGGCGCACCGCGATGGCGGCCAGGCGCAGTTCATCCGCCAGGTCGTGCCGCGTACGCATGAGAGCAGCCGGCTCGGGCCCTTGCTCGACCATATGCGCGAAGACCTTGGTGCCGACCACACGGTCGCCGCCCTCGCCCGCCGCGCCGGCATGAGCGATCGCACTTTCCTGCGCCGCTTCGAATCGGCCACCGGCATGACGCCGGCCCGCTGGCTGCTCGCCCAACGCCTCGGCAAGGCGCGCGACCTGCTGGAGGAGACCAGCGCGTCGGTCGAGGAGATCGCCGCCCTGTCCGGCTTCGGCACGACAGGCACGCTGCGCCATCATTTCCGCCTTCACCTGTCGACGACGCCGGCCGCTTATCGCGAGACCTTCGGGCGGCAGGCCGCGGCCCGGTCGTGAAACGCAAACGGACGGCCAGAGGCCGCCCGCGCTATTTCATCCGGATGTCCGGCCCCACCTATTCCAGAAAGGTCATCGGGTTGACCGGCGTGGCGTTCTTGCGCACCTCGAAGTGAACCTTCGGACGGGTCGCGTTGCCGCTCATGCCGGAGGTCGCAACCGTCTGGCCGCGCTGAATCTTCTGGCCGCGCTGCACGTTCAGCCCACCCGCATTGCCATAGACCGTAACGGTGCCGTCGTCATGGCGGACGAGCACGGCGTTGCCGAGTTCCTTCAGGCTCGAGCCCGAATAGATGACCACGCCGTTTTCAGCGGCCTTGATCGGCGTGCCCTCGGGAACCGAGATATCGATTCCGTCATTGCGGTTGCCTTCGACATTGGCGCCGTAGCCGGCAATGACCGCGCCGCGCACCGGCCAGCGGTACTTGCCGATACCGGTCGATTCGGGAGCGTCATCCGTCACGTCGGACTTTTCCGTCGCTTCGGTAACCGAAACCGTCTTCACCGGCGCCTTGTAGGCTTCCGGCTTCTTTTCCGCCGTCTCGACCTTCTTTTCCTTGTTGACCGGAACCGAGGCCGTCGTCGTCTTGTCGGTGGTGACCTTCTCGGCCACGACCGCGCCGCCGGCCGGGATTACCAGCTTCTGGCCGATGCGGATGGATGCCGTATCCAGACCGTTCGCCTTCTTCAGCGCATCGACCGAAACGCCGTTGCTGCGGGCGATCTTGGCGAGCGAATCGCCCGGCTGCACTTCGTAACCGGCCTTGCCATTGCCTTCGCCGGCATCGGCGACGTTCGAGGTCGTCTGGCCGTTCTCCGACTTCTGCTTGTCGCGGCTGGAGGTGCCGGGCAGGATGGCGACGTTCTTCTCGCCCTTCTGCTCCGGCGTCGGCAGCTTGCCATCGACCTTCAGCGTGTGATCCGTCGAAGCCTTGGCGGCGCTCGCCGTCGTCGAGAAGGTCGGGATGACGATCTTCTGCCCCGGCTCGGCATCCGAGGAACGCTTCAGGCCGTTGGCGGCAAGAATTTCCTTTTCCGGCACGCCGTAGCGGTTGGCGAGCGTCTTCACGCTTTCGCCCTGGCGCAGCATGATGACGGGCGCGTTGTTCGTCGACCAGCCAGCCTTGCCCTTGACGGTCTTCGTCGTGGCATCGGCCTCGTCGACGATGGCCTTCGCCTTGCGCTGCGGCAGTTCCTGCGCCATCGCGACGTCACGCTCGGCGTCGGCACGGGCGCCGGCCGTCGGGTCGGAAAGCTCGCCGCGCTGGACAGTCATCGGCGTCGTCGCAAGACGCGTGCCGGAGCCGTTCGTCGTCGACGTATTGATCGGATCGTAGGAGACGTTGCCCTGATCCGGGAACGGCTGGTTCAGTGCTTCGTCGCGCGAACCGCCCATCGGATTGACCTGCGCCACCTGGCCGTTGCCCACCGTGCCGCGCGGAACCGGATCGCCGCCGAGAAGCGTGCGGCGCGGAACCGAATTCGTGGTGATATTGTCAGAACCGGAGCTGGAAAAGAGGCCGCCAAAACGGGAAACGTCCGAGCTGCACCCGGTCGCAACGCTGGCCAGCAGGGCGGCCGCCATCAGACGGGTCGCTGTCCTACCAAAACTCGGCGATACACTCTTACGCATGAGACTACCCAATCGGTACGCTACTTGATGTAGGCCGATTAAAGCGCGTTAGAGTTACTGCCCGGTTAAAGCCGGGCTATCCGCATCGTTTTTTTGATGAATTGATAACCATGGCGGCGCAGCGTGGCCGCCAGCCGAAGCTCAGAAGCCGGTGGCGTACATGCTGTCGGCGCGCGAGATGCGGCCGGAGACACGGGCGACGTTCTCGTAGTCGCCGGCGCTCGGCTGGAAGATCGCCGAGATCGGCGTCGCGCGGCGCTGGCTGCGGTCACCGGTGGCGGTCGCATTCTCTAGAGCGGCATCCGGCGCCGTCATGTCGAGGGCGCTTTCATTGTAGGCGATGGCGCGGAGCGCCGAGACGGCATGTTCGCGCGTACCGGCATAGCGGCCGCTGCGCTGGTCTTCGGCCGGCATGCTGTCGAAATATTCGATATAGGCGCGGTAGTAGCCCTTGCGGTCGCCTTCCTCGAGGAAGTGGCCATAGGCCGCATATTCGCGCTTTTCCAGATCCGACGTGTCGAGATTGTTGCGCTCGGCTTCCGTCAGCGACGGCTGACTGTAAGCCGCCTCTTCCTTGGCGACGCTGAGCACGAGCAGCGCATCGACGGACAGACCGACATGGGCGGACGGATCATAGCTGCCGCCGGCGAGATGCGCGGTCGATGCGGCCTCTGCGACTTCTTCGGCAGGCTTACCCGCAGCCTTCGTCGCGAGATAGGCGAGGCCGTCATTGGTCGAGCTGCTGGCGATCCTGTTCGAAACGTACATTGCCCTCTCCATCGGAACTTCGGAAACCACTGGAAAACCGGCGTTCTGCGTGGAATTTGTGCTTCGTTACCGGCCTACGCCCCGAAGCTTGCGCGAAGCTTACCAAAGTTAACAAATGGTTAACGCGCTGTATTTGCAGAGGGAATTCACGCGTCGCGTGTGACAGGCTGCAACGAGAGCCCCGTCTTGCCGTAGAAATACCGCAAGACTCAGCGGGCAAAGGCCCGCTAAGCCGCAAAATATTGATTTCGGAAGAGATTGCGGCGGGCTTAGAGAGCCTGCGCCATCTGGGGCAAGATCGGCAGGTAGGGCACCTCGAAGAGGTCTTCGCGATCGAAGCGGCTGCCGGTCTTGACCAGCTTCAGCATGCGGCACTCGGTTTCACTGACCATGACGGGCGCAATGAGCATGCCGCCGGAGACGAGCTGTTCGGCGAAGAAGCGCGGCAGGGCCTGAAAGGCGGCGGTAACGAGGATGCGGTCGAAGGTCCCCTCGCCCGGCATGCCGTTGCTGCCATCGGCCTGGCGCACGATGACGTTGCGGATGCCGGCCTTGTCGATGGAGGCTTGCGCGTTGGTGACGAGCGTGCGGTAGCGATCGACGGTCAGCACGCGCTCGGTCATGCGGCCCATGACGGCGGCGGTGAAGCCGCTGCCGGTGCCGACTTCGAGAATGCGCTGGCCAGCCTTGAGGTTCAGGAGATGCAGGATGCGCACCGAGAGGTCGATGCCCTCCATGAAGGAGCCGCAATCGAGCGGCAGCACGCGGCGCGAATAGGCCTCGCCGGCAAATTGCGGCGGCACGAACAGCGTGCGCGGCGTCTGTTCGACAGCGGTCAGAAGCTCGATATTGTTGATGCCCTGCCCGCGCAGACGCAGCGCCAGAGCCGCAAAACCTTCCTTCTCGATCACCCGCCCCGTGCTCAATCCGCGTCTCCACCGTTGAGCGCGCGCTGCACGCGGTCGAGCACGGAATAATCCGTCAGGTCGAGCTTGAGCGGCGTCACCGAGATCTTGTGGTTCTTCACGGCATGGATGTCCGTGCCGGCGCGGAAATCGCCCTTCCGCTCGCCGAAGCGCAGCCAGTAATAGGGGAAGCCGCGACCATCGGCGCGTTCCTCGATCGTCAAACCGAAATCGAGCTTGCCTTGCGCCGTGACTTCGACGCCCTGTACGTCTGCCGGCGCGCAATTGGGGAAATTGAGGTTGAAGAACGTCCAGTCCGGCAGTTCCACATCCATCAGCTGGCGAATGAGTTTCGGCGCGAAGCTCTCGGCCACCTCCCACGGCACGATGCGGCCGCCGGCATGGTTGTAGGCTTGGCTCAGCGCCATGGACTTGATGCCTTGCAGCGTGCCCTCGATGGCGCCGGCGACCGTACCCGAATAGGTCACATCATCAGCCATGTTGGCGCCGACATTCACGCCGGACAGAACGAGGTCCGGCTTCCTGTCCAGAACTTCGCGCACGCCCATGATGACGCAGTCCGTCGGCGTGCCGCGCAGGGCGAAACGCTTTTCGTCGATCTTGCGCAGACGCAATGGCTCGGAAAGGGTCAGCGAATGCGCAAGGCCACTTTGGTCCGTTTCCGGGGCCACGATCCAGACGTCGTCAGTCAGTTCGCGGGCTATCCGTTCGAGGGCCACAAGGCCCTCTGCGTGGATGCCGTCGTCATTGGTCAGCAGAATGCGCATTCCATACTCCGCCTCAAGCGGCCTTCTCGATCTTCGTCAGGCCGCCCATGTAAGGCAGCAGGACCTCCGGCACGGTGACCGAGCCGTCGGCGTTGAGGTAGTTTTCCAAAACGGCGATCAGCGCGCGGCCGACGGCGGTGCCCGACCCGTTCAGCGTGTGCACGAACTTCGTCGCCTTGTCGTCCTTGCCACGATAGCGCGCATTCATGCGGCGGCCCTGGAAATCGCCGCAGACCGAGCAGGACGAGATTTCGCGGAACGTATCCTGTCCCGGCAGCCAGACTTCAAGATCATAGGTCTTGCGGGCGCCAAAGCCCATGTCGCCGGTGCAGAGCGTCATGACGCGGTAATGCAGGCCGAGACGCTTGAGGATTTCCTCCGCGCAGGCCGTCATGCGCTCGTGTTCGTCGACGGCGCTTTCGGCATCGGTGATCGAGACGAGTTCGCATTTCATGAACTGGTGCTGGCGCAGCATGCCGCGCGTATCGCGCCCCGACGAGCCGGCCTCCGAGCGAAAGCACGGCGTCAGCGCGGTAAAGCGCAACGGCAGCTTTTCCTGATCGAGAATGTCTTCGCGCACGAGGTTGGTGAGCGAGACTTCAGCGGTCGGGATCAGCCAGCGGCCATCCGTGGTGCGGAACAGATCTTCGGAAAATTTCGGCAGCTGGCCGGTGCCGAACATGGCATCATCGCGCACGAGCAGCGGCGCGTGGACTTCCGTATAGCCGTGCTCCCCGGTGTGCACGTCCAGCATGAACTGGCCGAGCGCGCGCTCGAGGCGCGCCAGCTGACCCTTCAGCACGGTGAAGCGCGAACCGGCGATCTTGGCGGCGGCTTCGAAATCCATGTAGCCGAGGGCTTCGCCGATTTCGTAATGCTCCAGCGGCTTATGGTTCCAGCCGGGCTTGCTGCCCCATTTGTGCTTTTCCACATTGCCGGTCTCGTCCGAACCGACGGGCACGTCGTCAAACGGGATGTTCGGCAGGCGCGACAGGGCATCGTTGAGCTCGGCAGTGACCTGGCGCTCTTCCTCCTCCGCGGCCGGGAGTTGGTCCTTGATGGCCGAGACTTCAGCTTTCAATTTGTCGGCAAGCTCGCCGTTCTTGGCGGCCATGGCCGCGCCGATCTCCTTGGAGGCGGCGTTGCGGCGCGACTGCATGTCCTGCGCCTTCTGGATGACGCTGCGGCGCTTTTCGTCGAGTTCGACAAGGCTCTGAGCAAGAGGGCTCGCGCCGCGTTTTGCCAGAGCGGCATCGAGAGCGGCAGCGTTGTCGCGGATCCATTTGATATCAAGCATTGTCGTTCCAGGCGTTGCGTGGATGGAGCCCATCCCGCCCGGCAGCGACCCGCCGGCGAAGCCTCAGTCGGCTTCGCCCTGCGTTGCAGCGACCTCGTTTTCCGCATCCTGCGCGTTCGAGACGCTCGCCCGCTGCCGTTCGATGAGTCGGGCCGTATAGATGGAAATCTCGTAGAGAAGGATGGCCGGCAGTGCAAGGCCGATCTGGGAAACCGGATCCGGCGGCGTCAGGACGGCAGCCACCACGAAGGAGATGACGATGGCGTATTTGCGCTTTTCCTTCAGCGTCTGCGACGTGATGAAACCGGCGCGCACCAGCAGCGACGAGATCACCGGAAGCTGGAACACCAGGCCGAAGGCGAAGATCAGCGACATGATGAGGCTGAGATATTCGGACACTTTCGGCAGAAGCTGGATCGACACCTGGCCTTCGCCACCGCCCTGCTCCATGGCGAGAAAGAACCACATGACCATGGGCGTGAAGAAGAAATAGACCAGGGCCGCGCCGATCAGGAACAGGATGGGCGACGCGATCAGGAACGGCAGGAAGGCGGCGCGCTCGTTCTTGTAGAGGCCGGGAGCGACGAATTTATAGACCTGCTGGGCAATCACAGGAAAAGCGATGACGAAGGCGCCGAACATGGCGACCTTGATCTGCGTGAAGAAGAATTCCTGCGGCGCCGTATAGATCAGCTCGACATTGCGGTGCGTCAGCCCCGCCCATTCCACCGCCCATTTGAAAGGCAGGACGAGCAAGTTGAAAAGCTGCTTGGCGAAATAGAAGCAGACGAGGAAGGCGATGAAAAACGCACCGACGGCCCAGAGCAGACGGCGGCGCAGTTCGATCAGATGCTCGATGAGCGGCTGGGGCTTGTCGTCAATATCGCCGCTCATGCCTCGCCCTTCTTGGTCTTCGTAGTCCTGGTTTTTGCCGTCTCGGATTTGGCCTGAGCCGCCTTCTTGGTTGCCGATGCCTTGGCTGTAGCCTTTTTCGGCTCGGCCTCGGCCTTCACAGCCGCCTTGCGCGGCTTTGCCACCTTGGCACTGTCGTCAACGGCCTTCTTCTTAGCCGTCCTGCTGACCGGACCGGCCTTGAGCGGCACGGCGGCGACGGGTTCGGCGGAAGCGGGCTTGCCCGCTTCGGACGGAACAGCGACCGGCGCGCTGGACACGCTCTCGGCCGGATTGGCCGAAGGCGTGGTGACGGAACTGCTCGCCTTGTGAAGGTCGGCTTTCAGATCGTCGCCCATCTGACGCAGCGGGTTCACCGCATCACGGATGGTGTTGAGCGGGTTGAGCTTCTGCGCTTCACCGATGGTCTTGCGCAGATCGTCGAGATCGGCCTCGCGCAGCGCCTCGTCGAACTGCTGGCGGAAATCGCCCGCCATGCCGCGCATCTTGGAGACCATGCGGCCGAGCGTCCTGAGCATCTGCGGCAGGTCCTTCGGACCCACCACGATGATCAGCACGATGGCGATGACGAGTATCTCGGTCCAGCCGACATCAAGCATAGAAAACTGTCCTCATAGGCCGTAACCAGCGGTCCACGGCCGGATGCCGGTCACTTGACCTCGTCGGCCTTGTGATCGACCGTCTTCGCCTGGTCGGCGGCAGCGGCCTCCTCGTCGGACATGCCCTTCTTGAAGTTCTTGATACCCTTGGCAACGTCGCCCATCAGTTCCGGGATCTTGCCGCGGCCGAACAGCAGCAGCACAACCACCAGAACGATCAGCCAATGCCAGATGCTGAAAGAACCCATTTTCCTAACTCCCTTACGAACCCTTACCCCGATGTAAGACGTTCAGCTGTTTTTTTCAAACACTAGAATATCCCGCTGGTTAGCCGAAAGCGTGACGTCACGCAATCCGGCGGCCAGCTGGTCTGCCCGCACACGGGCCCGGATAGGCCGGTCCGTGCCCGGTATGGCAAGATTCAGCAGCTCCACGACGCCGAGAAACCGCCGCGACAATATGCGCGCCGGAATTTCGCCGCCCGTCTCCAGAACCCGAATCCCGGAGAGGCGCACGGCGACATGCACCTTCTGCCCATCCCGGAAGCGGCTGCCATCCACATTGCCGAGCGGCGTTTCCACGATGCCGCCGCGCACATGTCCCGGAAATTCGTTGATCTCAGAGAAAAACGCTGCGGCAAATATATCCTTCGGGTGAAGGTAAAGCTCCTCCGCCGTGCCGACCTGCACGAGACAGCCGTCCTTGAGAAGCGCGATCCGATCGCCCATGCGCATCGCCTCTTCGGCATCATGCGTGACGACAATGGCGCTGGCGCGCGACTGGCGCAAAATCGACAGCGTGTCGGCACGGATGGAATCCTTCAGGCGTGAGTCGAGGCCGGAGAACGGCTCGTCCATCAACAGCACGGAGGGGCGCGGCGCGAGCGCACGGGCCAGCGCCACGCGCTGCTGCTCACCGCCCGACAGCATGTGCGGAAACTTTTGGGCATAATGCGAAAGGCCGACGCGCTCCAGCGCGATCTCGGCCTCGGCTTCCGCTTCGGCGCGCGGCAGTGCCGTCAGGCCGAAGCGCACATTGTCGAGCACGGACAAATGCGGAAAGAGCGCGAAATCCTGGAACATCAGGCCGACGCCGCGCCGCTCCGGCGGCAGAAAGGTGCTTGGGCCTGCGATCTCGCGGTCGTTGAGAAGGACGCGACCCGCCGTCTGCACTTCGATGCCGGCGGCGATGCGCAGCAGCGTCGTCTTGCCGGAGCCGGAGGGGCCGAGCAGGCAGAGCACTTCGCCGGGCTCGGCCGTCAGCGAGATGCCACGGATCGTCTGCTTGTTCTGGTAGCTGTGGTGGATGTCTTCGAAGGCAAGGCGCGCGGCGAAGGTTACCGCCGATGCCCGTCTCGTCTCGATATCGCTGGAGCCCGAGGGGTCCGAAGCCATTGCCAAAATCTTTCCCTGTCACCGTTCGGGCCGGCCACAGTCCTGCCCGAACAGCGCTTCTTATTCTGCTTACCGCAGGAGCGCATCCCGCTGTTTGTTTTCCCGCAACATCCCGCGCAAGGCGCTTCAGAAACCGCGGGGCCAGCCCATAAGCGTCGCCTATTCGTCTTCTTTCCCGCCCGGTGTCAAGAGACCGAGTTCTTCCAGGTCGAGCTGGGTAATCGGATCCTCGTCCTCTGCCAGTTCGTCCTCGCCGAGCGGCAGAGGTACCTGAAAATTGGAGGGAATGCGGCCGGAAAGAAGACCGGCGCCCTTCAATTCTTCGAGACCGGGCAAGTCGCGCAGTTCCTCCAGGCCGAAATGGTCAAGGAAGTCGCGTGTCGTGCCGAAGGTGACAGGGCGGCCGGGCGTGCGGCGGCGGCCGCGAAACCGCACCCAACCCGCTTCCATCAGCACGTCGAGCGTACCTCTGGAGGTCTGCACGCCTCTGATGTCCTCGATCTCGGCGCGGGTGACCGGCTGGTGGTAAGCGATGATCGACAGCACCTCGAGGGCGGCGCGCGACAATTTGCGCACCTCCGTCTCGTCGGTGCGGATGACAAAGGACAGGTCCGGCGCCGTGCGGAAAGCCCAGCCGTCATCGACTTGCACGAGGTTGACGCCGCGCCCGGCATAGAGGCCCTTCAGCTCGCGCATGACATGCAGCACGTCGACGCCGCGCGGCAGGCGATCGGCGATATAGCTCTGCGACACCGGCCCGGCGGAAGCAAAGACCAGCGCCTCGGCAATGCGCGCAGCCTCATGCAGCCGGCGCGGATCGACGATCGTGCCGCCGTCCATGTCCTCGTCCCCATCAGCCATTATCGGCGTTCCCCTCGTCGTTGCCATCGGGCTTTGGGCCGCGGCGCAGATAGATCGGTTGGAACACGCCGTCCTGACGAAGCTCCAGGCGCCCTTCCCGCACGAGTTCCAGCGTCGCCGCAAACGCACTGGCGATCGCCGTCGTGCGCTCGGTCGGATCGGTCAGGTAGCGCAGCATGAAATGGTCGAGCGCCGTCCAGTCGTCATCCGCAAAGCCGCCGACGAGCAGCGACAGGATTTCACGCGCATCGGAGAGCGACCAGACCGTGCGCTTCTCGATCGTCACCTGGGTGATCGCATGGCGCTGGCGCAGCGACGCATAGGCGTTGAGCAGGTCGTAGAGCGAGGCTTCGAAAGCGGAGCGCCGTTCGGTCGGGATATGCTCCGGCATACCGCGGGCAAAGACATCGCGGCCGAGGCGGTTGCGGTTGACGAGGCGCGTCGCGGCATCACGCATCGCTTCCAGCCGCTTGAGGCGGAAGGCCAGGCTCGCCGCCATTTCTTCGCCCGAGGGGCCATCGTCCTTGGCCTGTTTAGGGATGAGAAGACGCGATTTGAGATAGGCCAGCCACGCCGCCATGACGAGATAATCGGCGGCGAGTTCGATGCGGATCTTTCGCACCTTGTCGATGAAGGCGAGATACTGCTCGGCAAGCGCCAGCACGGAGATGCGGGTGAGATCCACCTTCTGCGTGCGGGCGAGATGCAACAGCAGGTCGAGCGGGCCTTCGAAGCCGGCAAGATCGACGACGAGGCTTTCTTCCGAAAGCCCCCGCTCCTCGCCGGCATCCTGCCACAGATCATCCATCGGCGCTCCCGCGCCGCGACCGTTCTTCTGTGACTTGCCTGTCGGTCCCGACACAAAACTCCTTTGCGGCGCCCCTTTAGGACACAGCGATCATGGCATTGAATTCTTCGCGCAGCGCCTGTTCGTCCGCCCCGTCGGGCGTCGTGAAGGCTGCACGCACCGCCTTCGCCCGCCGCAGGCTTTCACCCGCCAGCGGCGGCGCATTCTCGGTCACCATGATCATTTCGTCCATGATGCCATGGCAATGCAACACCATGTCGAGGCCGGCGGCGATGATTCCCCGGGTTCTTTCGGCGATATCGCCCTTGAGCGCATTCATCGACACGTCGTCGGACATCAGCAGGCCGTCGAAGCCCATATGGCCGCGGATGATCTCGCGCACCACCTTGGCCGAGGTCGTCGCCGGATTGTCCGCGTCGATCGCGGTGAAGACGATATGGGCGGACATCCCCATCAGCTCGTCCTTCATGCGGCAGAAGGGCACGAAGTCGCAGGCTTCGAGTTCGTCGCGGCCGGCATGCACCACCGGCAGGTCATGATGGGAATCGACCATGGTGCGGCCGTGACCCGGCATATGTTTCATGATCGGCAACAGGCCGCCGGCCTTCAGGCCCTCGGCCGCCGCCTTGCCCATCGCCGAGACGATCTCAGGCTCCTGGCCATAGGCGCGGTTGCCGATGACGTCGTGCACGCCGGGCACGGCGACATCCAACACCGGCAGACAATCGACATTGATGCCCAGGCGATAGAGATCGAAGGCATGCAGGCGCGACATCAGCCAGGCGGCGCGCAGGCCCTTCTCCTCATCCGCGCGGTAGATGGCGCCGAGGGCGGCGGCATTCGGATATTGCTGGACATGCGGCGGCTTGATGCGCTGGACGCGGCCGCCCTCCTGGTCGATCAGGACGGGGATATCGCTGCCGCCGCCGATGCAGGCGCGCATTTCCGCCGTCAGGTCCGCAACCTGGGCGGGATCGCCGATATTGCGGCCGAACAGGATGAAGCCCCAGGGCCGCTCGCTGCGGAAGAAGGCCTTTTCGTCTTCGGTGAGGCTCAGGCCCTTGCAGCCCGAAATGAAGGATTTCGATTCGCTCATGTCGGCAATCTCAGCGGTTTGGCGTTGGATGGGCAAAAAGAAAGGCGCGGAACTCGTCCCGCGCCTTCCCAAAATCTGGTCTTAACCTCAGCGCGTGACGAGGCAGCTGCCGCCGGCGCCCTTATAGCGGCTGCACAGCGCGTTTGCTTCTTCACGCGAGCCGGCCGGGATGCGAATGCGGAAGAACGTGCCCTTGTTGGGGATTTCCGCCTTCTTGATATCCACGCCGCGGCCGCCGATGACGCTGCCGAATTTCGACGAAAGGTTCTTGTAGGTCTTCTGCGCATCCGCTTCCGAGGGTACCGAGGCGATCTGGATGACGTAGCTGCCGGGCGCAACCGCAGCAACCTGGGTCTGTTCCGCCGTCTGCTGGGTCTGCGTCGCCGATGCGGTCTCCGTGCCGGAAACATTGCCATTTTCCGTGACAGTGCCGACGACGGTGACCGGCTGGTCGACCGGACGGGTTACCGGAACCGGCGCCTTGCCATCGGTCGAAGTGCCCTCGGTCGTGGTGCCGGCCGTCGCACCGATCGTCGTCGTCTTGACGGTGCGCACAGGTGCGGTGTCGTCGACTTCAGCGGTCGCCACTTCGGCGAGCGCCGAGCGCGGCTGGCCGTCCGTGGCATTCTGCTCGGCGCGCAGCGAGGCGTCGGCGTCGAGGGTGGCATTGGCGGTCGCGGACGCTTCGCCCGAGGTGGCAGCCGTCGTTGCCGTCGCCTTGGCGTCAAGGCCGGCGGTTTCGGTCGAAGGCTCGCTCACGATGTCTTCGCGGGCGACGAGCGTGCCGTCGGGCTTGACGATCATCGTCTTGACCTTGCGCGGCGAGACGAGCGGCTTGCCGTCGGCCGTCGCCGTTTCCGGCTCGTCGACACCCGGCAGCAGGCGGTTGCTGTCGTCTTCGGCCGTGGCGGGCGTATCGACGCCGTCATCCGGCAGGGCTTCCGGCGTCAGCGTGCGCTGCACGACATCGACAGGCTCTTCCGTCGAGGTGACGAGCTGTTCCTGCTGCGGCGTGCTGGCATTGTCGCCGGCAACGCGGTCATAGACTGCCTTGTCCTGGTTGGGCACGGTCTTGCCGCCCTTTTCGGCGGGCACGACCTTGACCGGATCCTTGTCGGCGAGAATGACGCGCGGCTCGCCGGAGCCGGCCGCGCCACCACCGGTGAAGGCGCTCCAGGCATAGACGCCACCGCCGCCAATCAGGAGCAGGCCGGCGATCGACGCTGCGATCAGCAGGCCGCGACGCGGGCGCGACTGCTCGTCGTCATAGCCGTCGCCGCTGTAGAGCTGGGTCGCCTGGCCCGGATCGACCGGGATCGCCATGCGCTCGGGCTGGCTGAGCGAACGGCGGAAATCCTCTTCCAGCGCGCGCTCGAAATCATCGACATCGTTCATCTGCGCGACCGGCTGGGCGGCAGCGGCAACCGCACCGGCGGCGACACCGGCCTGCAGGCTTTCGCGGCGCGTCGGCTTGGCGGCCGGCTCGGTGAAGAGCTGGGCCATCTCGGCATCGATGTCGAATTCATAATCCGGCTGGACGACCGGCGGCTTTTCCTTCTCGATGACCGGCAGCTGCGGCACGTCGAGTTCGGTGACCGGAGACACACCCTCGTCGGTATCGGCGATCATCGTCGGATCGAACGGCAGCGAGCCGTCCGCCATCTCGGCGACGACGGGCTGGGGGACCGCAGTATAGGTGGAGACCGGCACGGCAACGGCGGGCTCGCGACGGACCGGCGTCTGGACCTCGACGGGCTTTGCGACAGCAGCCTTCACTTCGACCGGTTTCGCCTCGGCGGGCTTGAGCACAGCGGGCTTCGCGTCAACCTTTGCCGGAACATCATCCAGCACGATATCAGACAGGTCGAGCTCGATATCCGAAAGATCGAACTCCATCGATTCGAAGTCGATTTCCGGCTCGGCAACAGCAGCCGGACGGGCTTCGACAACCGGGCGGATTTCTGCGACCGGTGCAGGTTCGACCTTCTCGACCGGCTTCTGGACGACCGGCGTCGCGATCGCGGACATAACCGGATCACGCTGCTGGTTCACCGTCGGCGTCGCGCGACGGCCGAAGATCGAGGCGATGTTGGCAGGATTGCGCGATTCGCCCGTGAAAGGCGTACGCGCCTCCGGAACAGGGAAACGCTCCACGTCGGCCAGCAGGGCGTCGCGATCATCGATAACCGTTTCGACGGATTCGACGCGATAGTCCGGCGCCGCATCGAAGACAGGCTCTTCCGCCCGCCACTGGCTTTCCACTTCAGCAGCGACACGGGCCCGCTCTTCGCGGCTGTCGAAGGTGAGATCGGCAACGAAATGCGGCTCGTCCTTGGCATAGGAAGTCTCGGCCTGGAACGGCTCCGCCTCCGCTTCCGCCGAAATCAGCTCCTGGAAGATCGGCTCGGCATTGCTCTCGACGGTCTCGACGACAACAGGCTGCGGTTCGACAAACGTCGCCTCGGCAACGGCGTGCAGGTCGGCAACAAGATCGTCGGCAAAGCCATCGCCGATCGAAAGCTCCAACTCGCGCTCCAGATCCACACTCAGATCGTCCATGCGAACGTCATCGGCGGCCATCGGCTGGAAGCCGAGGAATTCCGGCTGGCGCGCCTCGGACGCGGACCGGCTGACAGGCCTTACATCCGTAACCGGTTCCTGACGAACGGGCGTGTCGAAGCGCGGCTCGAAGCGGTCGGCGAATTGACGGCCGGCATGAACCACAGGCTCGGCCTCGATGGCGGGCACTTCGTTGACGGCGGCTTCCAGCTCATCGGCGAGCAGCAGCGACGAGTCGGCCTTGAAAACCGGCTCCGCTTCTACGGGCTGTTCGAAGACGGTTTCGGCGAAGGACGGCTCGCGATGCGCGGCAACCGGCGTCGCGCTGTGGCGCACCGGCGCTTCATCGATGATGGCGGCACGGTCTTCCACGACCGGTGCCGGCTCTTCGAAGACAGGCTCGACAGGACGGGCGGCAGTCTTTTCCGCAGCGCGGCTCGGTGCGTCATACTGCTCGAAAGCGCGCATGAGCTCGTCCTCGAGTGCCAGGACGGGATTTTCCCGTCTTGGCACACTATCGAGAGGCTCCGAGGAGGACTTGACATGGGTCTGGGCCACATCCTTGACCGGACGCGGCTCATAGCCGACGAGACGGGCAAGCTCGCTCAGCGGATCATCATCCGCCAAGAGATCCGTGTCCGCGGTTCCGCTTCGCGCGAAGTTCTTGTCTGCCATACTGCTTCCCACTCAAAAGCTACAAAGTCGCGTTTGCCAGCTTATTGTGGGCAAATGGTGACGTTATCGCATCTCGTCCGGTGCAGCCGTGCCTGTAATGGCAAGGGCGGACTTCAAAACAGAGGCAACAGCGTGCACCAGCCCAAGTCTGGCGATACTCAATTCTCTATTTTTATCGTTAACAAACCGTAATTCCGTTTGTTCTTTGCCTTTATTCCAATGCGCATGGAACGCGCTGGCAAGATCATAGAGATAAAAAGCGATGCGATGCGGCTCCTGCGCCAGTGACGCTGCCTCGATGACACGCGGATATTCTGCGAGCTTGGCGAGGAGCTGAAGCTCGCTCGGATCGGCGATATTGCCCTCGATCGCACCGGCGAGATCGAGCGCGGCGATGTCGAGCCCCGGGAAAGCCTCGGCCGCCTGGCGGAACACCGACATGCAGCGCGCATGGGCATACTGCACGTAGAAGACCGGATTGTCCTTGGACTGCTCGGTCACCTTGGCGAAGTCGAAGTCGAGCGGTTCGCTGTTCTTGCGATAGAGCATCATGAAGCGCACCGGATCGCGGCCGACTTCATCGACGACATCCCGCAGCGTGACGAAGTCGCCGGAGCGCTTCGACATCTTCACCGGCTCGCCGTCGCGATAGAGCTTCACCAGCTGGCACAGCAGCACCGTCAGCTTGGCCTTGCCTTCCGACACGGCGCGCGCGACCGCTTCCAGGCGCTTGACGTAACCGCCGTGGTCGGCGCCGAGCACATAGATCATCTCGTCGAAGCCGCGGTCGTACTTGTCCTTGAAATAGGCGACGTCGGCCGCGAAATAGGTGTAGGACCCATCCGACTTGATCAGCGGACGATCGATATCGTCACCCACTTCCGTGGAGCGGAACAGCGTCTGCTCGCGGTCTTCCCAATCTTCCGGCAGCTGGCCCTTCGGCGGCGGCAGCACACCCTTGTAGACATGGCCCTTGAAGGTAAGGTCGTTGATAGCGGTGCGGATCGGCGCGCCGTTGCCGGCATGCAGGGAACGCTCGGAGAAGAACACGTCGTGCTTGACGTTGAGCGCGGCCAGATCTTCGCGGATCATCGCCATCATCATCTCGATCGTCTTTTCCTTGACGATCGGCATCCACTGCGCTTCCGACATGGCGCGCAGCGTCGTGCCGTGTTCGGCAGCCAGCACCTCGCCGACCGGGACGAGATAATCGCCCGGATAAAGGCCGGACGGAATATCGCCGATCACCTCGCCGAGCGCCTCGCGGTAGCGCAGGAAGGCGGACTTCGCCAGCACGTCGATCTGCGAGCCGGCGTCGTTGATGTAATATTCCTTCGTCACCGCATAGCCGGCGAAGGCGAGCAGATTGGCGAGCGCATCGCCAACGACGGCGCCGCGGCAATGACCGACATGCATCGGGCCGGTCGGGTTGGCGGAGACATATTCGACATTGACCTTGCGGCCGGCGCCGAGCGAGCCGCGACCGTAGTCGGTGCCTTCGGAAACGATGGCGGCCAGCAGCTTCTGCCAATAGGGCACGGACAGGCGCACATTGATGAAGCCGGGGCCTGCGACGCTGACATCGGCGACTTCAGGATCCTTCTTCAGTTCGGCGACGATGAGATCGGCAAGCGCGCGTGGATTGAGGCCGAGCGGCTTGGCCAGCACCATGGCCGCATTGGTCGCGACGTCGCCGTGGCTGGCATCACGCGGCGGTTCGACGCTGATACGACTGAAATCGACATCGGCGCGCTTCTCGCGCACGACCTCAAGTCCTTCGAGTACGTTTTTGATTCTGCTATCGAAGTCTGTAAAAAGGTTCATCTCATCCATCCGCTCGCGGCGGCCATTTATGGCCATTCCTGCGAAGAAATTCGGTTCGGCGGGTGACTATCGCAAATCCGGAGTATGGTCAAACAGCCGTCGGTGTGTGTCGACCGCGTAATTGTCGGTCATTCCGGCGAGATAATCGCCGACATGGCGAGCCCGCGCCGATTCCGGCATGCTGGCGATGCGGTCCACCCAATAGTGCCCCTGCATGAGCTGCGGGTCGTCCATATAGGCATGATAGAGGTCCGTCAGGATCTCGGCCGCATTGGCGCGCACGCGCATCACGTCGGGATGGCGGTAGATGCGCGAGAACAGCAGCTTCTTGATCGCCTTGTCGGTCTTGGACATCTCCTCGGTGAACGTCGCAAGGCATCGGTGCGCCTTGCGCACGTCCTGCGCGCTCTCCGGCCGCTCCTCGCGGATCGCCGCCTGCGCATAGCCGATGACATCCTCGACCATGCGGGTGATCTGCCGTCGCATGATTTCGTGCGTGAAGCGCGGCGCTTCCAGGCCCGGGTATTTGTCGGAGACTTCCTTCATCAGCCCGGCGAGGAACGGCACCTCCTCCAGCATCTCGAAGGTGAGGTAACCGGAGCGCAGCCCGTCGTCGATGTCGTGGGTATTGTAGGCGATATCATCGGCAATCGCGGCGACCTGCGCCTCCATGCTGGCGAAGCTGCCAAGTTCCAGATCGTGCATCGCGCAGTATTCGAGGATCGGCCGCGGCACGTCCTCGCCATGGGTGCATTCGCCGGTCGGGCCGATCAGCGGGCCGTTGTGCTTGACGAGACCTTCGAGGCTTTCCCAGGTCAGATTCAGCCCGTCGAACTCCGCATAGCGCCGCTCCAGCTTGGTGACGATGCGCAGTGACTGGGCATTGTGGTCGAAGCCGCCGAAGGGTTTCAGCACCGCGTGCAGCGCGTCCTCTCCGGTATGACCGAAGGGCGTGTGGCCGAAATCGTGCACCAGCGCCACGCCTTCCGCCAGATCCTCATCGAGCTTCAGCGCGCGCGCCAGCGCGCGGGCGATCTGCGCGACCTCGATCGTATGCGTCAGGCGCGTGCGATAATGGTCTCCGTCGGCAGCGATGAAGACCTGCGTCTTGTGCTTGAGCCGCCGGAAGGCGGTGGTGTGCACGATGCGATCGCGGTCGCGCTGGAAGTCCGAGCGGGTCGGGCTATCGCTCTCGGCATGAAGCCGTCCGCGCGTCGCCCAGGGGTCGGATGCATAGATCGCCCGTTGCCCGGCGCCGAACCCAAGCGCATGTCTGTCAAACGTCATTCGTCACCTGCAGTCACGCCGCCCATTGACGCGGCCTCAATGCCTTCATACCTATAGTGTGCACAGCGGCAAGTCCGGCTGCAAGCAGAGCTTGAAAAACAAGTCTTTTCAGTGACTTGACTGGATAGCTTACCGCAGCGGGATGGAAGACGGCCCGACCGTCGCCGTCTTCACAAGGAAGCGATTCTCTCCGGATCTTGACCCCGGCAGGAGGCAGACATGACCGACAAGTCCGTTACCATCTCCGATGCCGCCGCCCGGCGCATCGCGTCCATCCTCGGTTCAGCACCCGACAAGCAGGCGCTGCGCGTCTCCGTCGAAGGCGGCGGCTGTTCCGGCTTTTCCTATAAATTCGACCTCGTCGAGGACCAGCAGGACGACGACATGGTGCTCGAGAAGGACAATGCCAAGGTGCTGATCGACCAGCTCTCGCTCGTCTATATGGACGGGTCGGAGATCGACTTCATCGACAACCTGCTTGGCCAGTCCTTCCAGATCAAGAACCCGAACGCCGTTGCCAGCTGCGGCTGCGGCACCAGCTTCTCGATCTAACAATCTTTTCCGCAATTCCAGACGCAAAACCGCTACACACGTTTGCTGGAATTGCTCTGGCCTCACAGGAACCCCGCATGCCGATCAAGATTGCCACCTGGAACATCAACGGCGTGCGGGCGCGCATCGACAATCTCGTCGCGTGGCTGAAGGAATCGAACCCCGACATCGTCGGCCTGCAGGAAATAAAGACGATCGACGAGGGCTTTCCGCGCGCCGAGATCGAGGCGCTCGGCTATCACATCGAGACGCACGGCCAGAAGGGCTTTAATGGCGTCGCGCTGCTGTCGAAAATCCGCCCGGACGAAGTCAACCGTGGCCTGCCCGGTGGCGAGGGTGATGAACAGTCGCGCTTCATCGAAGGCGTGTTCTCCGTCGAGGGCGGCGCGATCCGCTTCTGCTGCCTCTACCTGCCGAACGGCAATCCGCCTGAGGATCCGGTCAAATACCCGTACAAGCTCTCTTGGATGGATCGTCTCGTCGCCTTTGCCGAAGACAGGCTGGCGCTTGAGGAGCCGCTGATCCTGGCCGGCGACTACAATGTCATTCCCGAGCCGCACGATTGCTGGGATGTCAAAGTCTGGGAGCGCGACGCGCTTTACCTGCCACCGACCCGCCAGGCCTTTCGCCGGCTCGAAAATCTCGGCCTCACCGATGCCGTGCGCGCCTCATCCGATGCGACGCTGCTCTATACGTTCTGGGATTACCAGGCCGGCGCCTGGCCGAAGAACAACGGCATCCGCATCGACCATCTGATGCTGTCGGCCGAAGCGTCAGACCGGCTCGTTTCGACGGATGTCGAAAAGCACGTTCGCAACTGGGAAAAGCCGTCCGACCACGTTCCGGTCGTGGCCGTGCTCGACTACGCGCTATCGACGGCAGCGTAGCCGCGGGGCGATCGAACGCCCTGCCCTCATTTCAAGAGATTTATTCGCCCGAATTGAAGCGGATGTTTTGCGCGAGCGCCACGCCCTTGCGGCGGTCCTCTTCGCTCGCCACCGAGAAAGCTTCCTCCTGCGTCGCCTGCAACCAGCCACAATCCTTCGGCGGGCAATGGTCGAGAGCGGCGGTCATGAAGGCAAGGCCACGGGCCGTATCGCCTTCCTGGAAGATGATGTTGCCGAACAGGCCGAGCGCGCCGGCATGGCCGTTGTTGCGCGCACGGTTCAGCCACTTCTTGGCCTGGTGCACGCTGACGGAGCCGCCCTCGCCGGAAAGCATCATGCGGCCGAGCTGGAATTGCGCCTCGGGAATGCCGAAGGCGGACGCGGCCTGAAAATAGAGCTGGCGGGCCTGGGCAAGGTCGATCTTGACGGGGCTGTCGGAAATGCCGCGGCGATAGTAGCCGGCAAGCGCGATCAGCGCATTGGCGAAGTAGCCGGTGTCTTCCGAGCCCGGCTCCACGCCGGCCTGGGCAATCTCGCTATAGATCTTGAAGGCTTCGAGATCATTTTCCGGCACGCCATCGCCATCGGCATACATGTTGGCGAGCGCCCAGCGCGATCCGGTATGGCCCTTTTCCGCCGCGTAGCGGTAAGCCTCGACGGCGTCGCTCTTGCGGCCTTCCTTGTAGGAGAAGAAGCCGAACTTGAAGAGGTCGAACGGACCACTTTCCCGGCTGACGCCGGATTGCGTGTCAAATGCGAAAGCCTGGGACGCCATCCCGGAGGAAAGCGAAAGACACAGGCTCATTACCAATAGTTTCATCGGCATCAACTCGGACTTCGGCATCGACTCTACAATTCCGCGCCTGGCTTTACGGCATTCGCCAAACCGGGAGGGCACGGGGTCCGTGCTGGTTTCCGGCGGCAATGACATCGGCTGGCCCATCGTTTCCTTAAGCGCGGTTCCACGCGTCTACATGTCCGTATCGCTGCGCCCCGTTTGTGGCGGGAAATGGACATTTGGTCGCTTGCCTAGGGGTGTAGCAAACTCTGGAAAAAAATGTGTTGCGATTCCGTCACATATTTTCAGGCTTCGCTGTGGTTTCCCCAGAAGGCAGGCGGCAGTGAAACGAAGCGTTAACCAAGAAAAAGGGCCCGGCGATGACGCCGGGCCCTTTTTCCGATGCTTCTGGTCCGCCGATCAGAATTTGACTTTAAGCGAAGTCGAGATCGCCGAGACGATATCCGTACCGAAATCGTAGTTCACGCGGCGGCCGAAGATGCGACCGTCCTTGACGACCTGGCCGGAAGAACCGCTGGTCAGGAGGCCGATGCCACCACCGAGACGCAATTCGATATTTTCGGAGGCCGCGTAGGAAACACCCGCGCCGAGCGTCCAGGTATCGGTCTGCGCGCCAAGGCCGGTGCTCGTGCCACGATCCCAGGTGATGCTCGCCGCACCGCTCAGCTTGTCATTGAACTTGTGGCCGACACCGCCGGAAACGGTCCAGCCATCACGGTAGAGCAGGTCAAGCGACGTAACTTCTGTCGGGCCGCTAGTGGTGCAAGCGATACCGCGCGTTGCCGTGGGGCAGAATGGAAGGCTCTGCAGCTGGCTCCAGTCGGTCCACTTGATCGAACCGAAAACCAGCCAGTCCGGTGCAACACCGGTCTGGAACTTGAATTCGAGCGAGTCGGGCATGTCGGCCGAACCGAAGACCGGGGTGCTGATGCCGGCAATCGGGTTCACCGCGCCGGGAACCTGCGTCAGGTCAAGCGTGCCGGTGATGTTGTCGAGCTTGACAGCGCTGTTGTAGACGAGGCTTGCGCGCAGCGCATATTCCTCGATCTCGTAGGCGACGCCAGCGCGCCAACCCCAGCCGTCGCCTTCCAGCGCCAGACGGCCTACGCCGTTTATCGGCGAGCCTGCCGGCATGGCGAAGACGAGACGATCCTTGAAACCGGAAACTTCCTGGTAGAAGCCGCCGCCGATGACGCGCAACTGGCCCGGACCGGCATCGAACGAATAAGAGCAGGTGCCTGCGTAGTTGTCACTCTCGATCTTGGTCTCGATATTGTCGTTTGCGCCAGCCCAGTTCATGCCCGGATTGCTATGCGCGCCCCAGGGCTGAGAATAGTCGACCATGCAGTTGATGGCCGGAGCGAGCTTCGCCTTGAAGCCGATGCGCGGTACCCAATAGCTTTCCGTGTCGCGCACACCATCCGCCGGCAGACCGTTGAGGTCACCGTCCAGCGGGTTGATATCCACGACGTTGTTGAGTTCACGCTGCGGATTGACATAGGTCACCGCGCTTTCGAATGCATAATCCGACGGGTCGAACAGCAGATCGATATTGTAGCCGCCACGCTCCAGACCGCCGGCATGCGCGGACGTCGCAGCAAACAGCGCGCTTGCCGCCATCAGCCCCCGACCAAACTTCTTTCCAAACATGCAAAACCTCCCCTGCATAAGTCTTGCGCAGACACGGCCGCCTCTGTCCCGCGCCTCTCCGACATGGACTATCGAAGACGCACGCCGCCTTGGCAAACCCCAGTTCTTGCCTGTGATTTCCGATGTGCGACTACAAAATTACGTAAGATTTTTCTGAAGCCCCTCAGCAAACACGCTGAACGGAACGAAATTCCAAAATGACAAACATCAATCCGTGTACCGGAGAATAACTTTCCACATTCGCGACGTCATGTCACATTTCGACCACAATGAAAATTTTGCAGCCACCATACGAATAAAAAGCCGCGCCGGGGGTATCGGCGCGACTTTGCAGTGGTTTTCGCACGCAATACGTGGAATCAGCCGGCTTCGCTGACCCGTGTCAGTGCTACGGCGAGGCTGGCGAGCTGTTGCTCCAGCTCCGCGAAGCGCTCGCGTTCGGCTTCCACAACTTCCGGCTTGGCATTGGCGACGAACTTTTCGTTCGAAAGCTTGCCCTGTATGCGGCCGGCTTCCGCTTTCGCCTTCTCGATCGCCTTTTCGAGGCGGGCCTTTTCGGCGCCGAGATCGATCAGGTTGCCGAGTGGCAGGCAGGCCGTGGCCTCACTGACGACGATCTGCGCCGCGCCCTTGGGGGCCGCATCCTCGAGGCCGATCTCGGAGACGCGCGCCAGGCGGCGGATCGCGCTGTCATGCGTTGCAAGCCGCTTCTGGGTCAGTGCATTCGCACCGACGACGATGAGCGGCGCCGTGGCGCTCGGCGGCACATTCATCTCGGCGCGGACCGAACGGATGCCGGATACGAGGTCGATCAGCCAGTTGATCTCGTCGGCCGCGGCGTCGTCACCGTAAGCGGGTGCCGGCCATTCGGCGTGGCAGATCAGGCTGTCGCGGCTCTTGCCCTCGCCCGCCGTATGCGCCCACAGCTCCTCCGTCATGAAGGGCATGAACGGGTGGAGGAGCTTGTAGGTCTCTTCCAGAACATAAGCGGCGCAAGCCTGCGATTCCGCCTTGGCTGCCTCGTCGTCGCCGGCGAAGACCGGCTTCAGAAGCTCCAGATACCAGTCGCAGAACTGGTTCCAGATGAAGCGATAGAGCGTGCCGGCCGCATCGTTGAAGCGGTATGTCTCGATCGCCTCGGTGACGTCGCGCGCGGTGCGTGCGAGTTCCGTCAGTATCCAGCGGTTGATCGTCAGCGATGCCGCTTCCGGCACGAATTTCGGATCGGAGGCGACGCCGTTCATCTCAGCAAAGCGCGTGGCGTTCCACAGCTTGGTACCGAAGTTGCGATAGCCGGCGATGCGGGCCGGATCGAGCTTCACGTCGCGGCCCTGCGCGGCCATGACGGCCAGCGTGAAGCGCAGTGCGTCCGCGCCGTATTCGTCGATCAGCTCGAGCGGGTCGATGACGTTGCCCTTGGACTTCGACATCTTCTGCCCGTTCTTGTCACGCACGAGCGCGTGGACATAGACGGTGTGGAACGGCTCGACCGGGTTGCCGAGTTCATCCTTCATGAAGTGCAAGCCCATCATCATCATGCGGGCGACCCAGAAGAAGATGATGTCGAAGCCGGTGACGAGCACGTCGGTCTGATAGTATTTCGCTAGTTCCGGCGTCTTTTCCGGCCAGCCGAGCGTCGAGAACGGCCAGAGCGCGGAGGAGAACCACGTGTCGAGTACGTCCTCGTCACGCGTCAGGATTTCGCCCGGCGCAAAATTCTCCAGCTTCTCCTCGACCCAGGCCTTCCACGGACCTTCATGCGCGATGTAATGCTGAATGGCGGCGTGCAGCGCCTCCTCCTCGGTCTTTTCGACGAAGACCTGGCCATCCGGACCGTACCAGGCCGGGATCTGGTGCCCCCACCAGAGCTGGCGCGAGATGCACCAGGGCTCGATGTTTTCCATCCATTCGAAGTAGGTCTTTTCCCAGTTCTTCGGAACGAAGTTGGTGCGGCCTTCGCGAACGGAAGCGATGGCGGGCTTGGCAAGCGTCTTGGCGTCGGCGAACCACTGGTCGGTCAGCATCGGCTCGATGACGACGCCGGAGCGGTCGCCGAAGGGCTGCATGACTTTCTTGTTCTCGACATACGGAATGTCGTTGCCTTCGGCGTCCTTGACGGTGACGGCAAGGCCTTCGGCATTGATGGCATCGACGATGCGCTTGCGGGCTTCGTAGCGGTCGAGGCCGCGATATTCGTCGGGAACGAGGTTGATGTCGTCGACCTCGGCCTCACCGGGCACATGGCCGGACTTGGCGATCTCGAGCGCCTGCGCGGCATAGACCGCATAGGGTTCGCCATCGGCGCGCATGGCGGCCTGCGTGTCCATCAGGCGATAGAGCGGGATATTGTTGCGCTTGGCGACCTGATAGTCGTTGAAGTCGTGCGCGCCGGTGATCTTGACCGCGCCGGAGCCGAAATCCTTCTCCGGATATTCGTCGGTGATGATCGGGATCAGGCGGCGATGCGCCTTCGGGCCGACAGGGATTTCGCAGAGCTTGCCGACGATCGGCGCATAGCGCTCGTCGGTCGGATGAACGGCGACCGCACCGTCGCCCAGCATCGTCTCGGGGCGCGTGGTGGCGATCGAGATATAGTCGCGCTCTTCCTGGAAGGTGACGTTGCCGTCAGCGTCCTTCTCGACATAGGTATAGGTGGCACCGTCGGCGAGCGGGTACTTGAAGTGCCACATATGGCCGTCGGCTTCCTTGTTCTCCACTTCGAGATCGGAAATCGCCGTTTCGAATTTCGGATCCCAGTTGACGAGACGCTTGCCGCGATAGATCAGGCCTTCCTTGTAGAGGGAGACGAAGACTTCGAGCACGGCTTCCGATAGGCCCTCATCCATGGTGAAGCGTTCGCGCGACCAGTCGCAGGACGCGCCGAGGCGCTTCAGCTGGTTGAAGATCAGGCCGCCCGATTCGGCCTTCCACTCCCAGACCTTCTCGATGAAGGCCTCACGGCCCATTTCGCGGCGGCCCGGCAGCTTCTCGGCGGCGAGCTTGCGCTCGACGACCATCTGGGTCGCGATGCCGGCATGGTCCATGCCCGGCTGCCACAGCACGTCCTTGCCGCGCATGCGCTCGAAGCGGACCATGATGTCCTGCAGCGTGTTGTTGAGCGCATGGCCCATATGCAGCGAGCCCGTGACGTTCGGCGGCGGGATCACGATGGTGAAGGTCTCGGCGCCGGGCTTTGCGCCCTCGCCGGCGCGGAAGGCATCCGCCTCTTCCCACGTTTTGGCGATGCGCGGCTCGACCGCTGCGGAATCATAGGTTTTTTCAAGCATTTTCGTGCGTGGCCTGCTGTTTATCGGTTGGGTTTTGTAAACCGGATGGCCGGCATGGAGTCAACAATATCAGAAGAAAAGCCGCGCCGGGTGCCCGGCGCGGCTCAAACCATTTTTAAAAGAATGGCGGCGTCGGTCAGCGGCGCGGGCCGCGCGCCACCCGTTCGATCTCTTCGCGCACCAGACGCTCGACGAGCGTCGGCAGGTTGTCGTCGAGCCATTCCTGCAACATAGGGCGCAGCATGTCCTCGGCAATCGCGTCGAAGGAACGGCGCGGGCCGGCATCGATCGCTTCGGCAAGCGCGCCAAAGGACTGCGCGACACGCTCGCCGACGGCGGGCGAGACGAGGGCTGCGATCTCGCGGCTGACGGGGCTGTCTTCGATCGCTTCAGCAACGGCGGCCGGGGTCGACTCGCTGCGGGGTGCTGCAGCCTCGATCTTCTCGGCAACGGGCTCGACAGTGTCGTTCACCGGCGTGAAGCGGCTCGCCGTGGCGGCCACACGCGCCGTGACGACGGGGTTTTCCTCGCGTGCGACAACCGGCTGGACCGGCTCGGCGGCGAACACTTCGCGCTCGGCCAACGGTTCGCGATTGGCAGCGACGTGGCGTTCGGAGGCGGCGCGAACACGTGCGGCGACATCGGCCAGCGACAATGCCGGCTGACTGGCGGCCTGCACGGGCTCGACACGCGGAATGGAATGGACCGGGGCGGAACGGGTTTCCTCGACGTGGAACTGCTCCACGACGGACGGGTGGTCGAGAAGGCTGCTGTCCCGTTCGGTCGAGATATCGAAGCCGTCGTCATCCTGCGCGTCGGCGGCAAAATCCGGCTGGGCTTCGTTGTTCTCGATGATCTTGCGGATGGACGCCAGGATTTCATCCATGGACGGTTCACGCGCTACACTTGGCTGAGCCATTTCTATCCCCGTTCTTTGCGGCGTCCGCGGCATGGCACGAAGACCTGCCGGACATCCGCAAAACCCTAGGCGAGTTCAGCGGCGAACTAAATCACCGCGAATCATGTGTTACGAGTGATGCACAGATTTGTTTGCCCTCACAAGGGCAAGGCGGCTTCCGCTTAGTTGCTGTCGACCGTGCGAAGGCCGAACCACTTGTCCTTGACCTTCTCGTAATGGCGCTCGGCGCGGTATTCGGTGACCTCCAGCCCCTGGCTGTGCACTGTCAATGCGCCCATGGCTGCAATCAGAGAATAGCTGGCGACGACGGCATCGCGTTGGGCGGAGACGAGGCTTTCCTTCGCGTCGAGCACGTTTTGCTGAGCGTTCAGGACGTCGAGCGTCGTGCGCTGCCCGACATTGCGCTCTTCCACCACGCCGTTCAGCGCCATGTTGGCGGCATCGATCTGCTGGCGGATCGCGCCGATGGCCGCGACGGACGCCTCGTATTGCGCATGGGCCGAAACGATGGTGCGCTGGACTTCCAGACGCGCGGAATCGATGAGGATCTGGCGTTGGCCAAGCTGTTCCTTGGCCTGGCGGATCTGGCCGTATTCCGCGCCACCCTGATAGAGCGGAACCACGACACGGGCCGAAAGCGCACCGGTCAGATTATCAGCCGGACCGGCTTCGTTGTTCACGGACTTGTAGAGATCGCCTTGCAGCGAGACGCCCGGCAGCATCGTGCCCTCGGCCACCCGCACATTGTAGCTGGCCGCATCAGCGCTGCGCATGGCCGAAAGGATGGTCGGGTTTTCCTGATAGCCCATCGCGACTGCGGCATCGAGCGAAGCGGGCATGGCCTTCTTTGCCGAAGCCGGCTGCTTGATGCCCGACGGCGCAACGCCGACGATCTGCACATAGGCCGCCTCGCTCTGCTTGAGCTGGGAAACGGCCGCCGTCAGAAGAGCCTTGGCGGCGGCAAGCTCAGCCTGAGCAAGGCTAACGTCGGTGCGCGTGCCCTCGCCGACATCGAGGCGGGCATTGGCGGCGTTGAGCTGCTCATTCAAGAAGGCGAGGTTCTGCTTGCGGATGGAGACGACCTGCTGGTCGCGCGCGATATTGGCGTAAGATTCGACGGCCGCCAGCAGGATGGAAATCTCGTTGGCGCGCAGCTGCTCGCGGCTTGCCAGAACGTTCAGCTCCGCCGCCTTCACCCGGTTCAATGTCTGGAAACCATCGAAAATCTGCTGCGTGACGGTGATGCCGTGACTGGAGGTGAGCTGCTTGGTCTTCTGTTGGCCGAAGAACGGGCGCTTGTCCAGTTTGGTGCCTGTGACCTCGTATTCCGAGACCGCGCTGATGCGCGGCCGATAGCCAGCCTTGGCGATGGTCACGTTCTCGTCGATGGCGCGCAGGGCCGCACGGGCGGCGTTCAGGTCGGGATTGTTCTCATAGGCCTTGGCCATCGCACCCGCCAGCGTTTCGGCGCCTGCGCGCTGTGGCAGGATGAAGGCAGCGGAGGCGAGCGCAACGGCAAGGGCGGTTCGACGAAGAATGGACACAGTACAAAACTCCGATCCTGGATCGACCCGCCACTGAGCCGCCCTTTGATACACTTTGACCCACGAAGAGCCGCGCACGCCCTTCGGCATGCGAACACCGTTTCCGGCGGTCTCGCACCGCTTGCCAATAGTGCCTTTAAGTTGCTTGGGAAACAGGGATCGCGCCAGTCCCCTCGGGTCCGGCAGCGACAATAGGAAAGGCCCGTTGCCAAAGCGCAACAAAAGCAGGCCTTTCCTGTCTCTGGCGGCTAAGCCGTCTTAGAAGACGAATTCTTTCGCCTTGCGGAAGCCCGGCAGCGGCTTGACGGCCGTGTTGAACACGTTGCGCTCGGCAACATGGCCGCTTTCCTTGATATAGATGCGGGCCTGCGAGGCATTTCCGTAGCCTTCGACGACGACCATGCGGCCCCCATCGCGCAACTGCGTGAAAAGGGCTGCCGGAACGAACTCGACCGCACCATGCACGAAGATCACGTCATAGGGTGCTTCGGCCGCATAGCCGGCTTCGAGATCACCCGTGACGACGGCGACATTGTCGTAGCCGAGGCGGGACAGCGTTTCCGTTGCCGTTGCGGCAAGGTCGGTGTCGCTTTCCAGCGCCACGACCGAGCTGCCGAGGCGCGACAGGATCGCCGAGGCGTAGCCGGTGCCGCAGCCGACTTCGAGAACGATGTCACTGCTTGCGATTTCGGCGAGCTGGATCAGCTTGGCGAGCGGCGACGGCTCCATCAGGAAGCGGCCGGGGACAAGCTGAATGTCGTTATCGATATAGGCGAGCGGCTTTGCCGCCGCGGGCACGAACTCTTCGCGCGCGACGGTCAGGAAGGCGTCGAGCACCTCGTGCGACGTCACGTCCGTCGTACGGATCTGGTTGTCCACCATCTTCGTGCGCGCTGCTTTGTAGTCAATCATCTCTAGCCCTTGAATAAAACGGCGAGACCGGCGCAAAGGCCCGGCCCGCTGCCGGATGCATCGCAATTCTCTTAGTGCGGTTTCAGGCCGGGTGTCCATAGGCGCCTTCCGATTGCGCGCAAAAACCACCGACCGTATCGCCCTTTGCTGGATGCGCCTCAGCGTGCCCGCGTTATCATGAATTAATTACTCAACATATTATTGCCTGTCCGGGGCATAATGTCGTATTGAACAGTCAGGTTTTAGCGACGCGCTTGCGCCCGCGCCAATGCCCCTTCCCTGAGCGGGCTCCGTTTAAAAGTTAAGATATACAAGAGGAATACGCCGTGCTGAAACGGTCTCGACTGCACTTCGCGATGATCCTGGTGGCGCTTGCCGCTCCTTACGCCGTTTCGGCGCAGACCCAGGAGACACCCACGGTCCAGACGGACAGCCAGCCGATTGCCGGCCAATCCACGCAGACCCAGTCCAGCGAGGCCCAGCCTACCGCAACGGGCACGGGTACGACGACGACCGAAACGACGTCGCGCCCGACCGCAACCGAAGGCGGCGCCGACACGATAGCGGCTGATGAGGACGCGACGGAACTCGACGCGGTCGACGATGCCGCCGAGGCACGCCAGGCCGGCCTGCCGCATGATCTTTCCCCCTGGGGCATGTTCATGGCGGCCGATATCGTCGTGAAGGGCGTGATGATCGGCCTCGCCTTCGCCTCCGTCGTCACCTGGACTGTACTGCTCGTCAAGATCGCCGAGCTCGGCGCCGCGCAGCGTTCCGCCAGCCACGCCGTGCGCCGCCTCATTGCCGCGCGCGGACTTGAGGACGGCGAACAGGCGCTCGGCCGCAATCGTGGCCTCGTCGCCCGCATGACGCGCGCCGCGCGTGAAGAGATGGAAGCCTCCGAGACCGTGCTCGACCACGTCTCCGATGGCGGCGTGAAGGAACGCATCGCCTCGCGCCTCGGCCGCATGGAGGTGCATGGCGGCCGCCGCATCGCCAAGGGCACGGGCCTGCTCGCCACCATCGGTTCTACGGCACCCTTCGTCGGTCTGTTCGGCACCGTCTGGGGTATCATGAACTCCTTTATCAGCATCTCGAAGGCGCAGACGACCAACCTCGCTATCGTCGCCCCCGGTATCGCCGAAGCGCTGCTCGCCACTGCCATCGGCCTCGTGGCCGCCATTCCCGCCGTCGTGATCTATAACGTCCTGGCCCGTGCCATCACCGGCTACCGCCAGAACCTCGCCGACGCCTCGGCCGCGATCGAGCGTCTCGCCAGCCGTGACCTCGACGTGCGCCGCGCCGTCCGTCATCCCGCCGCCCAGCGCAACGAGCGTGCCGGCGCCGCCGTCGTGAAGCTCGGGTGACGTCATGGCCAGCAAGATCAAGGAAGGCGGCGGTGACGACCTCGAGGAGAACAGCGAAATCAACGTGACGCCATTCATCGACGTCATGCTGGTTCTGCTCATCATCTTCATGGTGGCCGCACCGCTCGCCACCGTCGATATCAATGTCGACCTGCCCTCCTCCGTCGCTCAGCCGACGCCACGCGAGGACAAGCCGGTCTTCATGACGCTGAAGAAGGACCTGACGGTCTCTATCGGCAATGGCGAGATCGGCCGCGCCAATTTCGGCCCGGAACTCGATGCCGTAACGGAAGGCAATAAGGACACCCGTATCCTGCTGCGCGCCGACAAGGCCGTGGACTACGGCAGCGTCATGGATGTCATGAACCTCCTGCGCGGCGCGGGTTACGCCAAGATCGCGCTTGTCGGTCTCGAAGGCGCTCCGGCACAATAAAGCGGTACGGCGCGCCACACGGGCGCGCCGTCTGCCCACAAAAAAGCGCAACAATCGACAGCATAGCCCCTTGCACCCTGTCTGAATTCGTTCTAAACGCCCGTCACCACACGCTTTATAGCAAACGGATGGCCTCGTGGCGGAGTGGTGACGCAGAGGACTGCAAATCCTTGCACCCGAGTTCGATTCTCGGCGAGGCCTCCATCCCCTTCCCTTCGGATTTCCAATGTACTGAAACTCCAGCGGATTTCCGAAGGTGTGGCAGTATGGGCGCCAACCGTTCCGCCACACCAAAATTAGGTGTGGCAATCGGTTCCCAATTCCTCCGTCGTTGAGCGACTTAACTCCCTCTCTCTGCCTGCCTACCATTCCCCCGGCTAGGATTAATTTCATAAATCCCCGTTGACTCTCTCAACCAAAAAAGAGAACATAGAGAGAACAAAACGGAGGTTGTTATGCAGACTGATAGTGTAGCAAGAGCCCTTGCCGTCGTCGCAGAATCGCGCGCATGGCGTGAGAAATTGGCAGAGGAACGCGCGGAACGCCTTCAGAAGATGCAGGCTGCGCCTCGCCCCTTCTATGTTCTCAAAAGCAAGAAGCAGTTGGAGCTGCGCCTACAATGATCCTACAATCGCATGAGCAAACGAAAGACGAAGCCATGGCTGTCCTGGCTCTTCATGACTGGGATGCGCTTGAGGCCATCCGCACTGTGCTGGCCGAGCGCGACGCGGTTGAGGACCGCCTGCGGATTGCTGCCATTGCCATGGGGCGAAGTTTCACGCGAAACCACCCGACCTCCACCACGAAACCGTCGACAAACGCTCTGGATACTCGGATACTCGGGTGGCCAGCGGGCTGAGCACAGCGGACAAGGTGTCCGCTGTGCCGACTCTGTGGCTCGTCATCGACAGGGAGGGTCTCATGAGGTTCGCATTACGTCTTGCCGGCATCCTCGCCGTGCCCTTCCTCGGCCTGGCACCGGCACGCAGCGAGGAATTCCACGCCTATTTCTACGAGAACGAGGAGCAGCCGGCCGCGCATCTTACCTTCAGCCCGTGCACCGGCGAGGAAGTCTCTGAATGCGTGGCCTACAGCATTTCCTGTGATCCCGCTCAGACACCGCCCCTGCAGATCAGCATTCTCACCGGGCCGGTGGAGACGATGGCGGTCGATCTGATCAAGGCGTTCGCCGGCGCGACCTATGCGAACGTGCCGCTTTCGGCCGGCGGCAAGAAAGTCGATCTGCCGATCTCGATGATACATGTCGATGCCAACGAGATGGATGGCGGCTGGATGCTCAGCCTCGGCAGCTATGACACCGCCCCCCTGCTCGATACCCTGTCCAAGGAAAACAGCGAAGGGGCCGCGATCACCATCGCCGGCATGGCCTATTCGCTTGCCCCGCAAAAGGGCGATGGGGAAAAGCTGATGCAGTGGCGGGATGCGTGTGTCCGCATCCGCGGGAATTGACCCCAGACCATGATGCGGCCCTTGCGCATGCGCGCAGCCATGCGCATATGCCGGCTCAGACACATTTAACGGGACCACCCATGGCGAAGAAACCGCAAATCGAGCATTCCGAACTCTCCGGCGAATTTACTGAGGATGACGTCACGGTTCTCGTCGATATCTACCGGCCGGCCGGCACCCAGCAGGACTGGCGGCTGGAAGTGGTGACGCAGAACGAAGACCTGTTCGAATGGGACGCCCCCTTTGCGACCGATCGGGAAGCCTTCGACGAATTTCTGGCCACCGTGGCCCGCGACGGTATCCATTCCTTCCTGGAAGAGGACGACGTGCCCTCCACCCACTAGGCGCATGCCCTCCTGCGCCCATGCCATCGGCACTTTAAATCGCCGAATAAGCATCTGCTTTCATTACAGAATTGTAACCACACCGTTCAGTTTTGGTTCATCGCGCCGGGCCTAGGTTTCTCTCATCGACAACGAGGAACGAACCGATGAAACTGTTTACCCGCACCCTTCTCGCCGCCGTTGCCCTCTCCTTCGCCGCCGCACCGATGGCACAGGCCCAGCAGCACTATGGTCACGACCGCAAGCCCGGCTATACTCACACCATGAAGAAGAAGGTGATCGTCAAGCGCCACACCTGGCGCAAGGGCGAGCGCTATTCCGACTGGAAGGGCCGCCCGACTGTGCGTGATTACCACCGTCACGGCTTGCGCAAGCCCTCTCGCGGCCAGCAATGGGTGAAGGTGGACAACTCCTACCTTCTGATGAGCGTCGCCACCGGCCTCATCCTGGGCGTCGCCGCGGCCCGCTAAATCGAAACGCCACCGCAGGATTTCCTGCGGTGGCGTTGTTTTTCTCAGCGGATGAGAAGCGCCGTTCCATAAAGTCCCAGCGCGAAGACGGTGTGGGACACTAGATTGAGAATGCGCACCGTATCGGCATTGGGAAGCTTCGAGGCTGCAATACCGACGCCGAGCCCCGGCTGCAGCAGAAACCAACCTGCGCCAACCGTCACGATGCCGAGAACCCAGGCCGGCAGAAACGTCGGCACGGCAAACCAGGATGCTCCGACCCACACGGCCAGGATGACGCCGTAGAGAATGCCCACCGCATAGTGGAAGATCCAGCCAAGCGCCTGCTCATGCGCATAGGGTTCGGCGGAAGCAATGTTGTCGTGGAAGACGGTGCCGTTCTTCAAGTGCCAGACCCAGCGGCCGACCGGCGCCCAGTTTGGCCTCGACTGTCGGAAGGCCTTCCAGAGAAAGACGGCCCAGAAATCCATCAGCACCGTCGCACCAAACCCGATCACAGCGCCTTTCATCAGCAATTCCATATGCTTCCCCTCGCCCGATATCCATCGGGTTAGAGCAGGACCTTAGGATCGATGCAAGGCGGGATCAGCGCGCGTTGCGACGCGCTTTCCGGGTCGCCCACCAGACGGCAAGACGACGGCGCTGGCGACGGACAAAGTGGGAATCATGCGAAAGCACGAGAAGACCAAGCGGCACCATCCAGAATCCGAGCACTGGCAGAAAGCCGAGAATGCCGCCGAAGACCAGGAGCACGCCGATCAATGTGCGCAGCCAGCGCGATTCCGGCAGCTTCAGGCGCAAGGAACCGACGACGATCTCTTTGGTACGGGGGTCGATGCCAAATTTCATGTCGTTTTTTTTCGTCGTCATGCATTGCTCGTTTCGCTAAAAAGCCCGGTTTTCCGGGCATCGTCTCCCTTCCAGTTGGAGACTTGTCCACAATCAATCAAGCCCGATACATTTTTTTGTCAAAAAGCGCTTGGCAAATCGATCCAGCATTTGTATTACGCGCTCACTCCGCAGCGAGCAGCTGGAAACAGCAGCGAGCGGATGATCCCTGGTAGCTCAGCGGTAGAGCATTCGACTGTTAATCGACAGGTCGCCGGTTCGAATCCGGCCCGGGGAGCCAGTTTCAAAGACCCTCTGTAGAAATGCAGAGGGTCTTTTCCGTTGGAAATCAATGGGTTAGCACCCTTTCCGACCACAGACATCAGTCTCCAAAACGCTCCAATATACATTCTCAGCATACATTCTGCCAAACGCGGCAGCTTGCACGTCGTTCCGCGCGAGTACATCGCAACAATACTGAAAGTGAATCAAAGCATACTTTGAAAACTTGTTTTGATTTCAACTTCTTAGCGTGATGTAATAAGAAATTTTCTCTTGAGACATCGTCAAATCTGTGCGATTAAGATCGCGGTCAGACGCCGATTTTCGATAGTGGCGGACTGATTACGCCGAAAAGAATATCATCAATTAGACGCACAAGGCGCGGATGCATTCACATCCCGGCTGAGAAGCTGTGCGTTTTGCAAATCTGAAGGAAGAAGGCAGATGCGTAAGGCTTCCACGCCCTATCTATTTTTGAAGGACGACACTTACTATTTCAGGCGGATTATACCGAAGAAGCGCCGGGTGGATTTCAACGGAAAAACTGAATGGATTCATAGCTTAGGAAAATTGTTGCCGCATGAAGCTCTGATCAAGGTCGCGGAATGGACGGAATATTACACGAACCTTCTGAACGGCTTGGTCGCTTCTGTCGATCACTCAGTTCAAGCTCTGAAAGAACGTGCGAGGTCGCTCGGTCTGACTTACCGCCACGTCGATCAGCAGGTTTCCGCTGACCTCGAAGAGTGTGTGGCGATCATCGGTCCCGGGTTGGAGCTTCTCAGTGACCTTGCCAACCCGGACCCGCAGTTAATTGCGACCATAGGCGGAACGGCTGAACCACCAGCCATGACAATGCGGCAAGCGTGGGAAGATTTTGCGAAGCACATGGATCACGAATGGTCGCAGAACGGGCATCGACAGCGGCAAAAAATCCTCAACAAATTCACGAACTCTGTAAAAGAATTCGAGAGCATCATGGGCACGCAAGTGGACATCATGAAACTGTCCAAGCGCGATGTTTACGACTTCCGCGACGGGCTTCTTAAGCGCGTCAAGAACAAGGCTTCGAAGCATCAGAACGCTGATGGGAATCAGAAACCTTGGAAGGTCGATACCGTTCGCAAGAAACTCATGTGGCCCCGTCAGATCGTGCGGCATGTTTACGATCTTGAAGGCTTGAAGGAGTCCCCCTTCGAAAACCTACGCCCAATCAAGGGCATTGGCGATGAAGAGAAGCGCAGGGTCATCACGGAACCGGAAACCGTCGCCATTCGTAAACATTATGAAGAAGTCGGCGCGAATGACGAACTGGTTGCTATCATGGCGGTCATTGAGAACACGGGCGCGCATGCAAAGGAAATCGTCCTGCTCACCGCCGACGATATCCGCCTTGACGATCCTATCCCGCACATCTGTCTTCAGCCAAACGAACACAGAAGCTTGCTGAAGACTGATAGCCGTATTCGAAAGGTTCCAGTCGTCGGCATCGCGTTGGACGCCCTGAAGCGCTTCCCTGCCGGTTTCCCGCGCTACTGCCGCGACAACGGTGCTGAAGCGCTGTCTGCCGCCGCCAACAAGCTAATGCAGGCAGTGGCGGAAGACGCAACGACGTACGGTTATCGCCACCGAATGGCTAACCTGATGAAGGGTGGATACGTCGTGGGTGGCGTCCACCGGCACATCGAAGACACTATCAAAGTCTCGATTATGGGTTGGTCGGGTGAAGGCATGCAGAACTACTACGGAGACGAAGTTCCTCTCGCTGTGAAACTCGACACCCTCAAACAAATTCTACCAAGAACCGCATACTAACATTAACACAAACAAGGACATTGGCTGAACCGCGAAAGGCGAAAGCCCCTCTACATTATGAAAAAGCCATGTTTCCGATAAGGAACATGGAATATGAAGTCGAAATATACATTCGACAATCTCGTTGAAAACAAGCGCATCCGCGCAGATTTCTTCCGAGACTACGACAAACTCATCCGCGCGCTGAAGGCAAACGGGCACAATGCAGTCGCACTGAAGCACGCACAAACGAAAAAGCGGATCGCAGAGGCGGTCTCGCTACTCGACTAAGACAGAGAGAGACAATGACAAAAATTGCGACCACGGTCGTTGACCGAAATAAAATCTTTGACCGAATGCTTCAGTACAAGATTGATCGTGCCAAAAGCGCGTTCCAACACTCGCAAGCCATCTTAGGGGACACCTTTCATGGTGACATCAAAGGCGCTGCTGCTCCAGCCCTGAAGGGTGCAAACAAAGCCGAGTCTGCGCGCAAACTTTTTGAGATGTCTCGCGAAGTTGGCTATCTGACAACTGAGGGACAGCAATTCGAGCGTGACGGTATCAGCGACCTCTTACTCGCTGAAAAGTTTATAGACGAAGCGATGACCGCATTGTTGAGGGGAGTGAAGCAGAAATGACCCTCACTATTAGCCTTAGTGCCGCTGCACTCGTGCTCATCGCTCTGTACATCGGCTACCGGCTCGGGCACGGCAGCGAGCTACGCAAGATGGAACGGGAATACGCGGCTTACACGAACGCTGTGAATGCCGCCCTCATATCGCAGGGGCAAGAGCCGCTGAAGCCGCTATGACCCAACACAAAAAGACCCGGTTTCCGCAAGGTGCCGGGTCTCTTCATTTCAATATGCCCTTCGCAACCGCCTGAGAATCAGGGCATTCAGAAACCGAATTTGCGCTATTTTGGCGAACCGGTACTTCGGCACGTTCCGCTGAATATAAAATCGCGTTTATCTCAGAATTAGAACGGGCTGCGACGAGGACCGGGCGGCAAGGTCTTGGCATAGTCGGAAGCGCCTTCGAACGTCGGAAACTTCACGTCGATCACAGCGCCTTCGCTGGTCATCACCATGAAGTGCCCCGGCGGGTTCTCGAAAATCTCATAGCCATTGACGATTTTGATTTCCGGCTGAGGTTCGGACATTCACGGCACTCCTGATGATGAAGACCAAGCCATTACAGCCCGCCATTGCCACAAGGTCAATACGTGGTTGAATTAGCGCTTACTAACTCAAAGCGTTGGTGACAAAAAGCCGGGACACTTTGCAGCATCCCGGCTCTCACCACCGGAACCTCAGGGCTGGGGCTTGAGATTGGTTCCGACGATGGCAAACCTACGCACCACCATTTGGTCAGAAAAACGACCGGTGCGATGCTCGTACGGTAGCGGACAAAGCCGGTCCCTGCATCGACTCCGTTGACTCCCATCCATGACCAGAACATAACAGGAACATGCTGCCGCACCCTACAGACTGGATGGACTACGCCGACTACGACCGGGGCCTGTATCTCACGCCGCCGCGCGTACCCGAATACATGCAACTGGCGGCTAAATGCGTTGTGTGCGGTCATCGTGTCCGCGTCCACCGCAATTGGCTTCTGCGGACCATCGGCAGAGACGTGTTCATGATCAACGTCCGCCACAAGCTGAAGTGCGGGCTGTGCGGCAATCGCCGTGGCAACCGGCTGCTCTGCCGGATCGTGGTGCCGTAACATGGCGAGCCGGGACCGCCGCCAATGGATGGACTTAGAGGCCTACCTGAATGGGCAGCGCGCCACGTTGGGCGATCTTCTGCAAGGGATTGAACTCGGTGGAAGATGTGCGAAATGTTCTCGGGAAGGCGCGGTAGACCGTTGGGATTTGGCGGCACGGCTCGGCAAGCACCGCTATGTGGCGGACTTGCGCCCTGCCCTGCGGTGCATGGGATGCGGCGCGAAAGGGGCTAACTCGTGGGTGTTCTCTATGCAGCCGCGTTGACTGTGGCATAAATGACACAAAATCACAACAATGAGGCGTAGCGAAACATCTGATTGCCTTTAGAAAAAACTGATCCATACTGCGAAGCAGAAGCAGTCCAAAAACCATTTTTCTTTTGGTGAAAGGACCGCTGCCATGAAAGAACCCAACGAAATCCACTTCAAATTCCGTGAGCTTTTCGAAGTACGCGGCAAGGGTGGTCTCGGCATCTTTGCCGTATTCCTGCTCGCTCTTATCTTCCTCCTGCCGTTCGCAATCGTCGGCGGCATGATGTACGGCGGCTGATATACTCCCATGACGAATTCGACACGGCAATAAATACTCCTATCAAAAGGAGAACCAAACCATGTCAAACAAACTCGAATTCATCGTCTATCCACACACCTTCGATACCGTTCTAAAGGACGGCGAACTGTTCGCAATGGTCAACATCGTCGCCGTACCGGCTGAGACTGTTGAGGAATTTTTGGAACTCGAAATATATTGCCCGGGCCTTGTTTGGGCTTCACCAAAAATTCTCGCAGAGAAGGAAGCAAACCCGGTAAAATACACAATCCGCCGTGAGGCACGCCCGATTGCAGAGGCATTGAAAGTTCGCATGGGCGAAATTGCGGGCGACGTTCTTAAGGGTGCTACCTGCTCCATCTATCCAAACGGCTTTTTAGTACCTTCTGAACACCAACGCCGCGTTACAAGTCAGGCTTACCGCCTCATGCGAGCCGTGACGGATGACATTGCCGATCTTGCAAACAGCCGTCGTAAGACAGTCGAGAAGCGTGCAATTCGTTTCGCGGAATTCAATACGTACGCACACTTCATTCAGCACTCGCCGTTTATGCGGAACCGTAAGGAACGGGAATTGCGCAAACAGTTTCTTGCTGAAGGCTACTCGCATGACGAAGCTACCATCATGGCTTCAGAGAAAGTTCCGCCGCTTCCCAAGCCCGAGCGGTGGGCGGAAGCGGAAGCTTACGTCAATGCGACCTATCCGGATGAGGTGAATAAGCACCGGGAAGCCGAGAACGCCGCCAAGGCTTGAATGACGAAAGGGACACTCAACCAGTGTCCCTTTTTCGTTGGAGCGACCGTTAAGCCGCCCGCCTAAGTGATTCCTCCCAAACCCGATTTACGGTGTAGACCGCATCACGGTCATTGCCGTCGCCGAACCTGTGTCTGTTCTCAGCAAGAATCTGAATGCTGTCTTCCTTGCTGAAACCAGCCTTCTTCAGGTCCACGGCGGCTTGGTGGTGGTTCCAACTACCTTCACCCTTAATTCCCGGGCGATGTGCCGCTACCGACCAACGATCCAATATCGCTTCAATCGTTGCCTTGTTCTTCGGCTGGCGTGCCGCGCTCTTGTTCGGTGCATCGCCGCTCTTTGGCTTCGAGACAGACACAGGATTGCGGGACAAAAAGAATCGGACATCAACGAACTTCGGCTCAAAAGTGCCCGCCTTCAGGACATGACGCTTGATGAACAGCGGCGCTTTGTACTCGCTTACAGCCGGATTGAAGAAGCGGTTATTAATCGTCATTTTGCTGTCATCGACGGGAAACAGGCGGTCCTCATCCTTGCAGTCCGCATCGTCAAAATGGGCATAAATGTCAGCGACCAAAAGGTTGATGACGTGCAGATAGTTGGGAGCATTGACCGCTTCCGAAAGCCCAATTACGACTCGGATGCACTGATCAAGCGGCGTCGAGCTATGCGTGTTGTAGATGAAGTGCGACCAGCCGTTCGCGTACAAAAAATCAGACAGCAATCGCGGATCGCCCTTAATGTGATCCATATCGAGGAACACGAGCTTGGTCGAAACGATGTTGTTGACCAACTTGTTCGTCTTAAAGTCGAGCAGTTCGCCTTCCCGGAAAAGCTGCGACTGCTTCTTTGATTTCGGCTGGTAGGTGTTGTGACCGATTTCCAGATATTCTGAAAGATCGAACCAAGACATTGTCACACCGGCAAATTCTTTTACGCCGATATTTTTCTGAACGAACACCTTGTAACCGTCATATTGCTTTGTGTTGTCGGGGTTCAGCAAATCCATCTTCTCTTTCTCTCTCTTTTCGTAAATCGCAGCGACGGCTTCAGCAGTGCGCTGTTCTTTTGATTTTGCCTTTGGCTTAAAGCCTTCTTCCTCTTGGAAAGCAGCGATGCCGGTATCCATGTACTCAATGGTTCCGCCCATCTTTTCCTGAAGGAACAGGGCGGAATCCTCATCCCACACGACGATGGTGAACGGCTGATCGCTATCGAATTCACGGGCGGAAATGCGCATGGCAAGCTGATAAAGCCGCTCCAGACCGAACGCCCGGTCAACCTCGTCACCGTCCAAATCGAATACGCCCTTCAGAAACTTATAGGTCGCGGGATCGTAAAACTGAGTGCCAAGACAGACAGCCAAATGGAGGTGCTTGGCGTCGTTCTGACCATGCGGGACAAGCTGCATTTGCTTGGCGTGCTTCAGCTTCCAAGTGAACGGCTTTCCATGCGGCACAGGGTTGTTGTTGAACCCGATGATGTGTCCCTGACCGGGAAACGCGCCTTCAACGACATCGGCGGCAGCATCATAAGCGCGCTGGTGCTTGACTTTGGCAAGGACCGTGCCTGTCACCTTCCGCTTGGACAGGTAAATGATGCGAGCACGCCCGTTCAGGTGTGCAAGGGTCCTGTAATCGCCGTCAATGGCTTCAGCGGCGCGGAAGACCGCCAGACCAGCCCACAGCTTCATCATGAAGGTGTCTTCGCCGTTCGCGCCGACAATGGTCGGGGATGCACCGCGCAAGATCGTCGGCAGCATGATCGTCCAAAACTGAAGCTTTGCGATCTTGCCTTCACGGTATTTCTTATATGTGTCGGCAAGGATGTAGACGCGAAAGTGCTTGCTTTCGAGCCGTTTGCAGAGCTTCAGCAGGTCTTCGGAATCTCGGATGATTGCCGCCTTCCAACCGTCCTTGGCGATGTCCTTTGCGAACGTGGTCAGCTCCAGTTCGTAATAGCGGGCGGACTTTGTCAGGGTTTTGCAATCGAGCAGCTTAACCAGCAGATCGCGGGCAAGCTCCGCATTCTCGAATGTGATGATGTCGAGAATGTCGGGATACTCGTCTTCATACACGTCAAAGCCTTCGGTGCTGATATCGGTCTCGTGGAAGACATCACGGCTGACAAGGATCACACGCGACCGGCACTTCACAGCATCGCGGAAATGGTCGTGTGAATTGCGGTCGGGATTGCGCTTGCGGGAGACAACGACCGGCTCGATAACGACAGGAACGATATCTTGCGACAGGAAGTAGCGTTCGTACTGAAAAGACAGGGTGTCGGTCGGGGTCGTGATGATTGTCGGTTTGCCAGACAAAATCGTGTTGTTGATGATGGAACGGGTCTTGCCCGAACCGGCTGGCAAGCTGGCTACCCAAATGGTGGGCAGAGCGGTTTCTGAAGTAACGGTAAGTTCAGAGGTATCAAATTGAAGTGACATTTATCCTTTCTTCGAATTAGAGTGCACAAAAAAAGAAGGTCTAAGCGCCCGGTTGGACATTGCGCTTAGACCTTCTCGACATTCTTATTTGTGCGGCGAAGAAAGAGCGAAACGTAACCGATAGGTTTGACCTCATGGAATGAGACCAAGCGTCCAACCGGTTCGTTCCATTGATGATATTTAGTATCCTGCTATCTGCTGAATGTGCGTATTATAGCCGTTTACGACGAGAAAGTCAATAAAAATCAACAAGATCAGCCGATATAATATTCGGCAGGTGCCCTTCGGGCGGTCGCTCCTACGTCGCTCCATCGCTATTGATTGAAGGATGGGAGGACTTCCGGCGATCCAGCTTAGTCATCGGACCTTCGGTCCTCACAGGATGATTGATTTACCTTGGTGAAAACGGAAAAAAACCTGTTAGCAGACACCTTTATAATATAGGGCCTTTGTTAACACACTTTTTTTCACTTTGGATTCCAGTGAACGAGTCACCAATCAAAGGAAGCCGAAGGCGATCAAATCTTCATCCCGGCGAAGCGAAGCGAGCAATGAAATACTGGATCGGCAGAAGTCCCGGTCAAACAGCTATCCAAACATAGCGACACAAGGCGGCGTGCAACGCCGACGACGGCGGCGACGCAGGAGCCGTTCATAACGATCAGTAGCTATCAGATGGAAAAGCCACAGACGGCGGATAGCTCGTCAATCAGGCTCGCGTCTATTATACCAATTGTCGGGGAATGCGTAAACGCGTGGTCTGGGACAAATCGACATGGGCAAACGACTATCGGCTGCAATCGTCACCGGACTTGTCATCGCTGCTACTGTAACATATCCGGCAAGCGCTAAAGTCGTTCGAACTTGGGGTGGCGGAAATACGGTTTGCGAAGACTTCCTGAACGACGCGGACATGCGTTCTTATTCGGTGGAATGGTCGCTTGGCTTTGTTGCCGCTCTGAACCTTTGGTTTACATCAGGCACCAAGCGAAGCGTTGATTTCATGTCAGACATGACAACGGACGATTTGGAAAGCAGACTGGACAGCTATTGCCGTGAGAACGGGCTTAAGACTGTCTATAGCGGGATGACGGAAATCATGTTCGAACTAATGGAAAAGAACGCTCCTAAGCCGTAATCTTCCCGGCACGACGTTTTCCGCGCCCTGCCCTTGTCGCCGCCAGAATCTTCCAAAAGCCATTCGTTAGCGCACTATTCATTAACACGTTAAGTAACTGAACAATATTTCAGCTTGCACTTATGGAGTCACGGTGGAGTCACGCCGGTTCGCCTAGCTTGCCGCGTCATTGTCAAGCACTACCTCCGTGGTTAATTGACAGCAAACCTTTGTGGATGATAAATAGATGGCACCGAAGGAGGTTAAGCCATTGAAACAGTACATCATCTACACCCGCGTATCGACCAGCGAGCAAGGTAGGTCCGGATTGGGGTTGGAAGCGCAAGAGCGCGATATCGCCATCTATCTCAACCAGTACAGCGAAGTGCCGCACGAGGTAATAGCTCGCTTTCAGGACGTGCTATCCGGTGCCGACGACGAACGACCGGAACTGACCAAAGCGCTCGCCCTCGCCCGCAAATCTGGCGCTGAATTGCTGGTATCGAAGCTGGATCGCCTAAGCCGTAAAGTGTCCTTTATCGCCAAGATCATGGACGATAAGAAGGTAAAGCTGCGGGTCGCATCGATGCCGTACGCCGACAAGTTCATGCTGCACATTCATGCCGCGCTCGCCGAAATGGAGCGGGACTTTATCAGCGCCCGGACGAAGGCAGCATTGCAGGTAGCGAAATCCCGGGGCGTGAAGCTTGGCGGATTGCGGGACAAGACCAATGAACGCAATAAGGCAGCGAGTGCAAAGGCAGACGAGTTCGCTGCTACCGTGCTGCCTATCATCAACGCCATGCGTGAAGGCGGCGAGACACTTCAGGCTATCGCGGATGCATTGAACAGCGCCGGGAAGCCAACACCACGCGACGGCAAATGGACGGCAACGGCAGTGAAGCGCGCGATTGCACGAAACGGCGATTAATCGAGTCCAATCAACGACATAGCTGTTGACTCGACCACCATATTTCACTACAATACGCGCATATCCAGCGGCACCACGGCGCACATCGCCACGCCGCAAAAATCACCCGAAAATCGCTGAAAATCGGCGCGCTGTATAGGTGCAAAGCCCCCACGCGCACCCCAAAGTAGCTATATGGTGGCTCGGGCGATTTTTTTATTTTTCAGGATTTCCGACCACCTCAACGAAAGGAGGCAAATAGCCCCTCTTGCCGACCATCTCTGGCGTTTATGCCATCCACAACACCGTGACCGACCGTGCCTATGTCGGTTCCGGCAAAGACATCCACAATCGCCGTTCAAGCCACTTCTGGCAGCTTCGGACCCGACGCCATAAAAACCGCCTCATTCAGGCTGATTTCGACTTGTACGGTGCCGACAGCTTTGAATTCGTCATCCTCGACACGCTGCCCGTCCCCGCCGCTCGCCAGATCGAGCAAGCGCATATCGACTCCGGTCAGTTCGCCTATAATCTCGCCCCCAAGGCGGCTGGCGGCGGCAAGCACACACCCCAATCCGCCAAAAAGCGCAGCAACACCGCGACCGGGCGCAAACACACCCCTGAGACCATTGAGAAGCTGCGCAATCGACCCGCTGAAACCAACGGCGCGTTTTCCGGCTATTTCATCACCCCGGCTGGACGCCACGCCAGCAGCTATCAGGCGGCTGAAGCCATGGGCGGCGTGCTGAATTTCACGACAATCCGCCGTTGGTGCAAAAATCCGGGAAAAGCTGTGTGTGCTGCATCCTTCCGCAAGTCCGCCTATCTCCAGACTATCGGCGAAAGCGTCATCGGAACCACGTTTGGCGATCTTGGCTTTCGCTTTGAGCCGGTGCCGTAAACCGGAACCAATTTTCGCCCAAAACATTAATCCGGCATGAGAAAAGGAGATGTGCGAATGAATATTCATCATCGACTTGGCAACTGGCTGATCAAAAAGGCTGTTGTGTTCGCGGTGTTCTTGCATCGCCAGACACTTAACGCCGAAAAAGCCCTGATTTCGCACTATCGACGCGAAAACATGGTTCGATAGTCTCCGCAATATTCCGAATTCAGAAGCCGCCTTTTACCGGGCGGCTTTCGTGTTTTGGCGGGTCTCTAAATAGTTCATCGAAACAAAGGAGAACCCCGAAAATGACACAGACAACCCAATACACCGCTGCCAACTGGAAAGCGATCTTGAAGGCAATCCATAACGTGCAAGGTCCCGAAAAGACCGACCTTCTCGACATCGCCAATCGCTACATTTCCGAAGACGATCAATTCGCCACTTCTAACGCGAAGTCGAACGCCCGAATTTCCCGGGCAGAACTCGAAATTACCCTACTTACTGACCGCGCATTTATGGACACCATTTGTGACGACGCTGATGGTTCTGGTGTTCTCATTGCCGCCTACGAACGCGACTCTGGAATCCGGATCACGGTGAAGGAAAAGGGCGTCGTCAAGCTTGAAGACGACCGTGGCGGCTGCTTGGTCTCCCACTGATCGAAACAAAGGAGAACCCCGAAAATGACCAATCAATCAAACAGCCCGGTTGGGGCGCTTACCAGCCTCTTCGCTCTTGTCGGAAACATCAACGAATCTGACTGCGCGCCCGGACGTACCGTCGCCGAAATTGCTCTCCTGAAGGAGCTTGGCACGGCAATGGCGAACAAAGACCCGAAATACGCCGAGTCCATTTCCGGCGCTATCAACCAGTTCAACAAGCGCGAAGCCGACGCCGTTCGCCCTGAAGACCTTATCCGCAAGCAGGATGCCGTTAAGCCCTCACGCGAGTCTTGGCTGAATGCGGTAGGCACAGGCAATCAAGTCCCGCCCGCAGATGCATTCTTCTTCCGGAAGGTTCTCGACGCCCTTTACCTTGTTCGCCATGGCGCGGATGAAAAAGCCCGTGATCGCGCCGTTTACATCCTGCTTTCGCTGATCGGCGTGTATCTCAACGCCAAGGCATAAACCCTTCATCGAAACAAAGGAGAACCCCGAAAATGACCGCCCCAATTGCTGACATTACCCTAATACGATCCCCCGAAACCGGTGAGATTTGGGGCATAGACATTGACGACGAAGCTCTTGATCTTGACGAGGACGACTTGCCCAAGGTCCGCTGGCGCATCTTTGAGGACCGTGGTGACGAACCAGCCCGTCAAGGCGAACGGTTCCAAAGGCTCCAGAACCATCCCAATGCTGGCGCTCTTGCTTATTTCAGCGGCGAAGCGATTAAAGACTACATTATGTCAGCTTATGGGTTCGCCCCGAAAGATGTTGCCCCGTTTGGCGACCCGCGTTTTCCCGGCGCATGGTTCCGGGCAGCGAATGCGAAGATCGCTGAGACACGCAACGCTGCCTGACCCCTATCCATCCCCCCAAACGAAAAAGCCGCCTTCACCGGGCGGCTTTCGTGTTTCTGGATATCGAGTCCAGGCTGTCACTCAGCCTTCGGCTTACGGGGCTTGCGAGCGGGCTTCGCCTGTTCGTCCGATGCGCCGCCATAGGCCTTTTCGATAGCAGCCTTGAAGTCGTCGTCGTTGCGGGCGTGATCAGCAACCATCACGAGAATTTCCAGCGCTTCGTCTTTGGTCTTCGCCTGATACTCGTCGTCCAGCTTGCCAAGCTTGATCATATAGCCGCTGCCTTCCGGCTTCAGCCAAGAGCGACGATTCAGCTTGTCTTCCTTCAAGCCAGCGATTTGCGCGTTCAGCGTCTTCAAAAACGCTTCGACATTCGCGCTTTTCTGCACCTTATATCGCTCCAGATAGTTGAACAGTTCACCCATAATTCGACTCCTTTTCAAACCAACTTCGGTCCTAAATATCTCAAAACGGATTCCACATAAAAGGCAAGCGGCAATCGAATGCAAATCAAATTTTTCCTCCCGGCTAATGGCTACAAAAGCGAAATCGCTGAAGCCAACTTAGCCAACGATCTTGACGGCTGGATTCAGCGCAAGTTCGGCTCGGCTATTCGCCGCGAAATTACCGAAGACTTCACGATGACCAACACACCGGATTGGTTTGTGGTTGATTTTCCGGATGAAGAACACGGTTGGACGTTCCTTCGCACGTTTGGAGGGCGCATCGTTGAGTAATGAGGTTAAGCCAAAGATTGACCGCCGAAAGACGCCTGAACATGCCGAACACATGCGCAAAATTGGCTTCAAGAAAGGCGATGGTCGCGGCGGTCGCGCCTCTGGTGGTGGTCGTGTAGCTACACCGCCAGAAGTAAAAGCGGCAATGGCTGAGAAGACGCATGAAGCCGTCGAGATTATGTACGACCTCATGTACAACTCATCTAACGAGTCCGTTCGTTGGAAAGCAGCCGCCTACTTCCTCGACGCCATGGTTGCCAAGGCACCAACTCAGTCCGAAGTGAAGGTAAATCACACACATTCCATTGCCGACATGTTGGCTGAAGTGAACGCGCTTCGCCTTTCCGACAATTCGAAGACTATCGATATCACACCAACCCGCATTGAAGACGCTGTTCTCGTGCCAGTACCAAACGAGGACAACACACATGATTGATTGGTTCGTAACTGGCTTCACTGCCCTTTTGCTCTGGGTTTCAGTCAACGGTTTCGCCGATGGCGGTCAATCGTCATATCTGCTTGCGGGCTTCGTTGGCGGTCTTGTGCGCGCATTCTTGGCAAAGACAGGCACCATAACAGAACGACTGATTAGCGGCTTCACAGGTGCCGTCTCTTCGTATTACCTGACCCCCATTTTTGCGCTCGCATTCGGAATTCCAGACCCGCAGATTTTGTCAGGCGTGGCGTTTATCGTAGGCCTCATCAGCATGTATCTGGCGGAAGCAATCATTGCCGTTGCCAAGGCCTATGCCCGTGACCCCGGTGCGCTGAAGGACATGGTCAAAGACCTCCTGTTGCGCCTGATCAGCCCGAAAAAGTGAGACAAAGCGGCATCCGACTAAATATCGGATGACCGATAAGACGCAAGAAATCGAAGAGTTTCGGAAGCTCATTGACCTGTATCACAGCGACATTGCCGTGTTCGCAAAACAGGTTTTCAATTCCGATCTTACACCAGTCCAGCGGGAATTCTGCGAGGCGTTTCGTGATGAGGACTTCATCACTTTTCGCGGTGGAGTCGGCTTCGGAAAAACTCACGCACAAGCAATCGTCACATGGTGGTCGCTCATCTGCCACGATGAGGTTCAGGTATCGATTTTTGGACCGTCCGAACCGAACCTGAAAGGCGGCATCTGGAAGGAGCTTCAAATCCTGCACGCTCGTATGCATCCGATGTTCAAGGACGCATACGACGTACAAGCAACGCGCATCAGCCGTAAAGTGAACCCTTCACTGTGTTTTGCCGATATGCGTCTGGCGAGCGGTGATAGGCCTGACAATGCTCGCGGTATCCACATGAAGAACAACTTCGTTCTCGTGGATGAAGCATCCGGCGTTGACGATGAAGTGCTCACCGTTCTGATCAACGCATCGACGGATGAGAACACCAAACTTTGCTTGGTATCCAACCCTTCCAAAGCTTCCGGTTTTTTCTGGCGCACGCATTGTGATCCTGAGATTTCACCCGACTGGCGAAAGCTCCACGGGCGCATGGCGGATTCACCGCATTTCAATCCAGAAAAATTTGAGAAGATCGCTCGGAACTACGGCGGTCCAACGTCCCGGCAATACCGGGTGATGGTGGAAGGCGAATTTCCGCTGTCGGACGTGGACGGTCTCATTCCCCGGGAATTCATTGACGCTGCCGTGCTCAATGAAGAGTGCGTGCCTGCTGACACAGTGCCGGTCGTGTGGGGCTTGGACCCGGCTGGCGCGGGGCGAGACAGTTCAGTGATGGCGATCCGCCACGACAACAAGCTGATAGGCTTTCATGAATGGCAAGGGCTGGAACCCGCTCCCCTCGCCTACAAGGTCAAGGAGCTTTTCGAGAAGACGCCGAAACACAAGCGCCCTGCCGCGATCCCCATCGATGCGACCGGTCTCGGCAATGGCGTATATTCGATCCTGAAGGATTGGGGACTCCCCGTATATGCGTGCATCTTCGCCGGAACACCGACCCGAAATCCTGAGAAATATTCGCGTGTTCGCGATCAGCTTTGGTGGGAAATGCGTCAATGGTTGGCGACGGAAAATGTCAGCATTCCGAACCATCAAAAGCTTATCGAAGAGCTTGCCACGCCGACGTATGATGATAGTTCTGGAAAAGTGAAGTTGGAAGACAAAAAGGCGATAAAGAAGCGCCTTGGCGGGCGGTCTCCTGACTATGCCGATGCCTTGGCAATTAGCTTTGCCGTCTCCCCAACACGGTTTGCAGGAAAGTACGGTTGGTCGAAGCCAATCGTGTACGAAAACCTGCAAAGCTTCGAATGAACGCGCCCGCTAAATACCCTGAAAAGCCCCTCTTTGAGAAAGGATAGATGACCGAAGACGAAATCATGAAAACCGTTGGCGCACGCTTGAAAGAAGCCGTCAATTGGTCAAATTCCAACATCGCAGCGAAAAACGAATCCGCGCTGAAATATTACAAGCGTGCCGAACTGCCGGGCGATGACAAGCTGAAGGGGCGTTCTAAGTGGGTGTCGCCGGAAGTTCAGCAGCGCGTCGATTGGATGACAGCGCAGCTTATCCGCATCTTCGACTCCCCGGAAAATGTCTGCGAATTCCTGCCGTTCGAAGCCAACGACGAAGCGATTGCCAAGCAGCAAACCGCCACGGTCAATTGGATTCTGAAGACCAAGAACAAGCACCTCTCCTATCTCCAGCCGTGGATTCAGACAGGCCTTCTCACAGGCCTTGGTATCGTTACCGTGGAATTCGAGACCGAGACGCAAGAGTCCCTGCCGCAAATGGTGAAGGGCGTTCCTGATGAAGCGCTCATCAACTTCGATCAGCAAGAACAAGCCGGTCAGATCATCATCGAAGAAGCTGGCAAGCCATACCCCGGTCCCGCTGGCATGGTCCGCGACCTGAAAATTCGCAACATCCGCAAGACGCAGTGCTTCAACGTCCTTTCCGTCGCGCCGGAAGATTTCATTGTGACCCGCGATGCCAAGATCAACACCGAAACCGGCGGCATCTCTGCGAAGGTGCAGGGTCATCGCAAGATCGTCGGCAAGCAGGCCCTTATCGAAATGGGCTTTGACGCCGACAAGGTGAAGTCGGTTCCGCTGGCTTCCGATAAGACCGATGGCATCGCTATCGAGCGTTCCCGCGATCTTGGCAGCGAGCAAGGCGTGTCTGGCGACGATGTCGAAGTCTACACGATCTATACCCGGCTGAAGCTTGACAAGAAAACCCGCCCATACCGGCTCATTCTGGCTGGCGACTTGGATCGTCCTGTCTTACTCGACTACGAGGAAACATCGCCCTACGCGCCTTACGCGCCGTTTGTGCCCTTCCCGCTCGCCGAAACCCTGTTTTCGCTCGGCATCCCTGACAAAATCGGTGACGACCATGTGCTGATTACGAAGATGACGCGCGCCATGCTGGATTCGCTCCATATGGCTGTGCACCCGGTCAAGGTCGCCAATCCGGACGTGACCAACCTTGACGACATCTTGAACGCACACCCGAACAGCGTCATTCGCTCCACCGATCCAAGCGGCGGCATCAGCTACACCAGTCCGCCTTTTGCCGGTGGTCAGGCTATCCCCATCATTCAGAACCTCAGCCAATCGCTGGATTTCTCGGTTGGTGTCGGCAAAGACCTGATGTCGCTCGATGCGTCCGATTTGGCGCGCACGACCACGGCGGCAACCAACCAGCGTTCAAACGCCAGTCAGTTGCTTGTCGAGATGATCAGCCGCTATTTCGCTGAGACTGGCTATGCATATCTTACCCGCATCGTCGTGGACCTCCTTCTTCAGAAGCCGGAAGACGCTCAACAGCTTATTTCGCGCCTCACCAACGGCTTCGTGCCGACGCTTGATCAGTTCTCGCCAGAACTCGACGTGACCACATCGGTGGCGTTTGGCGTCATGTCGCGTGACCAGTCCACACAATCGCTGATGAACATCCTTGGTCAGCAGCAACAGCTTATGGGCAGTGGTTCGCCGCTCGTCACGCCGCAGCACCTTTATGCCACCCTGACCAAGATCGCGGAAACGGCTGGTTTCAAGAACCCCGGCGCTTTCTTCGTTGACCCCTCGACATTGCCACCGCCACAGCCGCAGCCGCCACAACCGACTGAAGCCGAAATCACGGCACAATCGTTCAAGCTGCAAGCCGAACTTCAGGCACAAGCAGACGAACGCCAGCGCCAATTCGAAATGGCAAAATTTCAAGCTGATCTCGATTTCAAGCGCGACGAGATGGCGCAGAAACTCGAAATCGAGCGTGCGAAGGCAGACGCCCAGTATCGCGCCAAGGTCGATATCGCGTGGATTAAGATGCAACAGGACTCCCCGCGCATCCCGGTTCCGCTGCCAACAGAACAGGCACCACAGCAGCCGCAACAGCCGCCTATGCCTGAACAGCCAATGCCGATGGAGCAACCGCCGATGCAGGCCCCTGCCCCTGACATGATGCCGCCCGCTAATCCGATGGGGATGCCGCAATGAACGTCTATGACAAAGCCAATGCGGCACAGCGCCTACAGGAAAGCGATGACTTCAAGCTGATGATGTCGAGCGTGGAAGCCGACATCTTTCAGTCGTTCCAGCTTGTGCCGGTTGGCGACGAAGAGAAGCTAAAGCAGGTACACACGCTTTCGCTCGGCTTCAATCTCTTCAAAAAGCAACTCGCTAAATACGTTCAGAACGCCAACTTTGAGACCGCTAAGGAAGAGGCCTCAAACGAGGAAAGATACTAAATAAACCGAATTTGATTTCATAGGAAATTTGAAAGAAAAATGGATGAAAGCAACAATCCCGAAGAGGGAACTGCGTCGATTGATATCAACGAAGCTGCCAGCCTAATCAGCGAGCAGATGGACGTGCCTGAAGACTCATTTGAGCAACCGGAAGAGCATGTTGAAGAACCGACACCTGAAGAGGTTGTCGAGACGATTGAAGACCAATTCTTCGACATTAATGGCGAACAAATCAGCCTTAATGACCTGAAGACCGGCTTCATGAAAAACGCTGACTACACGCGCAAAACTCAGGCATTGTCTGAAGAGCGAAAGGTGTATCAGCAGAACCAGCGCGACGTGAACGAAGTCCGCCAACAGGCAATCGCCGGAATTGAAGCCATTAAACAAGAGTTGGCTATCCAGTTCCAGACGATGCAAGAGCCGGATTGGGACTCACTGCTTGAATATGATCCGCCCGAATATCTTCGCCAGCAAAACGCATGGCAGAAGCGCGAAGCATCCGTTCGCCAGATGTATGAAGCAGAGCAGCACCTTCGTGCCAAGCAAGCCGAATACGAAGCCGAACAGCGTCAATATGCGCTTCAGGAATCCAATGCGAAGCTGATGGAACGCTATCCGGAGTGGAAGGACCAGAATGTTGCTAACGCCGCCCTGAATGGATTGGGTGCCCTTTTGGGTGAATATCAGTTCAAGGGTGAAGAGTTGGAAGGCATCTCGGATCACCGAATTATTTCGCTGATCTACGATTTTCACCAGCTTCGCGAAAAGCACAAAGCGGTCCCTGAAGTGGTTGCAAAAATCAGCCAGAAGCCGACGATTAGTCAGAAGACGACATCGCGGAAGACCGTCGATTATGACCGCGCTACGTACGACAAATTCAACAACTCTCGCTCTGTAAATGATGCCGCCGAGCTCATTAAAGGGCTTCTTTAACAACAATAAGAAGGTAACTTAAATGCCCACCTTGAAGACCGCTGATGTAACCCATGTCAAGGAAGACCTGTCCAACATCATTTCAATGATTTCGCCTGAAGAAACGCCTTTCGTCACCTCGATTGGCAAGACCAAGGCAACCGCAACCAAGCACGAATGGCTGAAGGATAGCCTTGCCGCTGCTAACAAGGACAATGCCGCTGCCGAAGGTGCTGATGCATCCGACACGACACTGACCGCCCCTGTTCGTCTGGCTAACCAATCGCAGATTTTCACCAAGGACGTTCGCGTTTCCGGTACGCTCCAGCGCGTTGCTACGGCTGGCACTTCCGACGAACTCGCACGCCAGATTGCCAAGGCTGGCAAGGAAATCAAGCGCGATATCGAAGCCGCTCTTGTTTCTGCCAATCCTTCCGTCGCAGTCGGTACGCGCAAGCTCGGCGGCGCTGAAGCTTGGATTTCCACGAATGCTCTGCACGGTGCTAACGGCGCTTCGACGGGTTATTCGGCTGGTGCCGTTAATGCCCCGACCGCTGGTACTGCCCGCGCTCTGACCGAAGCCATGTTTATCAGTGCCCTCCAAGGCATCTGGAATCAGGGCGGCGATCCGAAGAAGGTTATCGCACCGGGCACCCTGAAGTCGAAGATTTCGACCTTTGTCGGTGGTGGCACCAAGCAGCAGAACGCCAAGGATGCAACGGTTTATCAGGCTGTTGACATCTACAAGAGCGACTTCGGCACGGTTGATATTCTTCCTCACCGTTTCATGTCCACCTCGACGGTTATCGCGTTCGATTCCGAATTGTGGAACCAAGCTGTTGTTGGCGCGCTGAAGAAGGAAGCTCTGGCTAAGACCGGTGACTCCGAAAAATTCATGCTCGTTACCGAACTCACCCTTGAGTGCCTTAACGAAGCTGGCAACGCCAAGATTGCCGACCTGAACGGCTGATAAAACCAACAACTTCAGGAACGAACTTAGAGCGCTCTTCGGGGCGCTCTTTTTTTGCGCGTTCGCTCAAAGTCAGGTGAATGTTCCCCGTCGCTAAATACCCGAACAAAGGCATTTTAGCGAGAACGTTCATGGAAGGATTTACAGCCGGTGACTTGGTCACATCAGGCACCATCGTTTGGGAAGAAACCCCAACTCACACCGTCTATATGACCCGCGATGGCGATAAGATTCGCATCACGACCGTGCAGAAAGTCGATGCGATTATTGCGAAGAATGCGCAGGACGAAGCGGACTTCAATTACACCGGCAAGCACGGCGATTTGGTCAAAGTAGCGAGTGTCCCGACCAGCCTTTATTTCGACTGGCAAAAGCAGGGCATCACGCAAGATGAAGAAGCCATGCGCCGCCGCCTCAATGACGGGGACCTCGCCAAGTTCCGCACAACTCGGTGGACGGTCTAAGCCATGACATACGACGAATTCATGTCCAGTCTGGCTGACCTGCAAATCCGCACCGATGCCCCGAACGAAACCTTTATCCGCCGCGCTGAAGCCTACCTTCGCCCGCTCGTAAAGCACTATCTCGCTGAAAAGCAGGTAACGCTTGCCGTCGTTGATGGCGTTGCGTCATTGCCTGCCGATTTCATCGAAGTGCGCCAGATCACCGGCACGAGCAAGACATACAAGCCAATCAGCCCGAACAACGCCACGCTTTATGATAACGAGGTTGGTTATTTCCGCGTTGCCGACGATCTTGTGTTTGCTGGCGAGCCGGAAGCATCGGTCGTCCTTCTCTATCATTCCGGCTTCCCTGCCCTGTCCGATACCCAAACCAATTGGCTGTTTGACCGTCACGTTGGCGTTTACCTCGCCGCTTGCATGCGCGCGTTCTACCAATGGGAAAAAGACGCGGACGGCGTACAGATCGAAAATCAGGCGCTTCAGGAGGCGCTTGGCGTCGTTGCTGAAGATGACCGTCGCGGACGCCAGACCGGCACGTTGATCATGGGTGCGACCACATGGGCGTAACCCTTCCGTTTCAGTCCTTCACCCCGGATTTGCCAGCGCTGAATAACCCCGGATCAACGAAGCTGCACAACGTCCTTCCCGGGCGCGGTGCCCAAGGAATCACCGTATTTCCTATCAGGGGGGCATCATTGTTCTCCAACACGAGTATGACCGGGCGTCCGCTTGGATCGGCTATCGGGCAAGATGGGTCGGGCAACTTTAAGGTCTATTCGGGAGATTCAGGAAAGCTCTACAAGCTCCTGCCGGCGACGAAGCAGTGGCAGGACATCAGCCGCGCTGGTGGATATACAACCGCTCCGCTTGAGCGCTGGAAATCCGTGGAATTCGGGAAACTTCAGATTTTTACGAATTACACCAACGAGCCGCAGTGGATTTCCATGGATTCCGACGTTCAGTTCGCGAACCTCACCACGCTCGTCAAAGGGCGTCATATTGCGACGTTTTCCGGGTTCACGATCCTCGCCAACACCTACGACGCCTTCGACGGCGCGGTCCCCTACAGAATCCGTTGGAGCGCGTTGGAGAACCCAAGCGATTGGAACTTCTCAGCTTCCACAATGGCAGACTTCCAAGACATCGCCGGAGCGGGAGCATGCAATGGCATCGTCACCGATGACAATTGCTACCTTCTGATGCAGCGGTCGATTTATCAGATGCAATTCATTGGTGCGCCACTCGTTTTCCAGTTCCAGCAGCGTGTTCCGGGTTTGGGGTGCAGTGTCCCTGAGTCAGTAATCAGCGTTGCTGGTCGTCATTTCTGGATTGCAGATGACGGTTTCGTCATGATGCAGGCGGGACAAATTACCCGCCCCGGAAACGGTCGCATAGACAAGTGGTTTGCTGACCGCTTCGACGCAACGCAAGCACACAGGATGACTGTCACGAGTGATCCGAAGCAATGTGTGATCACGTGGCAGTGGTGTTCGGAAGATGCGGAACCCGGCAAGCCGGATATGTGCCTACACTACAATTACGAGTCAAACGAGTGGTCTACAAGCGCGGCGACTACGACTTACCGGTTTAACAGCGTAAGCTTGCCTTGGACGTTGGATATGCTCGACAGTTTCGGAAGCATCGATAACGTTAGTAGCTCCTTCGACTCTCCAATCTGGAGCGGCGGCACTGCGATGACGTGGGGAATGTCTGAAACGGGTGCCATTTATTCGTTCGGCGGACCCAACTTGGTCGCCGAAATCGAGTCACCCGAATATCAGGCATCAACTCTGGTTTCGCAGGACGGCAGGGTGGATATCGCGCAAATCAGGGCTATCCGCCCGATCTTCGAAGGCAGCGCTGCCGTTGGTCGCGTACAAGTCGGCACTAAGAACCTACCGACCGACGATGTGGAGTGGTCGCCAATGAGCGAGACAAGCGCAGTAGACGGTTACGCTTACGTTCGCAGCAAGAGCCGATATCAGCGCTTCCGCCTGACTATCTCCGGTGATTGGGACCGCGCTTCAGCTATCGAAATCGACGCCCGGGCAGCGGGAAGGCGCTGAGACGCTAAATACGTCCATGGCTATACCGCGCGTTTATAATCACGCTGACTCTCGACAGGTCGCAACAGTCGTCAACCAAATCGCATCGCAGTTCGATGCGGTTGGTTCGTTTTCGCTCGCCAATTCGGCGACGACCACGACTGTTTTCGACGCGAAAGTGGCGTCAACCAGCCGTGTCTTTCTTCAGCCCCGCAACGCCAATGCAGCGGGCGCGGCTGCTTTCGTAAGCGCTGTGAATTCAGGCAGCTTCGTCGTCGGTCATGCGTCTGCGACCACATCCCGCACATTCGATTATTGGGTGAGCGGCGTATGAATTTGGGTTTCTCGGATAGCGAGTATGAGCGCGTTCGCAATTGGCTGATTGCAGCAATTGATGTCGCGCCGTCTGTCATCACCGAAGACGTTTTGCTCGACAAACTGCGAAATGACGAATGGTCATTGATCACAACGGATCACGCCGCCGCTGTCATTCAGTTTTGCGATATTGACGCGGAAAAGTCCGCAAATGTGCTGCTTATCGGCGGCGAACAGAACAAGGCCTTACGCGAAATCATGACGGCTTATGTCGCTCTTTCCGATGCGCTTAAAGCCCTTGGATACACAAAGATTACCGGTCAACCACGGAAGGAATTCCACGCACTCTTGATGCGCAACGGATTCCAGAAAGGAAAAGAAGAACTCTTCAAGGAGCTTTAAAATATGCCTTCAGCACCCAAAGAAACTACAACCAAGGTAGAACCATGGTCTGGTTCCCGAAAATACATCGAAGAACAGTACGCCCTTGCCGACAAACTTTTCAAAGAAGGTGCGCCGAAGCAGTGGGAAGGCAAGAACATTGCCGACCAGTCGAAGGCTACGACCGACGCGCTGAAAGGCATGGAGAACCTTGCCCGGAACGGCGACACGTCCGCGCTCACTAATGCGACGAAGACGATCAACGGCGTCATGAACCAGACCATGCAAGCGCCCGGTTCGAAGACGCTGGCGGATGTCGCGAAGGGTATCGACCTTGGCAAGAACCCGACCGACAAGGTTCTGACCAACATCGCCAACGGCAAGACCGATCAGGCCCCGGGCAAATTCGATCAGAACTATGTGAACCCCGCGACGGCACAGGCGAAAGGCCTGTCTGGATACACGAATGATGCCGGTAAGACCGCCGCTGGTCTCCAGAACTACAACAACAGTGCCATCGGTAACATTCAGTCCATGCTCGGTTTCCAAAACCCGGCGATGCAGAACGCTGCACAGTTCCAGAATTTCCAGAATTCGGCGGTTGGTCAGGCTGCAAACCTTGGCAATTACACGAACGCCGCTGCCGGTCTCCAGACACAGCAAGCCAACCAGCTTCAAAACAGCAACAATCCAGCGATGGACATGCTGAAGAACACGGCTTCCGGCGCTGAAGTCGGCAAGAACGCCTACCTCGACCAGATGGTGTCAAACCAGCAAGACCGCATTGCCGATAAGCTGAAGAACGTCACCAATCCCGGAATCGATTCATCGGCTGTTGCCGCTGGTCGAATGGGTTCGGGCGCATATGCCAGCCAGCGCAATACCGCTGAAGGTGCCGCCGCTTCGGAAATGGCAAAGGTGGCGACCGATATGTACGGCAATCAGTACAACGTCGATAAAGACCGCCAGATGAATGCCGCAAACCAATACGGCGCGATGTACAACTCTGATCAGCAAAATCAGATGGCAGCGAATGCGAACCTCGCGAATACGAGCAATAGCCAGCAGCAGAACCGCATGCAGGGTACGTCCATGTATGGGGACCTCCAGAACTCGCAAAACCAAGCGAGGATGCAGGGTACTGAGATGTACGGCAACATGGCGTCTCAGAATTACCAAAACAACCTCAACGCGGCGACACAGCTTGGTCAGTTGAACGATAGTCAGCAGAACGCGCGCCTTCAGGCAAACCAGAACTATGCCAACATCAACGATAACCAGCAAAGCCAGCGCCTTGCCGGGACGCAGTTGTACGGCAATCTGAACGACCAGCAGCAGCAGTTGCGCCAGTCCGCCGCGAATTCGATGAACGACCAGTTCAATCAGAACCGCGCCTATCAAATGCAGGGTATCAACCAGCTATCAAATAATTACAACAGCAACATTGCGAACATGTTGTCGAATAATAACCAGCGCCTTGATGCCGCGAACGCGCAGAATTCGTATCAGTTGAACAGCAACAATCAGAAGCTTCAGGCGGCTGATATGGCTGGTCAGGCATATCAAAACCAGTTCATGCCGTACCAGACTCTCGCTGGTATTGGTCAGCAGAAGGACGACCGTTCGACGCTGGAATTGCAAGCGGCAATGGATAAGTGGAACCAAAAGGAACAGCAGCCCATACAAAATATTAGCAACTTCCTTAACATGCTGAATGGTGGTGGTTATCAGAACACGACTCAGCCGGTCTATTCGAACACGATGGGTCAGGTTGGCGGTCTTATGTCCGGTCTCGCTGGTCTCTTCGCCCTTTGTTCGCGTACTGCGAAAATTGTGCACTCGCTTGTTGGTCATATGCCGCTCACGAATGGCGCGTCTCTGCCGATCTATTCGTTCTCATACATAGACGATCCGGAACAGAAAATCTGGATGGGACCGATTGCTGAAGAGCTTGAAGAAGAGCTTCCGAAAGCGGTCGTTGAGATTGACGGCAGGAAGCACATTGACGTTGCTTCGTTCATGCAGGAGGCAGCGTAATGGGTGTTTTCGACTTTCTGAAAGGCGGAAATTCGACCGGTGGAAACAGTCTGAAAGAGGCTGTCTCACCGACGAAAAAGAACTTCCTTTCGCAGTTTCTTCCGGAAGATGAAGAGAAGAAGCGCGCTCTTGCTCGTGCTCTTTTGATGGGCGGCGCGAACATGATGGCGGCTGGCGGACCTTCGCTGAAGCCGACCAATTTCCTTCAGATTGCTGGTCAAGGTTTGGCTGGCGGTCTTGCTGGCTATGACGAAAGCATTGCCAACGATCTTGCCGCCGGAAAAGTCCGCGCCGCTCAACAGGAATCGCAGTTGAAAGCCGATCAAGCCGCACAAGCTGCAAAGCTTCGCGAAGGCCTGTTCGTCGGCGGTGATAATGGTGATTTCGGCTATGACATCGACAAGCTGAAGCAGTATTTTGAGTATCAGGTATCCACGGGCGACGAAGCCGGGGCACGTGATACGCTTGGTTACATTCAGGCGCTGCAAAAACAAGGGGCGTCCCAAGGTCTTCGCGTTGGTGACAACGGGTTCGAAATGGCACCCGGCTACGGCGAAGGTCTCCATGAAGCCGAACGCCAGAAGGGTCTTGGTTCGGCTATCGGCAAGAACGCGGAATTCACGACGGATACGAAAGACTTCCTATTCGGTGAACAGAACCCGGCTTTCCGCGAATATGAGACGAACAAGGCGAAGGCTTCTTCAACTACCGTCAATGTTGGCGGCACAGAACCCGGCAAGGGTGAAATTTTCAAAGCCATGAACGAAGAGCGTGAGAACGCCAACCAGTCGGTTCGCGGCTTGAAGCTCGTGTACGAGATGGAAAAGTCCATTCCGAACGCTATCACCGGTTTCGGCGCGGATTACCTGCTTGCTGGTCAGAAAGCGATTGCCGCCCTTGGTGGCGATTCCAGCAAGGTTGTCGACACTGAATCGCTGAAGACACAAGCGATGGAACTTGCTGCCTCAATGAAGGGCGATTTGGTAGGCAATCAGCAAATCTCAAACAGCGACATGGAATTTGTCCAGCGCGTTGCCGCTGGTGACATGTCGCTCGATGCTGGCACGCTGAAGCGCCTTGTCGGTCTCCGCAAGACCCAACTGAAGGGCAACGTCGAGCGCTATAATTCGCGCATTGACCAGCTTTACCCCGATACTCCCGAGAATAAGAACACCCGCGCTTTCTTCGGCGGTTTGACCGTTCCTGAAGACCCTTATGCAGGTCAGGAAGGCGGCACAGACGATGCTGTCGTTGTCGTATCGACGGAGGCTGAATTCAACGCTCTGCCTGCGGGAACGCCTTTCCGCTTCGATGATGATCAGCCGGGTACACGAAGGGCGAAGCGCTAATGGCGGGATATGTCATTTATCAGAATTCCGGTGCCACCCGGAATAAGCCGCTTTCCGAAGACCTCCTGAAACGCCTTGCCTATTTGGAAGGCCTCGGCGTTCAGGCGCATGTCTTCAGCGGCGGGCAGGACGGTATCGGCGAAGGTAGTCGTCGTACCGGCTCGACGCGCCATGACCACGGCAACGCTGCGGACGTTTTCTTCTATCAGGGCGACCGCAAGCTCGATTGGGCTAACCCGCAAGACCGCCCACTATTCGAAAAAATCGTAAGCGAAGGGCGCAAAAATGGGATTACCGGAATGGGTGCAGGCGAAGGATATATGCAACCGGGAAGCATGCACATCGGTCTTGGGACAGAGGGGGTATGGGGTGCCGGTGGCAAGTCCAAAAACGCCTCGCCATGGTTGAAGAATGCGTTCTATGGTTCGTCCGGTTCCGCCGATTCGACGCTCATTGCCGAGTCCGTGAAAAACAAGACCTATGACCCGATTGCGGAAGTGATGGCAGCAAAAGCCAGCGCACCGGCGACCGACATCGCTTCAGCCGACACAAAGCCGAAGTCACATAACGGTCCATTGATTAACATGTTCAACAAAGTGACGGGCAAGAACGTGCAGGTGCCCGACAGTATCGGCGGCGTCTCGACTGACAAAGTTGCCGGTGCCTTCTCAGGCCTTGGCGATTTCGCCACTGCGATGAATGCGCAGACCGACCAGTTGAACGCACAGATCGCGGCTGGTGCCCGTGGTCGCGCGCCGTCTCAGCCGATTGAACTCACCTTCCTCGACACAGAAGTGCCGGGGCTAAATAAGCGAAAGCGCCGGGGCGGTCTTGGCGGGATTGGAGGTTATCTGCTCTAAAATGTCAGATTGGAAACAGCGAGCCATCGCAAACTCAACGGTCCTTCCGGACTGGAAACGCCGCGCCATTGAAGGAAGCGATATTTTCGGCGAAACGCCAGTCGGTCCCGATCCTAACGACATCGATGACAGTGCCGAAGCACCGGCTATGGTGCGAATGCAGGTTGGTTCGCTCGAAAAAGATACCGACCGTCTCAACGCGTTGCGCAAATTCTTCCCTGATGCTGTCCCGCACGGCGACGGCAATTTCCTTTACACCAATCCCGAAACCGGGCGCACGAACCGCTACAATAACGAAAGCTGGATTCCGTCGCTTGGTGACTTCGCGTCGATCACCCCGGAAATCGCTGAGGTGATCGGCGGTACAGCCGGTGCCACGGGCGGCGCGGTCGCAGGGGCGGCAGGCGGATCGGTTGTTCCCGTTGTTGGTACGAGCGCTGGTGCAGTTGGAGGCGCTATTGCTGGTGCTGGCACCGGTTCGGTTGCTGGTCGCGAGGCCGTTCAGCGCCTCACGAATTGGTATTTTGGCAATGAAGATACGCGCACCGGCAAGGAACAGGCGATTGACGCAGCAAAGACATTCGCCTTTGGCGCTGCGGGGGAAGGTGGCGGACGCCTACTTGGTCACGGCATCAAGGCAGGCAAAAACGCTTGGAATAGCCGTATCATTGGTGAAGTCGCTGATACGCCTGAAATTGCGGCTCGTGCTGGCGACTATCGCGCGATTGGCGTTGAACCAACCGTTGGCATGGCGACCGGCTCGGAACGCACCGCAAAGATTGAACATGCCCTTATTCCGACGCGAAAGGGTCACGTGATTGATGACCGTATCAATCAGGCCTTCCAAGCGCAAAACGACGAATTTTCCAGGATCGTCGGCGGCATTTCAGACAAGCCGCTGTCCATCGCCGAAGCTGGTGACGCTTTGCGCGCACAAGCTGAAGCCGCCAAGAATGCCGCCTTCAATCGGACACAAGACCTTTACGCCGCTGCCGGTGAGAAAATCAGTTCGCCAGCCGTGGTCGATAGCACGACCGAATTCCTAAAGAACCTTCAGCTTGAACGCGCTGGTTACGGCGAATTCGATAAGCTTGCCCGGGGCGCTACAACTGACCGCGTAATCGACCATGCTTCCGCTATTGTCGCCGACGCACAAAAAGGCATGTCCTTCGACAAGCTGAAAGAGGCTCGCACGGTCATCGGCAACCTTGCTGAGAACGAGACCGACAAAACCGTCAAAAGTCAGTTGAACGGTCTCTATCACTCGCTTTCTGCCGATATGCAGAACACCGCATTCGCCAATGGTCCGGATGCAAAACAGGCATTTAACAAGGCGAACAACGCTTGGCGTCGATATGTGTCCGACGACGGCTTCGGCAAAAAATCCGTCGCTGCCGACCTTCTGAAGCGAGACAGCGATAACCTGCTTGGTTGGGCGACCGGCAACGCCAAGAACGGCGGGAACCGGATTGCACAGACTCGCCGCACAATCGAGAAGTCCGAAGGCGGCAAGGAAGCTTGGAACCAGACGGTCGCAGGCTTCACCGAACGGCTCGGCACGAACGCGAACGACGATTTTGACCCGGGCCTGTTTATGCGCAACTGGTCGAAGATCAGCCCGGAAGCGAAGGACGCGCTCTATAAGGGCACGACCAACGGTCAGTACAAAGCCGACTTGGATCGTTTGAGCAGGATCGCCGACAACTTCACGAAGTATCGGAAAAACGCCAACCATTCCAACACACAGGCGCATAAATCTGCGCTGGAATCGGTGGACCCATTCAGCAAAGACAATCTGCTCGGCACGGCATTGGGCACGGCTGGTGTTCTGGCTTCAGGCGGTGCGGCTCTTGGCGGTCTTGCCGTTGGTGCGGCTGGCGGCGCTGCGAAGAACGGCGCAAAAGGCATGTTCCGCCAGTCTCGTGTCAAGCTCCTGACCAGCCCGGAAACGGTCAACTGGCTGGCGAATATCCCGCAAGCTGAGATGCGCAAGGGCGGCTTGAAACAGCATTTGAAGAACCTCGTCACGCTTCGCAGCACGACCGGAAATCAGGCGCTTGCGACGGCGATCAACGAATATCTCTTCGACATCGGCTACAAAGACGACAACCAATAAATACCGAAAGGCACAACAATAAGAGGGCGATAAAGCTCCATGACAGATTACAACGCTTCGGACTGGTCCGAACAAGACGCTTCGAATAGCCAGCCCTCGCCGAATGGTGTTCAGGGTGGTTATGCGCCCTCAACTATCGGTCCAATCATCCGCGCTATCCGTGGCGCTGCGAAGCGCGACTTCGTTCAGCAAACCCCGATCTACACGACAACCGGCACAGGCGCGGCTTATCTCCTGACCTTCACGCAAGGCCCAACCGCCTATTTCAAAGGTCAGGTCTTCCGCTTCTGGATTCACACTGACAATACCGGCGCTGCCACACTGAACGTGAACAGCCTTGGTGCGAAGTCGATCCTTTCCACGCATGGCGAAGCGCTCACGGCTGGTCAGTTGCGGGCGAACAAGGTTGCGCAGGTGGTTTACAACGGCACTTCGTTCGAACTGCTTGATGTCCCGGCACAAAACCCGAAATTCACCGGGACGCTGACCGCGAACGTCGCGAATATCGTTACCCTGACCGCGAACACCGCTACGGTGAACGAAACGATCACTGCGAACCGGTTGCGCTTGCTCGCCACCAACGACGCATCCGCGAATTCGACGCTTCATGCCCTCCAGATCGGCGCGGATAGCGGTCAAAACCTTACCATCGACAACAACGAGATTTTGGTTCGGACGAACGGCGTAGGTAACACACTGTTCGTTGAGCACGGCGTCAACACACTCGCAGGTGTGACAAAGAACGACGTTGAATATTGGCACCCGACCAATGACGGCGCGGCTTCCGGTCTCGACGCCGATCTTCTCGACGGTCAGCACGGTGCTTATTACCGCGATCTTGGTAACTCAACCGGCACGCTGCCAAATGCACGCTTGGTGGGTGACTACAGCTTTGCCAATCTGACCTTGTCCGGTGCGGCAAATCTCGCAACGATCAATTCATCCGTCAGCCAGCAGATCGTTATCAATGCAGGCGAAACGAACGATTTTGCGACCGGTCAAACAGCGGAAGCGATCTATCTCAACTCTGAGAGCGGTGTAATCGTCGTCACAAGCCCTGACAATTGGGCTTCCGGTTGGGCTGGTCGAAAAACCACGTCAATTACTGGCACGGCGATCACCATCGACGGTTCGGGTGTCTGGACCGCCGCAAACGATGGTGCCGGTTCCGGACTCGACGCTGACTTGCTCGACGGTCAGCACGGTGCTTATTACCGCGATCTCGGCAACTCAACCGGCACGCTGCCAAATGCACGCTTGGTAGGAGACTACAGCTTTGCCAATCTGACCCTGTCTGGTGCTCTTCAGGTCTCGGCGGCTGGCGGTATCATCTTCGCCAACAATGATCAGCTAAACTACGACGACACTACCAACACGTGGTCGTTCAACGCGGACGGTGTCCCTAACACCGGTTGGGTTCAAGCAGGCGGCTTCCTTAATAACGGTGGCGATCCGGCTGTGCACTATAACCGTGTTCTCACGGCTGGTAACGGTCTGACTGGTGGTGGTGATCTTTCGGCAAACCGTACTTTCACACTCGGCACACCAAGCACGATCACAGGTTCAACGACGAATGCTGTGACGGCTACATCACACACGCACGACCTGTCACTGACCTCGGCTAACATCATTTCGTTCCTTGGTTACACACCAGTTCCAACGACACGCGAAATCGTCGCTGGCAACGGCATGTCTGGTGGTGGTGTTCTAAGTGCCGACCGCACCATTGCGCTCGGTACGCCATCCAGCATCACAAACTCAACGATCAATGCTGTCACAAGCACTTCGCATACCCATGCGCTCGGTTTCACGGCTGCCGAAGTCTACACAGGTTCAGCGGAAGCAAATACGAACTTTCCTATCGGAACATATCTCATGATAGCAACTCGTATCGAACGAAATCAAATCGTTCAGCCAAGACTTTCGGCGTCGGAAGGTCAGTACACTGACACAGGTTCGCTGGCACTACTTTCGGGGACGTGGCGCGCGAAAGGTATCGCAACGGCATCGTACACGATGGCAGTAAGAACCGCATAAAACAGGACGAATATCATAATGACTATCACACAATCAGGTCAAACAGAACTTCATGAGGTATTTGCTGTAACGGCTACTGGTGAGGCGGAAGTGTATCTAGTAGATGCCGAAATTACCGATCTTGCTGGTGAAAGATATCGTTGTGTATACGTTAGCCGACCAGAAGATACGTTCGGTGTTGCTCCTATCATCAGGCAATGGCTTACTGAAAACGAAGGCGAATATGATGTTCTGCCTTACACGCCGCCAACGGCTGAAGAAGCTCGTTCTGCCCTGCCCCCGATCAGCCGCCGCCAGCTTCGTTTGACGCTGGTGCGCAACGGCTTTTCGCTCGACGCGATTACGGCAACGATTGCCGCTCTTCCGGCTGGTCCGCAAAAAGATGAAGCCCAAATCGAATGGGAAGACTCGACCACGTTCGAACGGCTGAACCCGACGCTTTTGACCATCGCTTCCGCGCTCAATTTGTCGCCAGAAGCCGTCGATTTGATGTGGAATGAGGCAATCGCCGCCTGACAATCGCATAAATAGATGTGCTGTTTTACTCTCCTTTTTCAGCACAAAGAAAGCCGCTAACCCTTCAGTGAGTTAGCGGCTTTTTTGTTAGATTATTCTCATTACAACTCGGATGGTAAGCTCAAGCGATGGGTAGAACAGCAACGCAAATCCGACGCCATATAGAGAGAAGATGGTTAACCTAATTGCAGGGTGCGAGTTGTTTTTCCGCAGAAACTCAACAGCCCAAACATCTCTCTCTATATCCGGGAGTACGAGTTCGAACGATGCGACAGGCAGCTTGTTTGCCGCATTTCTAAAAAACATCGTCTGAAGTATTGGCTCGTAATTTACGTAACCGGTCGCGCTAACCTCCACGTCAAATCCACCACCATCGTCCATACGATCATATGCCTCTATCATCAGATCGTTTATCGCATTCTGTAAGTCGGGTGGATGGGAAAGGTCGCTCAAGACCGAAGCGGGCGTCGTGTGCTGCGCAATATGAAGCGAGTCTATCGTTTCATATATTGAGCGTTTTAGAGATGGCGTCGTGGACGCTCTTAAGGAAAACTCAATGAAGTCAGCGATCGTACGGTGATTCGCAACATCACGCGGAGAGAAGACTGTGTAGGCAAATGACGCCAGACCAAGCGCGGTCAGCCCGAAGTAGAAGAGATTGAGACGCGCAAGTGAGTAAGATTTAGTTTCTTCGCTTGAAACGCTACCACTCACCACCGCGAACGAGTGAGAAAAAAACTGTAGAACGAAGTCATTGTAAAGGATGAAGTAACCAATTGCAGGAACGAGGATCGTTAGACGGATAAGGGGCGATTCACCAATGGAAGCTAATGTGGACCACGTCGATGCTCTTCCCAACCACAAGACACCTTCTCGCAGTTGTATCCAGATTTTGCCAATCCACGCCACGGTCGCGTCCTTCCCATATGCATCAACTGGCTTATTCGCATGTTCGGCACTTTAAGTCACGATCAGACCTTGGAACCATAGACGTTCTGCACGGAAGTCAGAGTGACGCGCACAGCGCGGCGTGAAATTTCTTGGCGTAACCAGCGATTAGTTCCGCTTTGTCGAGTGCATTGATAATTCGGCGTGCGTTGACCCAATCGGCACGCTTCTCGTTGAAAAAATCAGCCAGTTTCATGCCGGTGAATTTGCCCTTGATCATCCCGTCGAGCATGATTTCCACGGAACGGTCTAATTCCATGATCGCGTCCGGATCGCCGATCAGCGCAAAGCGGCGGTAATTGGTGCGCCCCGTCAATTGCACGATGCCCCTGCCCCGCCAGCGAAACCCGTCACCTGAAGCTTCGTCACCGTTACCGAGACGGTTGGCGTACGCCCTGTTGGCGATAGCCACGGGGTTGCGGGCGTATTTGGCAGCGTCTGCTTTTGAGAAGTATTTCGGGAAGGTCTTCAGCAGACCAGCGGCGCTGTAATTGAGATTTTCGACCACCGGAACCATCGTATGTCCGGTCTCGTGGTAGGCGGTTGCCAGTGCATATGCCAACCAACGAAGATCAAGATCGGCACCCGCCGAAATGATTGCGTCCATCCCTTTTACCTGACCGGCTGTAAGCCTACCGTCAAACAGGGATGGACGCACATTTTTGTAAAAAATCGAGAGAGTTATAGCCATCCGATATTTAGCGGCGGACGGCTATCAGGCGTTGTTAGTGGCGGGTTTTGCTGCCCCAAGGCGCGCGGTCAGCACCGGTCTTTGGCGCTCGGCGGTTGTTCGCCTGAACCTTCATCGTTGCCCAACGCAAGTTGCCGGGTTCATATCCACGGGAATTGTCGATGCGGTCGATGGTGTAACCCGGACCCGGACGGAAACCGACATGACGGGCAAAGGCCTCGAATGTGTCGAAAGCACAGGTAATCCCGCGCGCGCCGTAAGCGTCATAGTTGGGATGGTCCGGATTTCCGCAGCGAGCCTTGATATTGGCATAGGCGATGTAAAGCGAGCGTTTACGCGGATCGGCGGGGCTGGAAAACTTGTGATATACCGCGTTTCGCTCGTGCAGTTCATCGAAGATGTCGTTCACTTCATCGATAAGGCCTTGGCGAACTTCGCGCCCGTAGCTCGACTTCGCGACCGTGTTTGACAGGTCGTTCGTCACCTTTTCCAGCTTGATTGTCGATGCGGTAAGGTTGGCAATTGAAGTGGTCAGTGAATTAAAGTTGGTGTTAGCTTGCATTAAAAAATCTCCTTTTAGATCATCGAGACTCCTTTCTGGTCATCTCAGAGATATTTAGTATTTCGTGAATTTCTGAATTCGCTAAAACAGCCGATTTGCGAAGAAAAATGCAGAATCTTTGAAAATATTTCGCGAAAAGTTCGCCTCCGATACATACGCGTAAAGGAGATGAACACATGATCGAATTCGTTATCTTAAACGAGGACCAGCCAGACGCGACGTTGCTTGAATATGTGCGCGTAATCGTCGGATATGACCTGAAGGGCTGCTATTACGACGCCGAACCGCGATGGTTCGCGCCTGACCAAATCGAAGGCCTTTGGGCGAAGTCAGCCAAGATGCGGGATGCCGCTGGAAATGCGGTGCACGTGTCGCCGTTGGCGATGTCCGACAAAGTGAAGGAAGCGCCCGATTGCGTGCCCGGTTTCATAAAGGGTTGGTTCGGACACCCGTTGAGCGACTATGTGCGCATCCATATCGAGCGGGAACAGCCTCCTAAATATCGTTATGAAAACGAAAAAGGAGAAACCCCGGAATGAAAGACATTATCGCATACGACTACAAAGCAGCCGAAAGATACGGCGAAACCACCACGTCGGAAGAGCGCCGCTACGAGCTTTTTGACCACGTCTATCTACTGCGCGACCGCATTGTTAAGCGCTTCATCGGCAGTCCATATGAATTTCAAGAGGTGGTCGCCTTTACCGAATACGCCATTCAGCACGAAGGCAATCGCATTTGGCATCGCTGCGAAGAAGGCGTGAACTTCGGTAAAATCGAACCGTTCGCCCGGATCAGCGAGGGCAAATGACTATGAGCATGATCACCCTCAAATTCAACGAACACGTCATCCCCGAATGCGAACCGAACCCCGACGCAATGCCTTGCTGGTTTAGCCTGCATGAAGGTAGCGAATGGCTTCACATCAGCCGCTTCAATCCTGAAATCGGCTTCCATGCGGTTCAATACGAGGACGGCAATGCCTACGATGCAGGCTTGAAGGCAGCGGGATTCAGCCCGTGGCGCAAGGACTCGCAACCGCTCGGCAAAATCGTTGCGAACGGCGAATGGACGGCGAAACTGGCGAGTGCACAGAAGCCGGGTTGGTCCGGTTATGGTGCCGCCGTATGACCGCTGACATCCACCCTGCCCCGGCTGAATTCACCGCCGACGAAATCCGCTCTGACAACATCCTTCAGTTCTTCCATTACGCGCATTTGCCGGAAGCGCTGAAGGCTCGGTCGCAACCGTTCTGTGCGCTTGTTCGCCAGATTATCGACACGACTCCGCGCAACGCCGAAAGGACCGTTGCGCTGCGGAAGCTGCTTGAAGCCAAGGATTGCGCTGTACGGGCTTCCTTGGCGATTTGATGTTTAGTTGAGTACAGAGGCGACGTTTTTTCACCAGCAATACTCTGCAATGGCTGTCACCCGCTCTCAACCGCTCTGAAATCCCCGAAATCCACCAAAAATGCCAGTTGAAGAAAATCTTTTGAGGCTGTCTACTTGACACAAGAAGCGCGCCATCGGACCAGCCAATATACATTTTGAGGTTACATTCTCTCTGCACCAACCATTGATTTCATTGGTTTTTTTCAAGCCACTGGAATAGGCCCGGGGAGCCAAATTAAAAGATAAGCGCCCGTTGTCGTTGAGAAATCCGATAACGGGCGTTTTCTTTCCTACAAATCCCGCCCGCTTTTGAAATCCGCTCAAATTGATAGAGGATTCGAACGTCAATGAGGATTGACGACACCAGCCAGCGCGACGGGCTCAACCTGGTCCTTCTGCGATTCCTGGGCAAACTCCTCGTCGACCTCTTTTTCCGCCTGCAGCCAATGACTGAGGCTTCGGCCGTCTAACGCCCCTTCGGCCTGCCAGAGATCAAACGCTCGTGCTGTGATGCGTCTCTCGCGTGGATCGGTCATTGTGCTCACCGGAGACCGAGGAACGACAGAATCGCGATAACGATGACGACCAAGCCGACGATGTAGATGATGCGGTTCATGATGTTCTCCTTACGAACATAAACCCAACGCGGCGCGCGTGCCGTTGTTCCGGTAGGGTATAGCTCATCGCTGTTGGACGAGCGGCCCGGGCCTCAAGGCACTCATGCGCGGCGTTGACGACGGTCCTCTCAGCAAGTCGGCGCCAGTGCATTAACAGGCCCCCTCCTAGAGGCAGCCCGACACGAACGACTCGCGCGCGATGGCACAAAGGCAATTCATTTTTGAGGAAATCGATGGTGTCGTGCAGGCTTTCTATCAATTCTGGCGCCATCGATATGGTTTTGGTCGAACTGTTTTCGAGGTTGGAACAACACACTCTCCGAGCCGTTCTCGGCGCGTAGCGAAAGAGGGAGCAATGGCAATCGAAAACGCACCAACCGAAGATGGCAAGGAAGGCGCCAGCGGCTTGTATAAGGCAGCACGCACGGATGAACGACAAGTTGAAGCTGAAAAGGGCTTCTGACCGCGATAAAGGCGCCGATCGTTTTGACGAGCGGTCCCGGAGCTCTGACGGCAAGAGCGCGGGTGAAAAGCAGCGGTAAGCCTGGCCGCCCCCTGGCTGCCCGCTCAACCAGTAACATCGATGTCGCTACGCTTCTCGACAACACGGTGCGGATTAACGGCCAGAAGCACGATTGGAGCGGCATTATCACACTAGGTGTCAGCTCTCCTCATAAATCGCTACCTCGCCCTGTCTAAGCCGGCTGATAGTTCCGAAAAATACGATCCGATCCTTCTTCAACAACCCAGGGACGGCTGATGCCGCCCAAACTTTCGCCAACGGCGAGCCCCGCCTGGATGGCATCTTCATGAAAGCCGGAGCCGAAATAGGAGCCGCAGAACCAGGTGTTTGATTGACCTTGCAATGACCAAAGCTGCTTTTGTGCCGCAAGCGTAGCGGCGTTGAACAGCGGGTGCTGATAAAGGCCGCGCCAGAAGACCTTGTCTTCGGCTGGGGCGTGCAATGGGCTCAGCGTCACGAAACGTGGCGACGTGTCGGGAATGTCCTGGAGACGGTTCATCCAGTAGGTGACGCACGGTTTTTGGGGTGCAGAACCGTCACGGCCGGAGCTGGCCAGGTAGTTCCAGCTCGCCCAGACGCGCCTGCGACGCGGCATCAGGCTTTCATCGCTGTGCAGCACGGTCTCGTTGTCACCATAGGTGAAGGTGGCAAGGAGCTCCGCCTCGCGCTCCGAGCGGTCGGTCAGCATGCCGAGCGCCTGATCGGCATGGGCGCCGATCACCACATGATCGAACCATTCCGGCTCTGCGCCCGAAACGGAAATTTCGACGGCACCGTTTACCCGGCGGATGGCGTTAACCGGCGCATTGGTGCGGATGCGTTCGCGAAACGGCGCGGTCAACCGCGCGACATAGGCGCGGCTACCGCCATCGACGGTGCGCCAGATCGGACGGCGTAAGAATTTCAGCAGGCCATGGTTCTCACAGAAGCGCACGAAGGAGATCGCCGGATAGTTGCCGATCTCAAGCGCCGGCGTTGACCAGATCGCGGCGGCCATCGGATAGAGGTGATCTTCGCGAAAAGCCCGGCCGAAGCCTGCGCCGTCGAGATAGTCGTCGAGACTGGCGGACGGATCGAGATTGCGAACGCCGTTCGGTGCCTGCCGGTAGAAGCGGACCAGATCTCGCAACATCGACCAGAAGCGTGGACTTGCCAGATTGCTGCGCTGAGCAAAGAGGCCGGCAAGGTTCGTTCCCGCATATTCGAGCTGACCCTTGTCCATCGATACTGCAAAGGACATGTCCGACGCCTTGGTGGGTACGTCCAGATGGATAAACAACGCTTTCAGGTTCGGGTAGGTCGTGTCGTTGTAGACGATGAAGCCGGTATCAACGGGCGTTCCCCCGGCATCCACCGTATTGCAGTGTCCGCCGATGCGCGCCTGCGCCTCGAAGACGGTCACATCATGCCGTTGCGATAAAAGCCAGGCCGCGGAAAGGCCGGCAATGCCCGTGCCGACGACCGCAATCTTCATAGGCCGGTCCGATGGAGGGAAGTGGCGCATGTCGATCCTTCTGCGGCTGTCGATTTGATTGGGGATTTTCTATAGCGTCTACGGATGCCGGCTCCTGGCGGATCACTGCTTGCTGCCTATTTCAGGACGGGTGATCCGCTTGCGAAACCGCGGCGTAGAAGGATGCATGTATGACGCTTCGAACCCAATTGAGATTGAACGCAGGCCGGACAGGCCGACAGGCCGGCGGCTCGCCGTGGTGAGTTCATCGGACGCGCAGCAGGTGCCGTCTCCCGATGCGCTGATCGGCCTGATGAGACAGATTGCCGAGGAGCGGGACAGGCAGGCCTTCGCACTGCTCTTCCGCTATTTCGGGCCGCGGCTCAAAACCTTCTTCCTGCGCTGGACGATCTCGTCGGGCGTGGCGGAGGATCTGGTGCAGGAGACGATGCTGACTGTCTGGCGCAAGGCCTCCTACTTCGATCCGGCCCGAGCGGGTGTCGCGACATGGATCTTCACCGTTGCGCGCAACATCCGCATCGACCACCTGCGCCGCCAGCGTGATCCCGCAGCACTTCCGCCCGATCCCGAGGTCGCGCCGGAAACCGTGGAGGATGGATTGCTGGGCGCTGAACGGGATGCGCGGGTGCGTATCGCCCTGACATCGCTCTCGTCCGAGCAGCAGACGATCATCCGCCTGTCCTATTTCAGCGAGAAATCGCAAACCGAAATCGCCGATGAACTGGGTATTCCGCTCGGCACCGTAAAATCTAGGACGCGCTTGGCTATGAACCGCCTGCGCGCGCTGCTGGAAGATCAATCATGAGCCAGACCCATCACGCCACCGAAGAGACCCTGATGCGCCATGCTGCTGGCACGCTTGCCGCCGGCCCCGCCATCGTCGTTGCAGCGCATCTTGCAAGCTGCCCGTCTTGCCGCGCGCGCATCGGCACCTATGAGGCGCTTGGCGGCGCTCTTATCGAGGATATCGAACCGGCTGCGCTGTCGCCGACCGCGCTGAGCGATGTGCTCGCCATGCTCGATGCCAAAGAGGGCGCAATGAAATTGGCGCCGCCACCGCTGGCGCCGCTTGAAATCGAAGGTATCCCTCTGCCAGAGGCCTTGCGCGGCTGTGATATCGGGCGCTGGCGCTGGATCGGCCCCGGCATGAAGATGAGCCGGGTCGGCGTGCCGCAGGATCCGGAGGCGAACCTCATCCTGCTCAAGGTCGGTCCGGGCCGCGCCTTGCCCGATCACGGGCATGTCGGCACGGAATTCACCTATATAGTCTCGGGCTCGTTCACTGACAGGTTCGGAAAATTCCAGCCGGGCGACCTTGCGGAGATGGGTGAGGACATCGAACACCAGCCCGTGGTGGATGCGGACGGTGACTGCATCTGTCTCGCTGCTATGGAAGGCAAGATGCGCTTCAAGAGCGTCATCGGCCGCATGTTGCAGCCGATCTTCGGGATTTGAACCATGGGACCGGCGGCGCTCTTCCTTCATCTTGCCGCCGCCCTTTGTCTTGCCATGACATCGGTATGGCTTGCGGTGCTGAGAGGCGCGCGTTCCGGCTGGGTCGATGCGGTCTGGTCGTTTCTGGTGGGGGCGGCCGGAATCGCTGCGGCCCTCGTTCCGGTCGATGGGTGGGCGGGAGACTGGCAACGACGGCTCATGGTTGCCGCTGTCGCAGGGCTCTGGTCCTGCCGGCTCGGCATCCACATTGTCCGACGCACGCTGCACGGCGGCGAAGACCCGCGGTATGCCAGGTTGCGTGAGGAATGGGGCGAGAGCTGGCGTTCGCGCCTCCTGCTTTTCTTGCAGATACAGGCCGCAGCCGCGCTTCTCCTCGCTGCAACCATCTTTCTCGCCGCTCGAAATCCGGCACCTGGTCTGCAATGGAGCGATTTTGCCGGCGTCGCCGTCCTGCTCACCGCCGTCTTCGGCGAAGGGCTTGCCGATGCGCAATTGACGCGGTTTCGCGCAAACCCTGCCAATAGCAGCAAGGTCTGCGATGAGGGGCTGTGGAGCCTGTCACGCCATCCCAACTACTTCTTTCAGTGGCTGGGCTGGACCGGATACGCCGTCATCGCCATTGGCCCTGCCGGCGCGTGGAGCTGGGGTTGGTTGGCCCTTATCGGCCCGGCCTTCATGTACTGGCTGCTCGTGCACGTCTCGGGAATTCCCCCGCTCGAAGCCCATATGCGCCGCTCGCGCGGCATCGCCTTCGCCGCCTATGCCGATCGCGTGAATGCCTTCTGGCCAGGCCCGCAATCCAGGGAGAGATCGACATGAACCTTGCCATTGCCGCGATTACCGCCGCAGAGCGTCTGCCGCTTCCCGATAGCGCCCTGCGCTTCGGCATTGGCCAGCTTGTCGGCCGTACCCGCCGCCTGCTCGCCGGCGGCACAGGACCGACGGACGTTGATTTTGCAAGGTCGATGGGCGAATGGCCGATTGCCGTTCACACGGATGATGCCAACGCCCAGCACTATGAACTGCCGGCGGATTTCTTCGCGCTGACACTCGGTCCGCGCCGCAAATACTCCTCCTGTCTCTATCGCACAGACAATGCGACGCTTGCGGAGGCTGAAATCGCCGCACTGGAAGAGACCTGCGCACATGCGGGCCTTGAAGACGGACAGGACATTCTGGAACTGGGCTGCGGCTGGGGCTCGCTCTCGCTGTTCATGGCGGAACGTTATCCCGCCTCGCGCATCGTTTCCGTTTCGAATTCCGCCTCGCAACGCGCCCATATCGAGGCGGAAATCAAGCTGCGTGGCCTTCGTAACCTGACCATCATCACCGCAGATATGAACAGCTTCTCATCCGACAAGACTTTCGACAGGATCGTCTCCGTCGAGATGTTCGAGCACATGTCCAACTGGCGGGCCTTGCTGGCGCGCGCTCACGGCTGGATCCGACAAGACGGTCGGCTCTTCCTCCATGTTTTTTCGCACCGCAAGACCGCGTATCGGTTCGATCATGCCGACAAATCGGACTGGATCGCCCAGCACTTCTTTACCGGCGGCGTCATGCCGAGCCATGGGCTGGTGCGCGAATTCGGCGAGAGCTTCGTGGTCGAGAAGGATTGGCGCTGGAACGGCAAGCACTACGAGCGGACGGCGCGCGACTGGCTCGACAATTTCGATCGCAATCATGAGGCGATCCGCAGCATCTTCGAAGCGACATACGGTCGGGATGCCACACTATGGATGCGTCGCTGGCGGCTGTTCTTCCTTGCAACCGCCGGGCTCTTCGGGCATGCCGATGGCGAGGAGTGGGGCGTCAGCCACTACCGCCTGCGCCCTGCCGGTCACGGAAAATGACGTCGCTACTCGGCACCTTGGTCACGGGCATCCGTGCCTATATCCGCCACCCCGATCCCCGCGTCGCTGCAGCAAATGCGGTTGCACTGCTCGTGGCTTCCAACCAGCCGTTCTACCCGCTCTATCTTTTCTGGCTGGTCAGTCACGACATCACGCCGGTCTGGTTCACTTTCCTCTCGACGCCTTTCTTTCTCGCCGTGCCGATTGTTGCGCGCTGGAACGCTACCGCCGGCAGAGCGCTGCTGCCGCTTGCCGGTATCGGCAACACCGTGCTTTCCGCCTGGCTCTTCGGCACGGCTTCGGCAGTCGAGATCTTTCTTGTTCCCTGCGGCGTACTCGCGCTGCTGCTGTTTCGTCCGAAAGAGCGTTTTGCAAGGCTGCTGCTTACGGGGCTGGCTTTCGGCGCCTTCCTGTTGCTGCACGGTGCTTACGGTCCACCCATGGCAACGTATGGTGCAACGGAATATGCCGCACTCGTCCGCCTCAACCTCATCAGCGCAAGCACGCTGACGGCGGTCGTCGTGCTGCTGTTTTCCAATCTCCTTGCGGACGCGGAACGCTCAGGCGAAGCGGCTGGCGGCGAGAAAACCGGCTGAGGCGCCGACAGCGGTCACGAAGGCACCCCATGGAATATCGGCAAGCGTGATGGCGAGCGGCCAATCTTTCAACGTCGCCTGGTTGGTAAGGTCGTAGGTGGCATAGGCCACAAGGCCGAGTACCGCACCGTTCAGCGCTGCTTTCACAAGACCGCCACCCTGAAGCGCCGGCAAGATAGCAAAGAACACGATGCCTCCGATATAGATCAGATAAAAGCAGATCGCCGGCACGAGGCGGAATTGCGGCTCGAGCTTGTCGCCCAGAAGTGGACGATAGAGCATGTCGGCCATCGTCGTCAGCCAGATCGCATCGACGATGAGGAAGGCAATGCCGGCCGCCAGATAGGCCGTAATGATGGTTTTCATGCCGATATCTCCGAGAAGGGCTCGATAGTCTTTACGCCGTTACACGCCCGCCGGATCACCACGAGTGAACCAAAGGGCGTGCCTCTGCGTATAGAGAGCAAAGCTAGGAGGATGGATCGATGAAGATACTGGTTGTGACCGTATTCGCCGCCCTGATGCTCACCACTGCCGTGTCTCAGGCGCAGCAATCCGCAGATCCGAGCGGCATATGGCTGCGGGACGATGGTAATGCGCGCGTGCGCATCGCGCCTTGCGGCAGCAATATCTGTGCGACCAATCTCTGGATCGGCGATACCAGCAAGGGCGAGGAAGCCGGCGATCGTCTCGTCATGTCCCTTCAGCCGAAATCGCCGGACACACTCGCGGGAACGGCCTACGATGCCAAGCGCGATCGCACCTATTCGATCACCGTGCAGGTCTCCGAAAATGCACTTTTGACCCGTGGCTGCATTCTTGGCGGCGTCCTGTGCAAGAACGTGCACTGGCAACCGGCGAAATGACTGTTACAGCAGAGGACAGGGCATGAAGACCGACCGCATTACCAGCATGGTGGAGAACGGGCCACCACCCGCTGCCGCCGGCACCCTCTACGCCGGCAAGGTGATGCATCAGCGCCTCAATCCCTTCGGCCATCGTTTCAGCTATACGGTCTTCTCCCTTCTGGTCGATATAGATCGGCTTGATGATCTCGCGAGCGGGCCCCGCCTGCTGTCTGTCAATCGACCAGGCATACTGTCTTTCCGCGAAAGCGACCATGTCGAGGAGAAGGGCGAGACACTACGCAGGTTCGCCGACCGCCTGCTGTCCCATGCGGGTCTCGACAAACCGGCCGCACGCGTTCTTTTGCTCGCGTACCCTCGCATGTTCGGTTACGTCTTCAATCCCCTTGCGACCTATTTCGCCTATGATGCCGAGGACCACCTCATCGCCATCATCTACGCCGTTCGCAACACGTTCGGCGAACGCCACAGCTATGTCGCGCCGGTCCTGCCGGGCGAGGAAAGCCCCGCAGGCATCCGCCAGACGCGCACGAAGATCTTCCATGTCTCACCCTTCATGGAGATGGGGCTTCGCTACCACTTCCGCATCCTGCCGCCGGGCAGAACCGTGCGCGTACGCATCCACGAAACCGCTGGCACGGAACCGTTGCTTGCTGCCACATTCAACGCCGATGCCACCCCGCTCACAGACAGGAACCTCGCCCGATATCTCCTGAAGTTTCCCTTCATGACCTTGAAAGTTATGGGCGGCATTCATTGGGAAGCGCTCAAGCTATGGCTGAAGGGCGCCCACTTCCATAAAAGCCCGCCGCCGCCGCCCATTGCCAGTTTTCGCGACGAGAGTGACGGGATGCGAAGCCCATCGTTAGAGACATCCGCTGATTACCAAGCTTCTCTTTGGAGACCTTCATAACCTCTGCCTTCACGAGACAAGACGATAGATGCCAGGGTTGACATCGTAAATCGTCGGTCTTTCCCGGCCAAGCCCGAAGTCTGCGCATGCAACAGCAGGCGGCGCCCTGGTTCTCGAATACGGTAACCACCAACCAAGCGTCTCACAGGCGTCCGCCGATAGCGCGATGCACGGAAATGCCGTTGGAGATTGGGCTTCAGCGCTCTATCAAATCTATTATGATGTTCATGCATTCGGCCGAAGTATTGGTTCCCTTCCACAAATGACGATAGATATCGGGTTCCTCGGCGCAAGGGTCGCTGATGCCGCAAGGTTGCAGGGAAATGAAGCTCAGAGCGCACTTTTGGCACCGCGCGATTGATGCCGCGAATTCTACTTTACCGACAAAAACCTCGTCTGGGAGTTCCTACGCCAATTGATCGATTCCGGTATGCTAGAATTGCCAAGTGCCCGGAACTCGTGACAAAGTTTAACGGCAGCTGCGGAATCGCCATGACCAACTGCGTCAGTCTTTCCAACCAAGGCTAATCCTGATCGACCGCCACGCCGCTCGATGCGTCGATGTTGATTTCGACACGGGCCTTATCCGTGGTGCGGTACTCAATTTCGTAATAGCCTTTATCGTTCCAAGACATAGAGTCCAGGCGCGCAAAATCCGGTCTGCTCTCTATCTCGGATAGGACCACCGAGGGCTTTTTGCCGGCTTCCGGCTTCGGGTTGTTCTTTGTGTCCTGGGAATACGCCGCCGCCGTAAGCCCGGCCCAGATGCTCACCGCAAGGATCGCCATTCTCTTCGACATGCTGATCTCCATCATTTGGCGATATTAGGATATGCGCGACTTAGTATCCTAGCGGAGGTTCAGCGGCGGGCGCTTCGTGTTCATCTGGAGTTCGTGGCGGGTTGCGAAGCGGCCGAAAAGGAGAAGCAGCTTGCGCTCCTGGGCCTTGTCGATGCCATTCTTGCGGCAATGCTCCACGACATCGTGGACGGCGCTGGTCTGGCGCGGAATGAATCGACGGATATCGATATGATGTGTCATGAACGCTCCTCCGTTAGAGTGGAGGAGAAATCCGCCAAGGGAGACTATGTTCCCCCGGCGCGTTGTATTTTATGGACTTTTCAGGGAACGAGCCCTGCCCCCATCTGGCCGGCCATGCGGATGGTGCCGTAGTCGCGGTCATGAGCGTTGCGTCGAAAGGCCTGGCTGCGCTCGCGCGGGCGGACGGAGCTGTCGGAAAGCGGTATGCCGATCATTCCGTCGGCAAAGGTGCCGGTCGGGACATCGTCCTCATGTTCGGTCGACTTCGTCTGAAACAATCCGAAAAGCATCATCCTATCTCCATTTTCTGTCCAAACGGGCGGACAGGGATTCCGTTCCCGTCGCCACGCCGGATAGACGCAAAATTAACCATGTTTGCTAACAGCTCGTTAAAGGCCGGGTATTTTTCAGCCTTGCCACCGTTTCTCTGTGATCCGAATTCTCAAGATTAACGTCTTGGCGTTGAGAGGTATTGACGCTAGCTTTCCCTTACGTCGGGTTGGCAGAGGGGCAATCGATGACGATTGAATTGATTTCAGAAAAAGCATTTCCTGACGGCGTGCATCTGGCGCCGGAGACGATTACCGAACAAACGAAGGGATTGCCCTTCAAGGCGCAGCTTGTGCTTCGCGGTCTCTTGAAGCTCGAAGCCGGCGCGCTCTCCATGACGATCCCTGGCGGGCGGACCTTCGTCATCACCGGCAAGACGCCGGGCCCGCAGGCGGCCGTCACGCTCCATAACTGGAAACTCGTGCACAGCGCTATCGGCGGCGGGGCGATAGGTGTGGCGGAAAGCTACATGGACGGCGACTGGGAGAGCCCGGATGCCGGCGCCTTCATGGAGCTCATCCTCGTCAACACGAATGTGGTGCGCCACTATTCGAACGGTCCGCGCGGCCTCTTCCTGCTGGTGGAAAAATTCCGTCACTGGCTGAACGCCAACACCAGGCGCGGCGCGCAACGCAACATCTCCGCCCATTACGATCTCGGCAACGCCTTCTATTCCGAATGGCTCGACCCGACGATGACCTATTCCTCGGCGCTCTATTCCCAGGGCGCAAACGACCTCACCTCCGCGCAGCTTGCCAAATACCGGGCGCTGGCCGAGGCGACGGGCATCGGCCCTAACGACCATGTGCTGGAAATCGGCTGCGGCTGGGGTGGTTTTGCGGAATTTGCGGCGGGCGAGATCGGCTGCAAGGTCACGGGCCTGACCATCAGCCGCGAACAGCTCGCCTTTGCCCGCGAGCGCATGGCCAAGGCCGGGCTTGCCGACCGCGTCGAACTGAAATTCCAGGACTATCGCGACGAAACAGGCCTGTATGACCGCATCGTCTCCATCGAAATGTTCGAGGCCGTGGGCGAAAAATACTGGCCCGCCTATTTCTCCAAGCTCAACGAATGCCTGAAGCCCGGCGGCCGCGCCGGCCTGCAGATCATCACCATCCTGCAGGAAGCCTTCGAAGACTATAAGGCCAATCCCGACTTCATCCAGAAATATGTCTTCCCCGGTGGCATGCTGCCGACGCGCGAGCATCTCTCGACGCTGGGGCACCAGTTCGGGCTCGGCATGGCGTCGGATATCGGATTCGGCCCGGATTATGCCCGCACGCTCGCCGAATGGCGTCATCGTTTTTGGGCGGCCTGGGAGCGCATCGTGCCGCTCGGCTTCGATGAGCGTTTCCGCAAGCTCTGGGAGTTCTACTTCTATTATTGCGAGGCGGGGTTTCGGGCGCGCAACATCGATGTGCGGCAGGTGGTTTACACGCGCCCGCTAGCCTAGTTCGCGCAGCGATGGAAAAAATCCCTCTTGAAGCCATTTTCCGGGGAACACGATTTCTTGCAAAGTGCTGCTTGCCGGCCGAAAAGACGGTTCCAAATCTAGGCACATAACGCGAGGCTCGTCTCCCATGTCCATTCTTCCGTCCGTTCTGGATGCAATCGGCAACACGCCGCTGATCCGCCTCAAGGGCGCCTCGGAGGCGACGGGCTGCGAAATCCTCGGCAAGGCGGAATTTCTGAACCCTGGCCAGTCGGTGAAGGACCGCGCAGCTCTCTCGATCCTCCGCAAGGCGGAAGCGGCCGGGCAGCTGCGTCCGGGTGGAGTCATCGTCGAGGGCACGGCGGGCAACACGGGCATCGGCCTTGCGCTCGTCGCCAGGGCGCTCGGCTATCGCGCGATCATCGTCATCCCGGAAACCCAGAGCCAGGAAAAGAAGGACGCCATCCGCGGCCTCGGCGCCGAGCTGGTGGAAGTACCCGCGGTTCCCTACAAGAACCCGAACAACTATGTGAAGCTTTCGGGCCGGCTTGCTGAACAGCTCGCCAAGACCGAACCGAACGGCGCGATCTGGGCCAACCAGTTCGACAACGTCGCCAATCGGGATGCCCATATCGAGACGACCGCGCCGGAAATCTGGCGCGATACTCATGGCAAAGTGGATGGCTTCGTCTCCGCCGTCGGCTCCGGCGGCACGCTGGCCGGCGTGGCCGCGGGCCTTCGCGCCAAAAACCCCGATATCAAGATCGCGCTGGCCGATCCGGATGGTGCGGCGCTCTACAGCTACTACACCAATGGCGAACTGAAGTCGGCCGGCAGCTCCATTACCGAAGGCATCGGCCAAGGCCGCATCACGGCGAACCTCGAAGGCTTCACGCCCGATTATTCCTACAACATCCCCGATTCCGAAGCCGTTCCGATCGTTTTCGATCTCATCGAGAACGAGGGCATCGCCATCGGCGGTTCCACGGCCATCAACATTGCCGGCGCGATCCGCCTTGCCCGCGACCTCGGTAAGGGCCACACGATCGTGACGATCCTCTGCGACTATGCTAACCGCTATCAGTCGAAACTCTTCAATCCGGACTTCCTCGATTCGAAGGGCCTGCCCGTTCCGGCATGGCTGAAGGCGAAATCGGCGATCAAGGTCCCCTATCAGCCGGTCGAATAGGTCTCATGTCCCTTCCCACCACTGCCCTCTTTCGCGACGATTTCTATCTCTCGACACATGAGGCAGTGGTGACGGCGGTGCGCGAGGACGGCGGCATCGAGCTCGACCAGACCTGCTTTTACGCGACGTCCGGCGGCCAGCCGGGCGATACCGGCTTCCTCGAGCGCGCCGACGGCAGCCGCATCGCGCTCGGCCCGGCAGTCACGGGCGCGACGAAAGAGATCATCATCCACCGCCCGCTGGAGGGCGAGGCATCGCCCATCGTCGGCGAGACGGTCGTAGCCCATATCGACTGGGCGCGTCGCTACAAGCTGATGCGCATGCACACCGCCTGCCACCTGCTCTCCGTCGTCTGCCCCTACCCGATCACCGGCGCGGCGGTCGGCGAGGAGGACAGCCGGGTCGATTTCGACATGACCGATACCATCGACAAGGATGCGGTGACGGCGAAGCTGATGAAGCTCGTCGAGGAAAACCATCCGATCTTTGTGAAATGGATCACCGACGCGGAGCTTGCCGCCAATCCCGGCATCGTCAAATCCAAGAACGTGCGCCCGCCCATGGGGCTCGGCCGCGTCAGCCTCGTTTGCATCGGCGAGAATTCCTCCATCGACAGCCAGCCCTGCGGCGGTACGCATGTGTCGGAAACGCAGGAAGTCGGCGCCATTCACATTTCCAAGATCGACAAGAAGGGCAAGGAGAACCGCCGGTTCCGCATCCGCTTCGGTGCGCCCGGTTCCGAGGCCTGAGGGAGTACAGATATGTCCAACGACAAGAGCAAGTTCGTCGTCTCGGCGGATTGGGTGGAAAAACAGCTGGGCGCGCCGGAGTTCCGTATCGTCGATGCCTCCTGGTATCTGCCGGCGCAGAACCGCAATGGCGCGGCCGAATATGCCTCGGGCCATATTCCCGGCGCCGTGTTCTTCGATCAGGACGTCATCGCCGACCATGCCGTCAGCCTGCCGCACACCATCCCTTCACCGGAATTCTTTGCCGCCGAAGTCGGCAAGCTCGGCATTTCGGATACGGACACCATCGTCGTGCATGACGGTCCGGGCATCTTCACCGCGCCGCGCGTCTGGTGGCTGTTCCGCACCATGGGTGCGAAGAACGTTTTCGTCATGGATGGCGGCATCGACGGCTGGAAGAAGGAAGGGCGCCCGCTGACGACCGACCTGCCGGAGCCGGCACCCGCCGTTTTCCGCACCAATTTCAACCCCTATGCCGTCACCTCCTTCGAGGAGATGCGCGGCATCGTCACGACGGGCTCGAAGCAGATCGCCGATGCGCGCGGTGCAGGCCGCTTCACCGGCGAAGAGGCGGAGCCGCGCGCCGGCATGCGCTCCGGCCATATGCCGGGCGCGAAAAGCATGCCGTCGGGCACATTTTCCGTGGATGGCAAGTTCAAGGATCTCGCGAGCCTGCGCCGGCATTTCGAGCTATCCGGTATCGATCTCTCCAAGCCGGTCGTCACCAGCTGCGGCTCGGGCATCACGGCGGCGATCATCACGCTTGCCCTCCATTCCCTGGGCCATGAGAACAATACGCTCTATGATGGGTCCTGGTCGGAATGGGGCGGCCGTCAGGATACGCCCGTCGTGACCGGAAAGGCCTGACCATGGCGAAGAAAGTCCAGTCCGCGCCCATCGCGGTTCATATCACCGCGCTCGAAATGACCGCACCGCCCAAGCAGAGCCTGCCGGTGCCGGTCAACGTGCACACGGCCATCCTCAGCGCGCCGGAAATCCCGCTGGCCTTCTATCGTTTCCTTTACCGGCAGGTCGGCAGCCGCTGGCACTGGGTCGATCGGCTGCGGATGGATGACGCGACGCTGGCCGCCACGCTCAACGACAAGCGCAACAGCGTGACCGTACTCTATGTCAACGGCGCGCCGGCCGGCTTCTTCGAGCTCTTGCAGGTCGATGATGACACGATCGAGCTTTCGCATTTCGGCCTGCTCGAGCGGGCACTCGGCCTCGGCATCGGCAAATGGTTCCTGCTCCAGACGCTCTACGCCGCCTGGGCGCTCGGCCCCAAGCGCGTGACCGTCACGACAAACAATCTCGACCATCCGCGCGCCCTCCAGCTCTACCAGATGTTCGGCTTCTCGCCGGTCGGCACGCGCGATGCAGAAGTGGTGCCGCTTTCGGATACCGAGCTGCTGGCGCTCGCCAAACGGGACTGTCTGATGCCGGCGGAACCCCGTTAAACAATCTGAACGGGAGTTAAAGGCGGGGTTCAGGTCTCCTTCAGATCGCAAATGGCACTTTGGCGCCAACAGACGATCAAAGACCAAGGAGACCACACCATGCAACGCCGCGCCTTTCTGACCGCGCTTTCCGCCGCCTTCGCCGCTCCGCTCTTCTCGAACGCCGCGCTGGCACAGGAAACCCCGTCGGCGGAAATCATCCTGCGTCGTCTCGATGCAGCACCCTCGCGTCGTCTGCGCAACGAGGAGCGCGTGACGGTACGCGAGTTCAAGCGCCGGCCGGACCTGCGCGGTGCGGCGCCCTCGATCAACATCCAGTCGATCAACTTCGCCTTCGGCTCGGCGGAAATCCCGCATTCGGAATATCGCAAGGTGCGCCAGATCGCACGCGCCATGGAGCAGCTGCTGCGTCGCCGCCGCCACGCCGTCTTCCTCATCGAAGGCCATACGGACGCCGTCGGCTCGTTCGAATCGAACCAGATCCTGTCCGAACGCCGCGCCGAATCGCTGAAGCGCGTGCTGGTGCAGGAATTCCTCCTCCCCGCCCGCGCCCTCGAAACGGTCGGTTACGGCGAGGAATACCTGCTGGTGCAGACCCAATACGAGGAGTGGCGCAACCGCCGCGTCACGCTGCGCCGCATCGACGAATTCGTTCGCTAACCCCTCCAACCGCCGGCCTCGCGCCGGCGGTTTCGATTCCCGTGGCAAGTATCGGGTGTCGCCACATGCGGGAATGACGAAGATGGCGTCCTGTCCAACAACTGGAGCCGTCCATGTCCATCCGCTTCCTCCCCATGCCCACCGAAACCGCCACCGCCTATTGGAACGGCGGCGACGATGCCTATGGCTTGAAGCCGGAACGGCAGGTGTCCGATGGCGACGGCGTGCCCTGCCGGCATTGTCTGCGGCTCGTCGGTGCCGGCGAGCCCTATCTGATCCTCGCCCACCGCCCTTTCCCGGCCCTCCAGCCCTATGCGGAGACCGGTCCGATCTTCCTGCATGCCCAACCCTGCGCCGCGCACGAGCCGTCCGAGGACATGCCGCCTATGCTGACCAGCCGCGATTACATCGTGCGCGGCTATTCCTCGGAAAACCGCATTCTTTACGGCACCGGCGCCGTGGTGCCGAATGCCGATATCCCGACCTATGCGCGGGACCTGCTCAACCGCGAGGACATCGCCTATCTGCACATCCGCTCGGCCCGCAACAACTGTTACCAGTGCCGCGTCGAGCGGGCATGAAAGAGGCCCGGATCGCTCCGGGCCTTCTCATTTTCGCATCTGAAAAAAATCAGGCGACGTTCAGGACGGCTTCCGGTGCGAACGCATCGTAGCCGAGGGCTTCGGCCACCGGAGCATTCGTCACGCGGCCCTTGTGCACGTTGAGGCCGGCACGCAGGTGGCGGTCTTCGGCAATGGCCTTGAGGCCCTTGTCGGCCAGCTGGAGACCGTAATGCAGCGTCGCGTTGTTCAGCGCATGCGCCGAAGTGACCGGCACGGCGCCCGGCATGTTGGCGACGCAATAGTGCACCACGCCGTCGACTTCATAGGTCGGGTCGGAATGGGTCGTGGCATGCGAGGTCTCGAAGCAGCCGCCCTGGTCGATGGCGACATCGACGATGACGGCGCCCTTCTTCATGCCCGAGAGCATTTCGCGGGTCACGAGCTTCGGTGCGGCAGCGCCGGGGATCAGCACCGCACCGATGACGAGATCGGCGGAGAAGACTTCTTCTTCCAGCGCGTCGATCGTCGAATAGCGCGTGTGGATGCGGCCGCCGAAGAGATCGTCGAGCTGGCGCAGGCGCGGGATCGAACGATCGAGGATGGAGACATCGGCGCCGAGACCGGCGGCCATCTTGGCCGCATGCAGACCGACGACGCCGCCGCCGATGATCGCGACCTTGGCCGGCAGCACGCCGGGCACGCCGCCGAGCAGGATGCCGCGGCCGCCATTGGCCTTCTGGAGTGCGGTGGCGCCCGCCTGGATGGAGAGACGACCGGCGACCTCGGACATCGGCGCGAGCAGCGGTAGGCCGCCGCGGTCATCCGTCACCGTCTCGTAGGCGATGGCCGTGACACCGGAGGCGAGCAGGCCCTTGGTCTGCTCCGGATCGGGCGCGAGATGCAGGTAGGTGTAGAGAATCTGTCCGTCACGGAGCTGCGCCCATTCGGCGGGCTGCGGTTCCTTGACCTTCACCACCATGTCGGACTTCTGGAAGATATCCGCGGCGGTGGCAACGATCTTCGCGCCGGCGGCGCGGTAGGCATCGTCATCAGCGCCGATGCCGGCGCCGGCCTTCGTTTCGATGATGACATCGTGGCCATGCGCCACATATTCGCGAACAGCACCCGGCGTCAGACCGACCCGATATTCGTGATTCTTGATTTCCTTCGGACAACCGACACGCATGCGCGTTCCTCTCCTGTCTCGTTTCCGTTTCCGCCACTCCCAGCGGGACCACAATGGAACCAGAGGACGGGCGCAATGTCCTTGCAAAGCGCGTTTGCGAAACCGCTCCTTATCGAATATTCTTCGAATATAAGCACAATTTTCGAAGGATATCCGAATGTCGCAACTGGATGCGATTGATACTGCGATCCTGAAGGTGATTCAGCAGAACGGCCGGATTTCAAATGCTGAACTGGCCGAGCGCATCGGCCTGTCGCCTTCGGCCTGCTCGCGCCGCCTCGACATTCTGGAAAAATCCGGCGTCATCAACGGCTATCACGCCCGCGTTTCGCCCAAGGCGCTCGACTACAAGATGATCGCCATCGTGCACATTTCGCTGTCGGGCCAGTTCGCCAAGACGCTCGCCGAGTTCGAATCAGCGGTCAAGCTCTGCCCAAACGTGCTGGTCTGCTACCTGATGTCCGGGGAATACGACTATATCCTGCGCGTCGCGGCCAAGGATCTGGAAGACTACGAACGCATCCACCGCGACTGGCTGTCGGCCCTGCCCCACGTGGTGAAGATCAACTCGAGTTTCGCGCTGCGCGAAATCATCGACCGGCCGAATGTCGGCATCTAGAACCGCAAATTGATGCCGGCGCGGCGCAGCAGCCAGTAAAACAGCGCGGTTGCGCCGATCCCGAGCATCATCGCCCAGAAGAAGCCCGTTTCGCCGACGCTGAACGGCAGGCCGGCCGTATTCATGCCGAAGACGCCGACGACGAGCGTGCCGGGCAGCAGCAAAGCGCTCATCACGGCCATGGCCTTCAGGCTGCGGTTCGATTCGTCCGCCAGCTCGGTTGCCATTTCCTCCTGCAACAGGCGGGCACGGTCGTTGACCATGACGATTTCGCGGTCGAGCCGTTCCAGCCGCATCGACAGGCGGCGCAGCACCGCATGGGCATTGCCCGACAGCGTCCAATCCTCCCGGTCCTCCTCCTCGAACAGCGCCACCATGCCGGCAACCGGTCGATGCAGCGATACGGCAAGACGACGGACCTCCTTGAGGCTTCGGCGTTCGTCGCTCAGCCGCTCCGTAACGAGCCGATCCTCCACCGCGTCGAGCATAGCCGAAGCCTCTTTCAGCTTGATCGCGGTGTTCTTGCAGAAGGCCGCGACGATCGCCTCGAAAAGTTCATAGGCCGTCGCCGGGCAAAACCCTTCGGCAAAGGCGCGGCGAACCCGGTTCACGGCCTCCACGGGATGGCGTCGCCCGGTAACGAGCAGACGCTCCGTCAGCGCGAAATGCAGCCGCCCCACCGTGGTGGAGGCGCGTTCCGTCTCCTGCTGCTGGAGATCGGCGATGACGCCATGCGTCATGCCGGCCTCATGGCCAAGCACGAGGCTTTCGTCATGACCTTCGAGGATTGCGCGTGCGGCAGTCGGCAAGGCACAGCGGCCCGGCAGCCAGGCTTGCGTGCGCTGATCGACGAGATCGACATGCAGCCAGACCCAGCCATCCGGCGCAGCCAGCACCGCCTCGATATCCTGCGGCGCGACGGGCATGACAGGCCCACCGGGCAAGGCCCGGTACGCTCCGACGAGGCCTGGCGCGAGCCCCCGTTCCGCCTGGTCGAGAAGGTTCAAGGGCGGAGGCCGACGTCAGTAGACGTCCGGGACATACATCTCATCCGGCGGCTCGTTGCGGATATAGTCATCGTGGCGCACGCGCTCCGGCAGGTCGATCGACGGCTTCGGCACATCCTCATAGGGCACCTGCGTCAGGAGGTGGGCGATGCAGTTGAGGCGTGCCTTCTTCTTGTCGACGGCCTCGACGATCCACCATGGCGCTTCCGGGATGTGGGTGCGCGCAAGCATCTCTTCCTTGGCCTTGGTGTAGTCTTCCCAGTGGACGCGGCTTTCCAGGTCCATCGGCGAGAGTTTCCACTGCTTCAACGGATCGTGGATACGCATGCGGAAACGGAATTCCTGCTCCTCGTCGGTGATCGAGAACCAGTATTTGATGAGGATGATGCCGGAGCGCACCAGCATGCGCTCGAATTCCGGCACCGAGCGGAAGAACTCTTCCAGCTCCTCCGGCGAGCAGAAGCCCATGACGCGCTCGACGCCAGCGCGATTATACCAGGAGCGGTCGAACAGTACCATTTCGCCGGCACTCGGCAGATGGGCGGCATACCGCTGGAAATACCATTGATCGCGCTCGCGCTCGGTCGGTGCCGGAAGCGCCACGACGCGGCAGACGCGCGGATTGAGCCGTTGCGTCACGCGCTTGATGGCACCTCCCTTGCCGGCGGAATCGCGGCCTTCGAACAGCACAACGACCTTGAGCTTCTTGTGCTGCACCCAGTCCTGCAGCTTCACCAGCTCATGCTGGAGGCGGAAAAGTTCGCGGAAATAGACCCGGCGCTCCAGCGTTGCCGCCGGCACTTCGGACATGCCCTCGGCGACGAGTTCGTCGAGACGCTCCTCCTCGATCTGCATTTCCAGCTCCTCATCGAAGCTGTCGGCGATTTCGGCCTTGATGCGGTTCAGATGGTGGTCTTCGAACATGATCGATATCCGTTCATGGAGAGGCTGCCCTGCCCGTATAGGAAGCGCATATGAACCTTTTGTGACGGTCGATTGTTCAGGCGACAAGCGCCGAAAAACGGCGCAGGCCTATTCGGATATCACCCGGTTGCGGCCGGCATTCTTGGCAACATAGAGCCTGGCATCGGCGGCCGAAAGCAGCGCGTTCAGCGTCGTGCCGTCGGCATAGCTGTTGGCGACGCCGATGCTGACCGTGACCGGCACGCCATCCGGCCGGCGAATTTCAGCCTCGACGGTCCGGCGAAGTGCTTCTGCGCGCTCCGATCCGGTTGCCGGTGCGATATCCTCGCAGATGACCACGAACTCCTCCCCGCCGAAGCGGAAGAGGCGGTCATTGGTCCGTAGCGCGCGTTGCAGGCAGGCGGCGGTGTCCTTCAGCACACGGTCGCCGGCAAGATGGCCGAAGCGGTCGTTGACCTCCTTGAAGTGGTCGGCATCGATGATCATTAGTGCCATCGGCTTGCCATCGACCAGCATGGACGAGAGCACGCGCGGCGCCTCGAACTCCAGACGACTGCGATCATAGACGCCGGTCAGCGCATCGCGGCCGGAGCGATCCAGCAGGTCCTCGTATCGCTCGCGGAAGGTAAGATCGGCGAAAATATCGGCAATCGGCCGGGGCGAGACGGGAATGGCGGAGATGCGCGAATAGTGAAGATAGGCGGTGATCAGCGCCGCGTAGGCGCAGGCCGCCATCATCTTGGCGATCCAGCCGCCCCAGAAGACAGCAATCGGCGCGCCGTTCAGGACATGCAGTGCGGAATAGAAACCGATCTGGTCGAAGGTGAGCACCGCCACGCCGGAAACGAAGAAACGCATCGCCGTGCTCTTCTTGAAGACGCGCCCGAGCCGCTCGTAGAGCAGGATGATAGCGAGCGCGTCGACATAGAGCAGCATCGTGCCCCACAGCATCAGCCAGCCCATCTCGTCGATGAAGGCAAGGTCGGCGATACGGCCCGGCACCGCACCGATCGTCTGGTGGTGCCGCAGGAAGAAACTCAGACCAACGGTCAGGAAATTGCCCGCGAGCAGGCCGTAGATCGGCGCACGCACGACGGCTGCATCTTCCTTCACGTAAAGAAGCAAGATCATCATCAGCTTGCCGGAAAACAGCACCGAGGAGCCCGGCGAAATCACGCCGAAGGGCAGCTCGATATAGAAGACGGCGGCGAGATAGGTCTCGAGGAAGTGCATCACCCCGAGGGCCGCGACGAAGACACCGATGCCGAGCTGATGGCGCAGGTGCAGCAGGCCCACCATGAAGACGAAATAGAACCCGGCCTCGACGAGAAGCAGGATCAGATTTTCAGTACCCATGATCGGTCCGCAGAATTCCTCGACTGCCGGCAGCTAACAACACCGGCAGAGTCGCAACAAGTCACTAATCCTGCGGATACAGGCATTCGCGCCGGTACTCCAGCGCCCTGACACTTTTCGTATGACTTTTATGGCGCCAAAACGGCTTTATCCAACAGGATCAGACCTGTCGGCTGTCCACGCCGTCGCTGAACAGGGACGCACCATGCTGATCGGCGATCTGCCTGGCCTTGCGGAAGGTCGATGCGACCGTGTCGTCCCGCGAGGAAAACAGATCGGCGCGGATGAAGCTGCGGGTCAGCACCCGGTCGCCATCCCGCTTTTCGATGCGCCCGGCAAGGCGGTACTGGCCGCCTTCCTGGATGGGGGCTGCGACGAGGGTCAGGTCGTTATATGCCTCGGTTTCCTCCGCCACTTTTGCCGGAGTTGCCGTATCGCCGCCGCGACCGAAGAGTTTTGAAAAGAAAGAAGCCATGGCCGATTGCTAACACAGGCCGGCACGCCCTCCAAGAGGCGAGCGTACCGAACCGTACGTGTCCCTAGATGATGAGGTTTGCGAGAATTTCGTTCTCAGTGATGTCCTGATAGCCCATGCCCGCGCCGTCGAAGGCCTTCTTGAGCGCCACGAAATTCTCGGGCGCCTTGGTTTCGAGGCCGATGAGGATCGAGCCGAAATTGCGCGCGGACTTCTTCAGATACTCGAAACGGGCGATGTCGTCGTCCGGGCCGAGCAGGTTGAGGAAATCGCGGAGCGCGCCTGGGCGCTGCGCGAGGCGCAGGATGAAGTATTTTTTCAACCCCTTGTGGCGCATCGCGCGTTCCTTGACGTCGGGCAGGCGCTCGAAATCGAAATTGCCGCCGGAGACGACGGCGACGACCGTCTTGCCTTCCAGCTTTTCCCGACCCAACTCCTCAAGCGCCGCCAGCGATAGCGCCCCCGCTGGCTCCAGCACCACGCCCTCGACATTCAGCATGTCCACCATCGTCACGCAGATCGCGTTTTCCGAGATCAGCATGACCTGATCGGCGGAGAACCGGCGAAGGGCAGAGAAATTCAGCGCGCCGATCTGGCCGACGGCGGCACCGTCGACGAAATTGTCGACCGTCTCGAGCGTCACCACCGCGCCGCTTTCAAGGCTGCGCTTGAGGCTCGGCGCACCGGATGGTTCGCAGAACAGGAAGCTCGACGGGCCGATCATGCTTTCGAAATATCCCGTGACGCCCGACGCGAGGCCACCGCCGCCGACCGGCAGGACCACGAGATCCGGCAGCTTGCCTTCGCCGAGCTGTGCGACGATTTCCGCCGCAACGGTCGCCTGCCCCTCGATGATATCGGCATGGTCGAAAGGCGGCACCATCAGCGCGCCGGTCGCCTCCGCATGGTCGCGGGCGGCCTTGTAGCACTGGTCGAAGAAGTCGCCGACGAGCTTGATCGTGACGAATTCGCCGCCGAACATGCGCGTCTTGTCGATCTTCTGCTGCGGCGTCGTCACCGGCATGAACACCACGCCCGGTACGCCGAAATGGCGGCAGACGAAGGCAAAGCCCTGCGCATGGTTGCCGGCCGAGGCGCAGACGAAGCTGCGCGCGGCATTTTCCTGAGCCAGCACCTTGCGGAAGAAATTGAACGCGCCGCGGATCTTGTAGGAGCGCACCGGCGAAAGGTCTTCGCGCTTCAGGTAGATCTCCGCGCCGTAGCGGGCGGAGAGATGTTCGTTCAGTTGCAGGGGCGTTTCGGGAAAGAGACCGCGCAAGGCCTCCATGGCTGCGTCGACGTCGGGTTTCATGCTGTGGTCCGTGTTCGATGGAGGTTGGGTTCAAAAAGCTGCGTGTCGCGCCTTCAGATAAAGGGACAGAAGCACCACAAGCCGATCATTCTTCAAACCTTTCAACGCTCTCAGGGCGGCAGGCTAGCCTATCCTTGAGTTTGGGCGATGCAAACGCTATTGCATATCGCAGCGACGGACACCACCCGTCCCGGCCGCGCGGCCTTTCGAGACCAACTTGAGCCAGCCGGCACGCAGGACACCCCGTGAACGCCACCATCTTCCGGTCCGCCATCAATATTGCCGCCATCAGCGGCATCTATCTTTCGGTCGCGATGCTGCTGCCCGCGCTGATCGACGTCTACTATGGACATCCCGACTCGGAAGTCTTCTTCCTCTCGGCCTTCTTCACCGGCGCGCTGTCGCTGGCGACGGCGGCGGCCACGCGCGCCGGCCCGCCGCCCTTCAACAAGCGCATGGGCTTTCTCGTCGTCAACATGCTCTGGCTCTCGGGCAGCATCATCGGCGCCATCCCGCTCTGGCTGTCGTCGCTCGACCTCACCTTCTCGCAGGCCTTCTTCGAATCGGTCTCGGCGATCAGCACGACAGGCTCCACCGTCATCGTCGGCCTCGACCATGCGCCGCCCGGCGTCCTGATGTGGCGCTCGCTGCTGCACTGGCTCGGCGGTGTCGGAATTCTGGCGCTTGGTCTCTTCATCATGCCGTACCTTCGCGTCGGCGGCATGTCCTTCTTCAAGCTCGAATCCTCCGATACGGCCGACAAGCCCTTCGCCCGCATCGCGAGCTATACGCGCGCCTTCCTCGCCATCTATGTCGCGATCACGCTGATCTGCGCCATCGTCTATGCCGCGCTCGGCATGAGCCGCTTCGATGCGCTGAACCATGCCATGTCGACCGTCGCGACGGGCGGGCTTTCCACCCACGACGCCTCCTTCGGCTATTTCAAGAGCCTGCCTTTGCTCTGGGCCGCGACCTTCTTCATGACGCTGTCGAGCCTGCCCTTTTCGGTGCTCATCCTCTTCGTCGTGCGCGGGCGCATCGATGCCTGGCGCGATCCGCAGATCCGCGTCTTCCTCGGCTATCTCGCCCTCTTCGCCATCGCAGCCAGCGTCTTCCAGCGCCTGCAGAACGGCATCGATTTCCACGAGGCGCTGGCGCATTCCTTTTTCACCGTGTCCTCGATCCTCTCGACGACAGGCTTTGCCAGCGACGACTATACGCAATGGGGCCATTTCATCGTGGCGCTCGCCTTCGTCGCCACCTTCATGGGCGGCTGCTCCGGCTCGACGGCGGGCGGCCTGAAGGCCTATCGCCTCATCATCCTCTTCAATTTCATCCGCACGGGCCTCTACCGCCTGATCTATCCGGACGGCATCCATGCCGTGCGCTACGGGCCGATGACGGTCGATGCCGATCTCCAGCGCAGCGTCTTCCTGTTCTTCATCACCTATGTGGCGCTCTCGGCGTTCGGCGCAATCCTGCTCAGCCTCATGGGCTATGACGTGTTGACGGCGCTTTCCGCAGCCGCGACTTCGCTTTCCAATGTAGGCCCCGGTGTCACGCAGGCGATCGGCCCGGCCGGTTCCTTTGCCGGCTTCCACGATGCGGCGCTCTATCTCCTCTCCTTCCTGATGCTGCTCGGGCGCCTGGAAATCCTCACGGTGCTCGTCATATTAACCCCACTCTTCTGGAAGAGTTGACTGTTGTCACGCTTCTTCGCATCCTGCGGCCATCGGGCTGGAGGTTGAGTGTATGGTCGTGTCGAAGTCCCTGTTGCGCATGCTCTTTGTCGCTGCGCTGATACCGGCGTCCGCCTTTGCCGGCCCGCTTGCCGATGCGGCGAAGAAGGCGGAGGAACAGGCCGCCGCCGGCGATACGGTCGGCGCGCACAACACGATCCGCGATGCCTACGGCGCCTTTGCCGCCACGCTCCCCTTCTCCATCGGCAAGGCCGTCTTCGTCTCGACCCCGCCCGAGGGTTACGGCATGTTCACGGCGCGGCCCGAATCGAGCTTCAAGGTCGGCGAAGCCTTGATCTCCTATGTCGAACCCGTCGGCCTGACTTGGCGGCCGGGCAAGGATGGTGCATTGGAATCGCACTTTACCGTCGATCTGGAACTTCTCGATCCCAAGGGCACGGTGCTGGCCGAGCAGAAGGCCTTCGGCTCCTTCGACTTCAAGGGAACCGTGCGCAACCAGGAAATCTTCGCCAAGCTGACGCTGAATCTGAGCGGCCCACCCGCCGGCGACTATGTGCTGCGCTACCGCTTCCGCGATGCCGCCAGCGGTGCCGTCGCCATCAGCGAGCAGCCGTTCAAGATCGTCCAATAGGGTTTACCGAACACCAAGAGAATTGTGACAAGCGGCGAATCAGCGCTTTCCAGCGCGTCCTTGCTCAATTATGACAGCCGCATGACAACCCCAGCCACATAAGGGGCATACATGCTTTCGCTGTTTCGCAAACTCATGCCGCGTGAAGACCGTTTCTTCGATCTCTTCGAGCAGCATTCCCGCACCGTCGTCGGTGCCGCCGAGGCCCTGCAGGCGCTGCTGGCCGGCGGGCCGGATATGGAAAAACACTGCAACCGCATCGTTGCGCTGGAAAACGAGGCCGACGCCATCACGGCCGAGGTCCTGCTCGCCGTGCGCCGCAGCTTCATCACGCCCTTCGACCGCGGCGACATCAAGGACCTGATCCAGTCGATGGATGACGCCATCGACATGATGCACAAGATGGTCAAGACCATCCGCCTCTACGAGCAGACCAGCTTCCAGCCCGGCATGCAGGAAATGGGCGCCACCGTCGTCAAGGCCGCGCATCTCATCGCCGAGGCCATCCCGTTGCTCGACAAGGTCGGCGTGCATGCCGACCGCCTCAGCGCGATCGCTCAGGAGGTCACCCGCGTCGAAGGCCGCTCCGACGAGCTGCACGACCAGGGCGTGAAGGCCCTCTTCAAGGAATTCGGCAAAACCGACCCGATGGCCTATATCATCGGCAGCGAGATCTATGCCGAACTCGAAAAGGTCGTCGACCGCTTCGAGGACGTGGCGGACGAAATCAGCGGTATCGTGATCGAGAACGTCTGATGGACGCGACCCTCGCCCTTCCGCTGCTGATCGCGCTTGTCGGCATCGCGCTGCTGTTCGATTTCCTGAACGGCCTGCACGATGCGGCAAACTCGATCGCCACGATCGTCTCGACGCGCGTCCTGCGCCCGCAATATGCGGTGATGTGGGCGGCGTTCTTCAACTTCATCGCCTTCCTGTTCTTCGGCCTGCATGTCGCCGAAACGCTCGGCAAGGGCATCATCGATCCCGGCATCGTCAGCCCGCTGGTCATCTTCGCGGCGCTGATGGGCGCGATCATCTGGAACGTCGTTACCTGGATCTTCGGCATACCCTCGAGCTCCTCGCATGCCCTGATCGGCGGTCTCGTCGGTGCCGGCCTTGCGAAGACCGGCTTCAGCGCCGTGGTCTGGAGCGGCCTCATCAAGACGGCGAGCGCCATATTCCTGTCGCCGATGATCGGCTTCTTTCTGGCGCTGGTCCTCGTGCTCATCGTCTCCTGGCTCTTCGTGCGCCAGACGCCGTTTGCCGTCGACCGCACCTTCCGCGTCATGCAGTTCATCTCCGCATCGCTCTATTCGCTGGGCCACGGCGGCAACGATGCGCAGAAGACGATGGGCATCATCGCTGTGCTGCTCTATTCGCAGGGCTATCTCGGCGGCGAATTCTACGTGCCCTTCTGGGTCGTCATCTCCTGCCAGGCCGCCATGGCGCTCGGTACGCTGATGGGCGGCTGGCGTATCGTGCACACGATGGGCTCGAAGATCACCCGCCTCAACCCGATGCAGGGTTTTTGCGCGGAGACCGGCGGCGCGCTGACGCTCTTCGGCGCCACCTGGCTCGGCATCCCGGTCTCCACGACCCACACGATCACCGGCGCCATCATCGGCGTGGGGGCGGCCCGCCGCGTCTCCGCCGTGCGCTGGGGCCTTGCCGGCAACATCGTCTGGGCCTGGATCATCACGCTGCCCTCGGCCGCGGCGATTTCGGCGCTGTTCTTCCTCGTGTTCAACGCCTTCGGCTGAACCTTTCGCCTTGGGGGATGAAAATCCCCCAAGGCAATGACACGGATTTCCGGTCTGCTGCTCGAGCATGCGGATTGACGAACCGGTGCAGTCCGGTAAATCAGAGTTTGCGAAACCACGCGCTCCCGAGAATTTGCACTGGACCCCATGAACGACAAAGTTTTCGACACGCTGACCGGCATGTACTTCACCGTCGATGATCCCGATGGCAGCTACGGCACCGGCCAGGTCATCCGCCTCGCCGCCGAAGGCATCTACTTCATCCGCTATGACGGCAACGAGGTGACGCTGCCCATGGAGCTCGTCTCCATCGGAGAAATGCTCGAAACCACCGACGACGAATTCAAGCTCTGGCGCTTCTTCGACACGATCGAGGAACGCGACACCTGGATCGAATGGCTCGACGCCCCCTCCAAGCCGCGCGTCATCTCGCTGGTGAAGCCGAGCAAGTAAGGTCTTTCGATTTTCGTCGAAGTGGTCACGACACCACCTTGACGTGGCAACGCAAGTGCCTGAAAAGCAACGCATGCGGGCGTGGCGAAACTGGTAGACGCAAGAGACTTAAAATCTCTCGGCCTTGGCTGTGCGGGTTCGATCCCCGCCGCCCGCACCAACAGCGTTTCAAAGCTGCCGCGCTATTCCATTTCTGCAAGATAGTGACGCAGACGATCCTTCAGATGGCTGACGACCTGCGGATGCGTCAGGAAATGGTCGATCGACATAATCTCCCAGCGCTGGCCTTCCTCGCTGAAGACGATGTCCCCGAAGCCACCGGTGAGCTGCGCGACGTGAAAATAGGTTCCGGGTGCCTCGGGCGTCTGGCCGGGATAGTAACGTTCCCACACGATCGAATCGGGATCGATCGAAATGCCGAACTCTTCGCGGGTTTCTCGGATGGCGCATTCAATCGGCGTCTCGTCTTGCTCCCGCCCGCCGCCCGGCAGATCCCACCAGCCCGGAAACGGGATTTCGGCCTTTTCATCCCTGAGATAGGCAATCAGCCGGTCCTCGCAGATGAGCGCGATTTTCGCCCCCTTGAAATGAGCCATGCGGCACCTCCTTGCCAGGAGAAAACTATAGGCGATTCGTGAGTTTCCCGAGGCGATCGCCGGTGGAGATAAACAAAAAGGGCGCGGCCCCTGACGCTGGCCGCACCCTCTTTTTCAGCGACGTCTCAGGAGAACGTCAGGCCGAAAGCTTTGCCGCGATCTTGGCGACGTGGGCGCCCTGGAAGCGGGCGGCGTCGAGTTCGACCTGCGAGGGCTGGCGCGAGCCGTCGCCGTCGGTGATCGTGGAGGCGCCGTAGGGCGAGCCGCCCTTGATCTCGTTAACGCCCATCTGGCCCTGGAAAGCATAGGGCAGGCCGGCGACGACGAGGCCGTGGTGCAGCAGGGTCGGGATGAAGCCGAGGATGGTCGATTCCTGGCCACCATGCTGGGTGGCGGACGACGTGAAGACCGAGCCGACCTTACCGACCAGCTTGCCGGCTGCCCACAGGCCACCCGTCTGGTCCCAGAAATTGCGCATCTGCGAGGCGACCGTGCCGAAGCGCGTGCCGGCGCCGACGATGATAGCGTCGTAATCGGCCAGTTCGTCGACCGTGGCGATCTCGGCCTTCTGGTCCATCTTGTAGTAAGAGGCCTTGGCGACGTCGTCGGAAACCAGTTCGCGAACGCGCTTGACAGTCACGTCTGCGCCGGCAGACTTTGCGCCTTCCGCCACGGCATAGGCCATCGTTTCGATATGGCCATAGGCCGAATAATAGAGGACCAGTACTTTCGCCATCGTCGTCTCCTGTTCGAAAAGGCTTTCCGCTTGATCGCGGCGTCGGCTTGGATGTAGCACTTTGGAGGAGCGGCGTCAGAAGCTGCCCGGTCGACAGACTGTTCACCCCTCATTGACAATGCCTGCCCGATCGGTCGGCATTTCCGTACCAAATCCAGGAAGCCCCCATGAGTTCCACTGAGATCGCCACCGCCGCCATGCTTGCCATCGGCGACGAACTCCTCTCCGGGCGCACCAAGGACAAGAATATCGGCCAACTCGCCGACATGCTCTTCCTCGCCGGCATCGATCTTAAGGAAGTGCGCATCGTCGGCGACGAGGAGGACGATATCGTCGAGGCGCTGAATGCACTGCGCGCCCGCTACACCTATGTCTTCACGTCCGGCGGAATCGGCCCGACGCATGACGACATCACGGCGGATGCGATTTCGAAAGCCTTCGGCGTGCCCTGCCTGCACGATCCGCTCGCCATGCAACTGCTCGGCGCGATGTACGAGAAGCGCGGCGTCGAGTTCAACGAAGCTCGCCAGCGCATGGCGCGCATGCCGGAGGGCGCGGTGCATATCGAAAATGCCGTGTCCACCGCGCCGGGCTTCCATATCGGCAATGTCTATGTGATGGCCGGCGTGCCGCAGGTCTTCACCGCCATGCTCGGCACCGTCGTGCCGCAGCTTGCGGGCGGCAAACCGATGCTCTCGCGTTCCGTCGCCTCGCCCTTCGGCGAGGGTGATATCGGCAGCGCGCTCGCGGCAATCCAGAAGAACCATCCGGAGACCAGCATCGGCTCCTATCCGCGCTTTGCGGAAAACCGCTTCTCGACGGAAATCGTCATCCGCAGCCGGACGGAAGCACCAGCGGAAGCGGCCGAACGTGATATCATGGCGATGATCGCCGAAATCGCCGCGGCCAAGGCTGCGTCTTGATCCTAATCAAGGTTTTCCGGTCTCGGCGAGGGGATGCTGATGCAGAACCAGACAGGAGGCCGAAATGACCTACAAGACCATCGTGGCGGTGCTGAGTGCTGCCGAGGACGCCGGGAAAGTCACGGATCACGCGCTGGCGCTGGCGCGCCGCACGGGTGGACATGTCATCGGCATCCATGCGGAAACGCCTGTCGTCGTGACGCTGATCGCGCCGATGGAGTATCCGGATCCGAACGCCGTGCTCCAGCTCCAGGAGCGCGCCCGCGAACAATCCCGGAACGTCGAGCAGGCGTTCCGTTCGCGCTGCGAGCGCGACGACATCTCCTATGAATGGCGGCTCTTCACGGGATCTGCCGGCTATGCCTCGGCCGGCGTCATCGACAGCGCGCGTTCTGCCGATATCGTGCTTGCCGGCCAGTTCGATCCCGATCTGGACGGCCCGGCGCGCGAGGATATCGAGGACCTGCTCTATGAGAGCGGCCGCCCCGTCTACCTCGTCTCCAACGCGCCGGCCGGCCCCGAGCCGGTCGACCGGGTGCTGCTCGCCTGGAACGGCTCACGCGAAGCGACGCGCGCCGCCTTCGACGCCCTGCCCTTCCTGACGGCGGCCAAGGAGGTCGAGATCTTCACCATCGATCCGCCCGACAACAGCATGCAGTCGGCCGACTATTGCGGGGCGGAACTCGCCGCCACGCTTGCCCGTCACGGCATCAAGATTTCCGTCGCATCGGGCTCCTCGGCCCATCACTCGGTCGCCGAAACGCTGAACCGTCGCGCCACGGAAATCGACGCCGGCCTCATCGTCATGGGCGCCTACAGCCATTCGCGGCTGCGCCAGCGCCTGTTCGGCGGTGTCACCAGCGCCATGATGCGCGGCGCGCGCGTGCCGGTTCTGATGTCGCGGTAAGGCGACTTGCCTGTGGATCGCCCGGTCTCCATAGCCGGGCGATCATTTTCTTGACCGGCGAAGTGCATTAGAGAGAAGGAATCTTCTTTTTTTCCCGCCTATCAGGAGTCCCGTCATGTCGCTGCCCGACAAAGCCTTCCCCGTATCCTGGGACCAGTTCCACCGCGATGCGCGCGCGCTCGCCTGGCGCCTGGCGGATGGCGACCGCGAATGGAGGGCCATCGTCTGCATCACGCGCGGCGGCCTCGTGCCGGCCGCCGTCATCTCGCGCGAGCTGAACATCCGCCTCATCGAGACGGTTTGCGTCGCCTCCTATCATGACTATGTCTCGCAGGGCGACATGCATGTCCTGAAGGGTATCGCACCCGAGCTGAGCCAGAACGGCGGCGAAGGCATCCTCATCGTCGATGACCTGACCGATACGGGCAAGACGGCCGCCCAGGTGCGCGCCATGCTGCCGAAGGCCCATTTCGCCGCCGTCTATGCCAAACCGAAGGGCCGCCCGCTGGTCGATACCTTCGTCACCGAAGTCAGCCAGGACACCTGGATCTATTTCCCTTGGGATATGGGCTTCACCTACCAGGAGCCGATCGCCAAGGGCGCGCGCGGCTGACGTGCCGGCAGGCTGCGGCGAACCGATCGAGAGTTGCGCCGCAACGTGTTGATTTGACGAATTTTCGTAAAAAGCCGGCGGAAGGCGCGCGTCCCTCCGCCGGCTTAATCTTTCCGCAATGCCTGCAAAAGATAGTCCTTATGTTCGCCGATCGGATCGGTGATGGGAGGCGCGGACAGTCATGCCCTATCGATGGCCGGCATTGGCGGCGGCCCTTATTATCGCCCTACTCCCGGCCGGGCCGGCGGGCGCGCAGCAGGATATCCGCATCACCGCCGTCGCCGACTATGTCGAGGCCAATGTGCGCCCCTGGCTGACCGAGCCTGCCATCATCAACGCGGTCATCGCCCAAAACGCCCTTCATTCCCGTCTGAACCAGGCGGAAATCCAGGATCTCGATGCACGCTGGCGCGCCGAGCTCTTGAGTGCGAAACGGCCGCTGATCGACGCAACGCTCTCCAACCCGCTTTCGCTTTACCTGAAAGGCCGGCAGCGCGCGGCCGAGGGCCTGATTACCGAAATCTTCGTGATGGACAATCGCGGCCTCAATGTCGGCCAGAGCGACATCACCACCGACTACTGGCAGGGCGACGAAGCCAAATGGCTGAAGAGCTTTGGCGCCGGCCTCGTGCACATCGAGGAGGCGGAGCGGGACGAATCGACCCAGCTCATGCAGTCGCAGGCAAGCCTGCCCATCCGCGATCCCAGCAACGGCGAGATCATCGGCGCCGTCACCGTCGGCGTCAATCTGGACGCTCTCTGACGCGGCGGGAGGGAATCACTTTATCCACGGATCACAAGTTCCGCCGCATGGCTATTGCTTGAAGTCGGGGTGTCAAAAAAACCCGCATTTTCACCTGTGATTTTTTTCGCTTTTCCACAGCGGCATGTCCCGCCACCTCACCTTTCGCCCGGAAGCCGCTGATTTTTCAGGCATCCCGCGCTGTCCCCATTTTCCACAGGCAGCAGGCACAACATATAGGGTTCAAACTTCGTTCACAAACCAGCCCTTGACGGGAATCGGGCTGATGAGGTTAATGAAATCCAAGTTGCGGCGGCGGCTGAACCGTATTGTTACGAGGTCGGTTCTCATCATGAAATCGCGTTCCCATGCGCATGTGGCCGGGTGGATGATCCGCTCGCTGCACGAGGGTTTTTGCGCAGGATTTCCTGAAACGTCATCGCGATCCGTGGGACTGGAAAAAAGAAGCTGTTGATACTATATTTAGTGTTTGCAGCTAAACTCACCGCAAGATACAGGATCCCGTAATCAATCGGGTTTCACGCACGGACTGAGAATTTGAGCTGGCTGCATGTCATTGCGGCCGGTCGGGGATAATTGCGCCCTGTTTTGAAGGCAGGCTGCGGCACAAAGGACAACGGACATGCGCATAGAACGTCGTTTCACCAAACCCGGCCAGTCGGCCTATGCGGAAATCGAATTCCGCAAGGCGACCAGTGAAATCAAGAACCCGGATGGTTCCATCGTCTTCCGTCTGGCCGATATCGACGTGCCCGCACAGTTCTCCCAGGTCGCCGCCGACATCCTCGCCCAGAAATATTTCCGCAAGGCCGGCGTGCCCGCGCGCCTGAAGAAGGTGGAAGAGAACGACGTTCCCTCCTTCCTGTGGCGTTCCGTGCCCGACACCGACGCCCTGGCCAAGCTGCCCGAGGGCGAGCGTTTCGGCTCGGAAACCGATGCCCGCCAGGTCTTCGACCGCCTCGCCGGCACCTGGACCTACTGGGGTTGGAAGGGCAAGTATTTCGCATCGGAAGAAGACGCTGCTGCCTTCAAGGACGAGCTTGCCTACATGCTCGCCACCCAGCGCGTCGCCCCGAATAGCCCACAGTGGTTCAACACCGGCCTGCACTGGGCCTATGGTATCGACGGCCCCGGCCAGGGCCACTTCTATGTCGACCCCTTCACCGGCAAGCTGACCAAGTCCAAGTCGTCCTACGAACATCCCCAGCCGCATGCCTGCTTCATCCAGTCGGTCGAAGACGATCTCGTCAACGAAAACGGCATCATGGACCTGTGGGTGCGTGAAGCCCGCCTGTTCAAGTATGGCTCCGGTACCGGCTCCAACTTCTCCTATCTGCGTGGCGAAGGCGAAAAGCTTTCGGGCGGCGGCCGTTCCTCCGGCCTGATGAGCTTTCTGAAGATCGGCGACCGCGCGGCCGGCGCCATCAAGTCGGGCGGCACGACGCGCCGCGCGGCCAAGATGGTCGTGGTCGACATCGACCATCCGGATATCGAGGCCTACATCAACTGGAAGGTCAAGGAAGAGCAGAAGGTGGCGGCCCTCGTCACCGGCTCGAAGATCGTCGCCAATCACCTCAAGGCCATCATGAAGGCCTGCGTCAATTGCTCGGCCGACGGCGACAAGTGCTACGAACCGGCGGAAAACCCGGCCCTCAAGCGCGAAATCCGCGCCGCCAAAAAGAGCCAGGTGCCGGAAAACTACATCAAGCGCGTCATCCAGTTCGCCAGACAGGGCTACAAGGACCTCGAGTTCAAGACCTACGACACGGACTGGGATTCGGAAGCCTACCTCACCGTATCCGGCCAGAACTCCAACAACTCCGTCTCGCTCAAGGACGATTTTTTGCGCGCGGTGGAGAACGACGGCGACTGGAACCTGACCGCCCGCAAGGACGGCAAGGTCATGAAGACGCTGAAGGCCCGCGACCTGTGGGAGCAGATCTCCTACGCCGCCTGGGCTTCGGCCGATCCGGGCCTGCATTTCAACACGACGATGAACGACTGGCACACCTCGCCGGCCGAGGGGCCAATCCGCGCCTCCAACCCGTGCTCGGAATACATGTTCCTCGACGACACCGCCTGCAACCTCGCCTCGCTGAACCTGCTTCAGTTCAAGGATGCGGCCACCAAGAACATCAACATCACCGATTACGAACACGCCGTCCGCCTGTGGACCATCGTGCTCGAAGTCTCCGTGATGATGGCGCAGTTCCCCTCGCGCCAGATCGCCGAGCGCTCCTACGAATACCGCACGCTCGGCCTCGGCTACGCCAATATCGGCGGCCTCTTGATGTCCTCGGGCATCCCGTACGACTCGACGGAAGGCCGCGCCATCGCCGGTGCGCTGACAGCCATCATGACGGGCGTCTCCTATGCGACCTCGGCCGAAATGGCGAGCGAGCTCGGCCCGTTCCCGAATTTCGAGCCGAACCGCGACAACATGCTGCGCGTCATGCGCAACCATCGCCGCGCCGCCTATGGCGAGACCACCGGCTACGAAGCCCTCTCGGTCAACCCGGTCGCCCTCATTCATGACGAGTGCCCGGACCAGACCCTGATCGTCCACGCCAAGGCCGCCTGGGACAAGGCCGTCGCGCTCGGCGAAAAGCACGGCTACCGCAACGCCCAGACGACAGTCATCGCGCCGACCGGCACGATCGGTCTCGTCATGGACTGCGACACGACCGGCATCGAGCCCGACTTCGCGCTGGTGAAGTTCAAGAAGCTCGCCGGCGGCGGCTACTTCAAGATCATCAACCGCGCCGTTCCCGAAGCCCTGCGCACGCTCGGCTATTCGGAAAGCCAGATCGCCGAGATTGAGGCCTACGCCGTCGGCCATGGCAACTTCAACCAGGCACCGGCCGTCAACCCCGGCTCGCTGAAGGCCAAGGGCTTCACCGACGAGAAGATCGAGGCCGTCAGCGCCGGTCTCAAGGCAGCCTTCGACATCAAGTTCGCCTTCAACCAGTGGACGCTCGGCGCCGACTTCCTTAAGGACGTCCTGAAGGTTTCGGATGCGCAGCTCTCCGACATGTCCTTCAACCTGCTGGAGCATATCGGCTTCACGAAGAAGGAGATCGAGGCCGCCAACATCCACGTCTGCGGTGCGATGACGCTGGAAGGCGCGCCGTTCCTCAAGGCCGAACACCTGGCCGTCTTCGATTGCGCCAATCCCTGCGGCAAGATCGGCAAGCGTTACCTCTCGGTCGAAAGCCACATCCGCATGATGGCGGCCGCCCAGCCGTTCATCTCGGGCGCCATTTCCAAGACGATCAACATGCCGAACGAGGCGACCGTCGAGGACTGCAAGAACGCCTACATGCTCTCCTGGAAGCTCGCGCTGAAGGCCAACGCCCTCTACCGCGACGGTTCCAAGCTGTCCCAGCCGCTCAACGCCTCGCTGATCGAGGACGAAGAGGACGAGGACGATGCAATCGAGGCGCTGGTCGCCGCCCCCGCTGCCGCCCAGGCCGTCACGGTCACCGAAAAGATCGTCGAGCGCATCATCGAGCGTGTCGTGCGCGACCGCGAGAAGCTGCCGAACCGCCGCCAGGGTTACACCCAGAAGGCCGTCGTCGGCGGCCACAAGGTCTATCTGCGCACCGGCGAATTCGGTGACGGCCGCCTCGGCGAGATCTTCATCGACATGCACAAGGAAGGTGCGGCCTTCCGTGCGATGATGAACAACTTCGCCATCGCCATCTCGCTGGGTCTCCAGTACGGCGTGCCGCTCGAAGAATATGTGGAGGCCTTCACCTTCACCAAGTTCGAGCCGGCCGGCATGGTGCAGGGCAACGACGCGATCAAGAACGCGACGTCGATCCTCGACTACGTCTTCCGCGAACTCGCCGTCTCCTATCTCGGCCGTCATGACCTCGCGCATGTCGACCAGTCGGACTTCTCGAACACCGCACTCGGCAAGGGCATCCAGGAAGGCAAGACCAACCCGTTCTCGACCGGCTGGACGCGTGGCCACAAGCCGACGCTCATCCAGGGCGGCCAGACCGAGCGTCAGCTCTCCGAGCCGAAGGGTGCGGCCACCGCCGCTCCCGCCAAGGCAGCCTCGACGGGTAACGTGACGGCCTTCGCCGGCAACGCCGCCCGCAAGCTGGAGCCGACCGTCGCAGCCAGCACCCACGAAATCGTCGCCTTCAAGCGCGATTACGAGGAGCGCGCCGCCGAACTGGCCGAGGAAATCGCCGACGAGTCTGCCGAGGAAGCAGAAGGCATCACCGCCCTCTTCTCCGACAAGGCCGCCGCCGAAGCCGCAAGTGCCAAGGCCGACGCCAAGAAGCTCGAAAACGAACGCCGCATGCGCTCCATCGCGCAGGGCTACACCGGCAACATGTGCTCGGAGTGCCAGAACTTCACGATGGTGCGCAACGGCACCTGCGAGAAGTGCGACACCTGCGGCGCCACGAGCGGCTGCAGCTGAAGTCTAGCAACCTTCTGAATGTAGCGCGACACTAGGTTCGCCATTGCGACACTGAGATGACATTGGGACGGCAGTCCAGCTAGGTTTTCCATACTTGTAGGGAGCCACTGGGTTTGTCAGTAAACCGTCCTGATGTCATTAAATCAGGGCCTTAGAGCTCTCAAAAGAAAGTTCCGGCGGCTCTTGCCGCCGGGAAATTACAAGACAGGACAAAGTTACTCATCGGGGGATGATCGAAAGCGGAGGCGGCCGCAACTAACAGCAGAGCGCAGGCGCTCGCTCGCAGGAGACAATGGCATGGGAATTCTCATCAACCTCGATCTCGCGGCCACCATCGATCCCCTGGACGGGATATTGATCGACATAGCCAGACGCATCCAGGTCCCCAAGACGAAGCATGAAGAAGCCGTCGACCACTACGTCGGACTCTGCGCTCACGTCGACCGCAAGGGCAGCCCCTTGGAGGGTAAGGTTCGCGAGTGCTACCCCTCCGGTTCGTTCTCGATCGCGGCCGCCATCTATTCTATGTCAGATCAATGCAGCACGACATCGACGTTGTCGTGGAGGTCGACTTCCCGATCGGAACCGATCCCGCATGGATGCTGGACCAGCTCTACAAGGCCGTGAAGGGCGATCTGGGGAGCCGCTACTACGACTTCAAGGTGACACGAAATTCGCGCTGCGTGACCGTCACCTACCCCGACGGCGTCACCGTAGACCTGATGCCCGTGGCGCGGATCCCAGGCGGCCCTGAACGTTCCGGCATGCTCTTCCACCACAACGCCAAGCGCAACGAGAAGTTCACGAAGGAGGTCAATCCGAAGGCCTTCACGCTGCACTTCAACGCGCGGATCAAATCGAGCGACATCTTCGCCTCCCGCTACCGCACACGTCGCCTCCTTGCAGATGGTTTACTGGACACTCGCGCCGAAACGCAGCCGATGCCGGATCACGTACCCATCGAGGAGAAGTCCCCTCGCCTCGTGGCGATCCAGTTGCTCAAGCGGTTCCGCGACATCCAGTTCCGCGGACGAGATGGCCGCTGCCCTCCTTCTGTAGTGATAGCGGCGATGGCACTGGATGCAGGGCAGATGAGTGACAGTCTGTGCGACGAACTGATCGCCATCGCGACCCATATGCAGCGCGAGATCGAAAATGCGGAGCGGGACCATCGGACGCTCATGGTGGCGAACCCCGCGCACGCGACTGACATATTCACCGACCGCTGGCCGGAGGATAGAAGCGCTCAAAGGCTCTGGAAGGATGATCTGGCAAGGCTGGTGCGGCATCTGAGAACGCTGCGCGGTCGAGAATGGGATCCACAGCAGCTTAAGAACATCCTCAGAGAGCTTTTCGGCGAAACCCCTGCGGAACGTGCCTTCGAAGATCATTACCGCGGCCAAAGCACTCTGTCGAAACAGAACATGCTGGGGATCACCCGATCGGGTGCCGTGAAGAGCGCATTAGCAACGCCGGCTATTTCATCTGGCCTGACCATCCCGACGCGGGCGAACAC